>JBBCIP010000397.1:0-12523 GCA_037189785.1 Alphaproteobacteria bacterium
ATCCTGCCATATGGAAAGAAGGTCAACATTGAAAATGATTTTTTTGTGAAAACTCTTTCTTTATTGAAAACAACATATGTATGCGGCAAGCAGCCCCACCCAACAGTTCCTATTATTTAGAAATAGCGAAACCAGGCCGGCAAAGCTCGTTTGCCACCTAGCCAGAAAATATCGAAAGACAGGAATCGCTAGAGTACAGTCATTACGACGCGAACAAGGATGCCTAAGCGTCTACCAAATTACTAAGCCGCACATCGACCAGATTACTGCGCATGTCGTTAGCCAAAGCCGCAATAGAGTCATCCGTGAATTGACCACTAAAGCCAATGGCACTGATGGCCATGGTCGGCGCCCCTGCGTCATTTAACAACGGAGCCGCGATGATCGTGATCCCCCGCACAAAATTATCACGATCCACCGCATACCCGCATTCCCGGGTATTCTGAATATCTTGCCAGTAATCCTCAAAATCTGGCGGACTTTCCCATCGCAACATATCAAATTGCCGTCGCACTTTATCGCGCGGCATACCCTCAAAGGCCGCAAAACAGCGCCCCAAAGCCCCCACAAACAACGGTAATCGCTGGCCAATGCTCATATGCACCCGAACCGCCGCGGCCGCATCCACACGATCCACAAGCACCACGCGCTCATCGCCGACGCGATGCCACAGCGTAACGGTAACCCGATGCGACGAAGCAATCCGCTCCAAACGCGGACGCAGGAATTTTATGAACTGATCACGCTCGAACACACCCTTGGCCAGCGCCAAAAGACCAAAACTGATGACATATGTTTTTTTGTCGGGGTTAAACTCGACCAAACGCTCATGCACAAGCGTGCGAAGTAAGTTAAAACATGTGCTTGGGCTAAGCCCGAGCTCCCGCGCCACACGACTGACCCCAACCGGGGCCTCAGCCCGAACCAGAAAATTTAACACCTTCAAGCCAGCCGACAATGCGCCAACCAGCTTACCTGAAGTCATTTGCTGTTCTGCCTGCTTTCGCTTTGCCGTTTTCATTGCAGCACCATCATCCTAGATAAGGCAATATATATGGACCCTTTAATTATCATACTTTTACAGCCCCGACGGGTATTTCTCACCTGAAAAAACATCAAAAAATAAATCAAAATTTTAAATTCACAATAAAGAATAATGAAATATAAAACGATAAAATAATTCTTATATTCACAATTTTAATGCATATTTATTCACTATAAAAATTATATTTTCTTTATATTGAATATTTTACAAACTTATCCTTTACAGACCCTTTTAAAAATATCATAATTCTCAAAATCATTCATATCGGGCGGCTTAATGGGCAAAACTCATCAGCAAACGCCCCTGCCTCAACTGACTCCGTTTATGGTTGGAAAAATTCGGCAGGTGGCATTCATCACCAAAGACTTACAAGCATCTATGACCCATTTCGCTGAAAAGTTCGGGATAGGCCCGTGGTATTATGAGCCCGCCGTCGCAGTGAAAGGCTGTCACTATCGTGGTCAGATCGTAGATATCACCTTAGTCGCCGGGATCGCCAACAGTGGCGCGATGCAGTTCGAATTTATTGAACAAACCAACGATGCCCCATCTGTATACCAAGAGTTTTTGTCAAAGTATCCACTTCAAGCGCAAGTGCAGCATCTTTGCGTTTGGGTCGATGATGTAACGGCATCCCAAAACGAAGCCCTGCAACATGGTTATGATATTGTGCAAACTAGTTCATCGGCACTGGGTAGACTAGCCTATCTCTGCCACCCAGACTTTCCCGACATTTGTCTGGAACTTGCCGACATCACGCCTATCCGGAAAAATATATACACCGCGATCGAGCAGGCTGCTGTCGGCTGGGATGGCTCCGATCCGATTCGCAAAGGATTTCCTGGCCTATAAACTTTAGTTCAAAGGGCATTTCTATGTATCATCCTGATTACAAACACGTCCATGTAAGACCACTAAGCGGCGCAGGCGGCGCGGAAATCCTTGATCTCGACATCGCAAAGGGGGTGGACGACACCGTTTTCGCTGAAGTCAGAAAAGCCTTGCTGGATTTCCACGTCATCTATTTCCGCAATCAAACATTGACCGACGCACAGTTTGAACACTGGGCAGAACGATTTGCCCCCCTTCAACCCCACGAATTCGTAACCCCTGTCGAAGGCCACCCCAACATGATCGCCGTTGAACGACGCCCCGACGAAGATAAAAGCGTTAAGGTTGTGGGAGAGGATTGGCATGCAGACGCCCCATGGTTGGAACGACCGGTTGCGGGATCCTTGCTTTATTGTCTTGAAGCACCGCCATGGGGCGGTGATACCCAATTTTGCAATCTGCACCTAGCGTATGAGAATTTATCTGAAGGTCTGAAAAAAGCTTTGGAGCCCTTGATTCTCATCAGTAAAGCCGCAGGCGGCGCTGATTATCTCAAAAGCCAGCAAGGCAACAAAGCGATGAAATACGATCTTGCGGCCTTAAGCAAAGAAGGCGAGCATCCGCTTATTCAAATTCATCCAGAAACCGGCAAAAGAATTCTGGGCGTAACAGGCCCCTATAGTTATGCATTTAAAGATTGGACCGAGCCTGAAAGCAAAGCTGTATTGGATATGCTGATCAAACACGCCACACGTGCGGAGCATACGTGTCGCGTGCGCTGGGAGACCGGAACAGTCGGCATTTGGGATAATCGCTGCACCTTGCACCAAGCCATCAAAGATTATCAAGGTTTTGGTCGCAGAATGCGACGTCTGCAATTTGCCGGACAGCGCCCAATGGGTCCGGCTATGCCCGACACGATGCGACAAGTAGCGTAGAACACATACCTATAAATATGAAAGGGGAGCTAAGCTCCCCTTTTTTTATTCCGATAACACACCACCATCAACAACCAATGTTTCCCCCGTCACGAAACTCGCCATATCAGACGCCATGAAAGCTACGGGGCCAACGATTTCTTCGGGCTGACCAAACCGGCCTAACAAAATGCGGCCTTCCATATAACTGTTGGCTTGGGTGTTCGATCGCGTTTGTTCGGTCATCGGCGTTGCAAAAGGACCAGGAGCAATGGCGTTCACCCGAATACCATCGGGCGCCAACTTTCCTGCAAATCCACGGGTCATCGAAATCACAGCCGCTTTAGACGCACAATATCCGGGGAATGTCCGGACAGCAGCAAAGCCGGTAATCGATGCCATATTGATAATATTACCCTTTGTTTCACGCAAATGCGGAATAAAGGCCAAGGTGGCATTGAACACCCCGGTCGCGTTGACATTCATGCAAAGATCCCAGGCTTCGCGCGCTTCCGGCGCATCGATACTATCGCGGCGTAGTACACCGGCATTATTGACCAAAACATTTATTGGTCCGACGGCTGACTTGATTTGATCAGCCACGGCCCGACATTGATCAAGATCGGCAACGTCCATAATGAATGACCAAGCCTCGCCACCCGCAGCTTTTATATCATCAACAGTCTGTGCTGCGGTCTCACCATCTATATCTGTCACAATAATGCGGGCGCCATATTGCACCAATCCCTTGGCAATCGCCGCTCCGTTGCCACGACCGGCGCCGGTCACCAAAACAACTTTCCCATTTAATAAATTCATCACCTTATCTCCATAAGAAAGACACCATATTCTTTTAAAAACAATGGATATTAAAACTGGTCCCGCAACTCTCTTTTCAAAACTTTTCCTGATGGATTCCTTGGCAAAAAATCCCGTAACACCAACTGTTTCGGAACTTTAAACGCCGCCAAGTGAGCACGGCAATGTGCATCTAAACCCGCAAGATTCAAGGTCTGGCCGGCCTTACAAACCACAATGGCAACAGGGGTTTCGCCCCAACGCGGGTCAGGCTTACCAACGACAGCCACCTCGGCGACTTCTGTCATCATCTGGATAACGCGTTCGACTTCAGAAGAGGCGATATTTTCGCCGCCGGAAATAATCATATCCTTCTTACGGTCGGTAATATAAAGAAACCCATCCGCATCCAGGTGCCCCATATCTCCCGTACGGAACCAATCATCAAAAAAAGAATTCTTGGTCTTTGCTGGATCCAGCCAATATCCTTTGAATATTTTCGGACCTTTCAGGCAAATCTCACCGGTTTCGCCGTCAACCACAGCCGCACCCGCGTCATCCCGGATGGTAATTTCAACATGGGGGGTTGCGCGCCCGGTCGAGCCAATTTTTTCAATCTCTCGTCCAGCTTCCATGAACGTGTCGCCGCTCGAGCTTTCCGTTAACCCATACGCATCAATATAGCGGGCGTTGACAAAGTAATCACTAAACGTCCGAATACGTTGTTCCGGCGTTCGTTCACCGCCGCCGATGGCCCATATCAAACTGCTGACATCATAGCTATGGCGATCTTCACAGGACAACAAGGCACTGGTCATCACCGGCGCCAACCAAGCCGCTGTCAGCTTCTCTTTAGCGATCAACGATAACACAGCCCTTGGTTCAAACTCACGCAACAAACCAAGCATGCCACCCTGGCATAGCACGGCGATCCCCGGCAAATCAAACGCCCCCACATGGTAAAGCGGGCCCGTTATCAACAACCGCGTGTCCTTGCTTAATCCGAGAACGATCGTGTGATCCGCGCTTTTCCAATAGAAGTTTTCATAACTGTGCATCACTCCTTTTGGACGATCCGTCGTGCCGGAGGTATACATCAACCGAAATAAGTCCGTAGGCTTGCGATCCGTCATCAGCGCAGGCTTTGCCGCCGCACTAAAAACCAACGTATTTTTTTGCGCCGGCTCATCAATCACAAATACGTCGGCCTGTGTCTTTCTATCCACGCCATGAAGTTCGTGATCGATAAAAACCAGTTTGGCGCTGGAATCAGCCAGAATGTAGTCCACTTCATTCCACGACAATCGATAATTTATGGGTAGAAAAACCGCGCCCAGATGGCTCGCCGCAAAAGCAATGTCGAGAAAAGCCGGACTATTCTTCATCAACACCGCGGCAACGTCGCCTACTCCGATGCCGCGATCAGACATCCAGCCTGCAAGATGAATAATCCGCTGATAAAAGTCTTCATAGGAAATGGCCGTGTCGCCATAAGTCATCGCGACCGATTGCGGTGTGCGCAACGCATGAAATCGTATAAAACTAGATAGATTGATCACGCGTGATCCTACAAAATTGCGAGAAACTTATCCGACGTCGTAATGTCCGCCTGGCGTGGAAGCAGCTTTTCCAATAAAAAGCTATGCACGTCCTGATCGTTGTCATGACACAAGTCCGACAGCACGATCATTTTATAATCGAGATCGCCGCCCTGACGCACCGTCGACAAAACCACACCACTGGTCGCGATGCCGAACATCACCAAGGTATCGCATTGATATGATCGCAGCAGCATTGCGAGATCCGTGCCCTCGAACGCGCTGATCCGATGTTTGACGACAATCGCATCACCATCCCGCGGCGCAATAGCATCTGGTATGGCAGACTGCGGATCAGTCAATTGAAGCCGCCCACCTGCTCGCACGCCTGAGAATATTTTATTGTTATCACTAACCTCAGGGTAACCGGGCCGGAAGCCAACCATTACATAGATGACCGGCACTTTCCGGTCCCGCGTTTTATCTAACAATGCGCTGAGCTTTTTCAGATATGCATCTGGTTCTTTAACATAACCCTGGACCAAAAGATTTTGGTAATCCATCACAAGTACTGCGGTTTTGTCTAGATTAAGCATATCAAGCATCATTGGCCCTCATCTCTCCCTGGTCCTCTGTGTTTTTATCCTTATTATTCCACAGTCAACACGGCCTCCGTATTCTGCAACGGACCTAAAATCTCATCGTTATGTTGCCCCAAGATTGGCGGCGGCACCAGTGTCCGCCAAGGGCGGCCATCAGCAATAAACGGAGTGCCTGCCGTTCGCATGGTACCAACCGTCGGATGGTCGTAAGAAAACACAATGTCGCGCACCACCGCTTGTTCGCATTCCAATGCCTCGCCAACGGTATTCATCCGTGCGGCGGGAACATCACCGACACGGAAAATTTCCACCCATTCATCCACCGTTTTGGTCGGAAAAATCGGATCGATGATTTCATAAAGAGCCAGTTTGTTATGTTTGCGACTGGTGATGTCGGCAAAACGCGGATCTTCCGCCAATTCTGGCATATTCATTGTTTTCACAAATTTTAACCAGAATATCTGGGTAAAAGCCGCAATCACAAAATACCCGTCCTTGGCTTCGAACGCACGATAAGGGGCGATATGGTGATGACCGGATCCAACCGGCCCTGGCACTTCGCCAGTCGTGAAATACAACTGTGCCACATATCCCAACAAAGACACTAACAAATCATGCAAACCGATATCAATATGTGCGCCACGTCCGGTGCGGCGACGACCGAACAATGTCGCGAGAATGCCCAAAGCACCGAAAATTCCTCCCGCCAAATCACCCGCAGGTAAACCGATCCGGACCGGTGGGCGGCCTTCTTCACCGGTGACCGACATGATCCCGGCCATGGCTTGATTGACGAGATCAAAACTGATTTTGTGCTTCAAAGGCCCAGTCTGACCATAACCGGAAATCGAACACAAAATAATATCGGGCTTCACCTTGCACAAATCTTGATACGACAGCCCCAAGCGTTGCATGACCCCAGGGCGATAATTTTCAACCACCACATCGGCCTCTTTCACAAGCGTCAGAAATTGCCCGCGGCCTTCCTCAGTTTTCAGATCCAGCGTAATGCTGCGCTTGCCGCGGTTAAGCGCCATGAAATAAGTGCTTTCATCACCAACCATTGGTATGTTGCGACGGGTCGGGTCGCCAATCCGCGGCTCCTCAATTTTGATAACATCCGCACCGAGGTCGGCCAAAATCAAAGTGCCATAGGGCCCGGCCAACATCCGGGTCAGATCCAAGACCCTAATCCCAGTCAACGGCATTTGATTGGTTTTCGGCACAAGCTTACTCGGATCAGCGTCCGGGCGCGGCGGAACCGGGGTTACACCTGGCGTCTCGGAAACGCGAACGACCTTTTCCGCAGTCAGTTTAGCAACCTGTACCGGATCATAGTTCAATAAAGTTTGCAGGATCGATGATGTATGTTGACCGACCACAGGCGGTGCTTGATAACGTGGCTCAAAAGCCGTGCCGTCGGCATAGGAAATATGAAACGGCGTCCCCAACGTACGCAATGGACCACAAACAGGATGATCCATTTCCACAACCATACCACGGGCTTTGGTTTGCTCGCCCTCGATAGCCTCTTGAATATCTGAAACCTCACCGTTCGGCACATCGCCCTTATCCAAGGCGGCCAACCAGATCGCCGACGGTTTGGTTTTCATAATGGGATCGATAATCGCCGCCAACTCCTGCCGGTTGGCCAAGCGTTCCGCGAATGATTTATACTTAGGATCATCCGCTAAATCAGCACGATCGATAACCTGGCAGAATTTTTTCCAGAACGCATTGGTGAACGGCGCCACCACGATATATTTATCAGCTGTCGCGAACGCATTATATGGATAAATTGTTGGATGCGATGACCCTTGCGCGGTTGGGCTGTCGCCCGTCGCAAAGTAAATATTTGCCATATAGCTCAGCATGGAAATGCCCGCATCAAACATAGACATATCCAGGTAACAACCCTGCCCCGTGCGTTCGCGCAACTCAACGCCAGCCAACATCGCGATGCCCGCAAACAATGACGACATTTCATCGGCCAACGGCAAGCCCATTTTCGCAGGTGGCCGTCCCGGCTCGCCCGTAACCGACAAGGCCCCAGTCACCGCTTGAATAACCAGATCATAAGCCGTCTTTTTATTCCACGGTCCGGTTTGACCAAAGCCGGTCACACTACAATAGATGAGATTAGGATTGATTTTTATAAGCTGTTCGTAATCCAACCCGAGACGCGTGGCCACACCATGACGGAAATTTTCCACCACAATGTCCGCTTGCTTGACCAAATCGATTGCAATCTGACGGCCCTCGGGTGTCTTCAAATCAATCGCGATACTTTCCTTATTTCGATTGATCGACAGGAAATAATGGCTCTCCCCTTTTATAAAGGGATGGTTGTGGCGGGTTGTGTCCGTGCCTTCGAGATCTTCGACCCGAATAACATGCGCTCCAAGATCGCCCATAACCATGGTCGATAACGGCCCAGATAACATGCGCGAAAAGTCGACAACCCGAATACCATGAAGCGGTCTATTCCGCTCAGCGTCATGTCCTGACGCCCCCGACTCTTGCTTACTCATAGAAACCTCAGCATTTTTACATTTATTGTGAATATATTTTCACAATACAATATATACGACCCCAAAGAGAGTCAATTTAAAAAAAAGAGCATTATTACGATAATTATCATTATATTTCAATATATTATAAAAAAATAATCGACTATAACATCATTTTTTATAGTGAAATAAAATTTTCTATTGCAAATAATTCATCTTTATACTGAATATATGACAAAATATCAGCACAACTCGTGTGCGGATCGAGAATCTATTTAAACAAGGGTCGACTGTGGCATCAAAAGCGGTCATTACGGGAATAGCGGGAACAGCCGCCGGGGAATTGCCCGGGTCAAGCTGCATGTCATTACATAGTGAAGTAGCTTTTGCAGCGATCGCAAACGCCGGTCTTTCACCACAAGATATTGATGGCGTGCTTTGCGCTTATTCTTTTACAGAACCACATCTAATGCTTGCGTCGTGGTTTTGCGAATATGCCGGTCTTCATCCCAATGCTTGCCTTGCGGTTCAAGCCGGAGGCGCCACGGCGGCAACCATGGTAATGCAAGCCGCCAGCTTGATCAAAAGCGGCTATTGCCGTCATGTCCTTCTAGTCACCGGCGACAATCGCATGACCGGTCTGTCCCGTGATAAAGCTGTAGCTGCTCTTGCCGATATCGGCCACCCACAATTTGAACGTCCCTATGGCACATCGGTACCGGCAAGTTATGCCTTGGTCGCGGCCCGTTACATGCATGAATATGGGACAACACCGGAGCATTTAGCAGCCATTGCCGTCACGATGCGTCACCACGCCGCCCGCAACCCCCTGGCCCATAAGCGTGCGCCCTTAACGCTTAATGATGTCATGTCATCAAAAATGATATCCAGCCCGCTGCGCATGCTGGATTGCTGCTTGATATCCGATGGTGGTGCCGCCGTCGTCGTCAGCGCGGCGGATACAGCGCGCGACTTGCCGCAAAAGCCGATTGAAATTATCGGCTGCGGGCAAGGTCACACCCACGAGCATTTGGTTGCGGCTCCATCGCTAACCGACTTCGGCTGCAAACAATCGGCGGCCCGTGCGCTCGGCCAAGCCGGCATCACCGTCAAGGACGTGGATGTAGCGGAAATATATGATTCCTTCACCATCACCTTGCTCGTTGAGTTGGAGTCCATGGGATTTTTTGAGCGTGGAGAAGCAGGCCCAGCCGCCCTTGCCGGCGTATTTGAGCTAAATGGGTCATTACCGTGCAACACACATGGTGGGTTATTGTCATACGGACATCCCGGCGCCGCTGGCGGTATGTACCATGTAGTCGAAGCCGTCACCCAATTGCGACATCAAGCGGGAGAACGCCAAGCCGGCTTGCCCGACATCGCCTTTGTCCATGGCGACGGCGGCATATTATCAGCCCATTGTTCGCTTGTCTTGGCCCGAGGATGACATCATGATCCCAGCTTATCTTCCAACACCAACAACGGAAACAAAACCATTTTGGGATGGTTGCGCGCACCAAGAATTGCGATACCAATATTGTGCGCGCTGTAACCATGCGCAATTCCCACCACGGTCATGCTGCGCCAATTGTCAGGGCGCATTAGAATGGCGGCTTTCCAAAAAGAAAGGAACAATCCACAGCATCACCCAAGTCCATCGCGCCCCGACCCCAGCATTCCGCGCCATCGCGCCCTACCTCCTGGCTTTGGTGGATCTCGATGAAGGCTTTCGCATGATGGTCAATGTTCAGACAGAAAGCCCCAACGCTGTAAAAATCGGGACAGTGGTGGCGATCGTTTTTGAAATGAAGAGCGAGAGCATATGGCTACCGCAAGCGACTGTGCAAAAAATATAGGCCAAACGGCTAAAGTAGAATTACGCCTTAACCACAATCAATCCTATGATCCATTATTCAATGGGCTTTTTTAAAAGATAACTCCACCTAGCCTATCGTCACAATTTACCAATCCATTCGTTTTCCTTAAATATTCTCAATTCATATAAACCGGAAGACGGTTCCCGCAACCGATCCGGTTCTCGCCCTCAATCGTGCGCTGACGACACTCCCACATCATGTAGTGGATCAATAACCATGACCTTCGCTAAAGTTATTTCAGGGTCTCTGACGCGCAAGGCCCGCGCTGATTTCTCGCAAGGCAGTTTCCCGGTCATCGAAGAGTAAATAGGTGAGGTCAATATCTACCGACAGCCGAGGCAGATCGCGCTCGAAAAGATTGATCGCCGTGCCCCGCTTGAGGGCCAAGATATTTTCCTCCGTCACTAGCGGCAGAACATCCAGCAACAGGCAAACCTGATCGTGGTAACGGTCAGCCATGAAAAGGAAGAGTCTGCGAACCTTGATCGACCGGCAGGCTTCCAACAACTCCTGTATCAGCTTTGGGCGAAGAGTGCGCAACCACCACATCAAAGACCTCCACCAGATCGACCACCTTGGGCGCTAGATGCAGGGCTTCGAGGATCGCGCGCTCCGGTGCCGAGCCAGAAGCGGAAAGCCGTCAAACATGGCTTCTCGCGCGCCCAAACCCGGGGGAAGCAATGTTGGCTGCGTATGGTGAAGTGGACAACCTTGCGCTTTGAACCAGGCCGTCAACTTCACGCCCTTGCCTGAAAACAGGAACACGTGTTCGCCGCAGAATAATCTCAAAAATAAACCAAAAGTATATTAGAAAGATTCAAATGAATGATTTCCCTACTGTCGTTCTAATCCGGTCCATGAGGATCACTCGGGCTGGACCAATAGACTTCGACCCCATTGCGGTTCTGCGTTTTCTGCTGCTCAACCGTCAGCCAATCCCATAGATCCATAAAGCCCTTGTGCAGTCGGGTTGGCGCATTATGAGCTTTCGGGATCATGGTGTGACATTCTGCAACACCACAAAAAGACCGTCGGCAGCAGCCGAGAACGATATACCATTTCGGTCTTTGGAGAGCAACTCGCACGCGATACCCGTGAGCACGATGTCTAACCAAGTGGTCTTTATCCGTCTAACAACAGTTCACTTAATACTTGGGGGTATAGTTCAGTATCCTTCGTTTCCTAATGCCGAGGCGACTTCAGAGTAGCGGGGCAGGAACTAAGCATGGCGCAAGGACGCCGAAATCGCCAATCAGCACCATCTATCGTAGACGCAACGTATCACTTGGTTTCTCGCCAAACCGTTCATAATAAAGCGCGGCAAATCGGCTCATATTGTTAAAGCCCCAGCGCCAGGCAACAGTACTTACTTTAATCTCATGCTCAGTACCTTTGAGTTCAGATTTGACACAATCCAAGCGATAGTCCCGGAGATAAGCTGTCGGCGTTTGATTGCGAAAATACTTGAACCCAGCCTGCAGTGTGCGAATACTGACACCTACCGATCTTGCAATATCCAGCACAGTCAGGGACTCATGGGCGTGAGCCCGCATCATATCTTCAGCCCGTCGGACATAATAGGGAGCAGCAGGGCTTACACCACGCTTGAGTGCTTCACTGTAATTATTTGGCAAAGCCCATAAAATACGCGTCAATAAACATTCTTCCAAACTACGCTGCATAATAGACGTCCGCTCCGAAACATCTAAGTCGGCATCCAAATAAATATAATCGACCACACGCCGCAGACTTTGCCCCTCGGCAGATAGAAAATCAGCCTCTGGTTCGAACATCAAGGGAGTGGTCAAGGGTCGATCTATTAAATTACTAAGATGTTGTTCAAGAAGCTCTCGATTAATTTTTATTAAAAGCTTGCTGCAGTCTGAGCTCCATTGAATTCGTAGTGATCGATCCGGGCTGAGTATGCAGCCCCGCCCCTCACTCTCCGTAATTTCGCTGTTCCCATACCTAATATTACTTTTGCCGCTTAAGGGAACTTCTAATAAGAAAAAATCACCCAGCTCTTTTAGAAGAACTGTTACAGTTCCACCATATCGTAAATAACTAAGCGAGATACCGCTAAATGTTGCATGGTGATAATCGGTATTCAGCTTCAAAATTGGTTTTTGCAGCATAAAATCATGCGGGCACAGCACGCTGGCAATATGAGCCCTGATTTCCTCCACATGTTCAGATTTAAAAATCTGACGGTTAAGCAAAAAAGCCATTATCCTTTTATGAATCCTGGTAAAAAGAATTTACATACACGTCAAAACACCAAAGCATATCATTAGCATGTATTTATTCTCATAGCACCTGGGCTACAATTAAAGAACTTCTTAAAAGCTACGATAAAACTAGACGTATCGGCATATCCAAGCTGATAAGCAATTTCAGAAATCGTA
>JBBCIP010000398.1:0-6102 GCA_037189785.1 Alphaproteobacteria bacterium
CCGAAAGAGACGGGAAAAACCAGATCGCTTCAAAGTCTTTACGCGGCGAACGGCGATACTGGCCGGCATTCAAGGACTGATGATTTCAGCCCTTGGGGCGCGGCTTTATTATCTGCAAATCGTTGAAAACAAGCGTTATCAAACACTCGCCGAAGAAAATCGCATCAGTATTCGTTTGGTGCCCCCGCCCCGTGGCCGCATCTTGGATCGGTTCGGTCGCGTGATGGCCGCCAACCGTGCCGATTATCGCGCTTTCGTCATTCCGGAGCAGACCGAGGATTTATCACGGACACTCGACTCCATCGCCCAGGTTGTTCCATTGACGTTGGATCAGCGCAATCGCATTCTCCAACAAGTTAAACGCCAGCGATCGTTCCTGCCGGTCACCATCGCCGACAATTTGACCTGGGATGACTTTTCCAAACTCAATATGGAATTCCCAGATTTACCCGGCGTGCAACCAGACGTCGGGACAACACGATACTATCCTTATGGCGACCGTTTGGCCCATGTGCTTGGGTATGTCGGTACTCCGAACGAACAAGAAGCCGGTCGCAACCCGTTGTTGCTGATGCCGTCGTTTAAAATCGGCAAGAATGGAATTGAACGAGCATTTGATACAGAACTGCGTGGCTTTGCCGGCAACACCCGGGTTGAAGTGAATGCGTTCGGCCGCGTGATCCGTGAGCTCAATCGAGACGACGCCCTGCCCGGTCGCGACTTACAAATGACATTGGACTTAGAACTCCAGAAGTTTGCTGCAGAACGCCTGGCGGGAGAAAGCGCATCCGCCGTTGTCATGGATGTGCATAACGGTGATATTCTGGCCTTAGCGTCCATGCCCGCTTATGATCCCAATGATTTCAACGTGGGAATCCGCACCAGCGTTTGGCAGCGCTTGCTGAACGACGAACGCAAACCGCTGATGAACAAAGCCATCACCGGCAAATATCCACCCGGCTCGACATTTAAGATGATTGTCGCCATGGCCGCTTATGAGGCCGGTGTCGTCACACTGGATCAGCGGGTGTCATGCAATGGCAAACGCCCGCTCGGCAATCATATTTTTCACTGCTGGAAACGTGGCGGACACGGTAGCGTTGATATGATCAGCGCGCTCAGCCATTCTTGTGATATCTATTTTTATGAAATCGCCGATCGTGTCGGTATCGATAAAATTTCCGAGATGGCCCATCGCTTCGGCCTTGGCGAAATACATGACATCAATTTGCCGCACCAAGCCCAAGGATTAATGCCGACAACTGCGTGGAAAAGATCACGCTTCAATCAGCCCTGGTTTCGCGGCGAAACATTCAATGCCGGTATCGGGCAAGGCTATGCCCTGTCCACCCCGTTGCAATTGGCTGTTATGACGGCCCGGATCGCCAGCGGCACCAAAGTATCGCCACGCTTGGTCCGCTCGTTACTTGAGCTTGAAGTCCAGGCACCACCGATTACCGTCTCTAGCCCGGTGTTTGATGCTGTGCGCAAAGGCATGATTGATGTGACCACAAGTGCGCGCGGAACCGCCTTTCGTGCCCGGATCACCGAAGAAGGATTTTCGATGGCCGGGAAGACCGGAACTGCGCAGGTGCGGCGGATTAGTCGTGAAGAACGGGCGACCGGGGTGCGCAAGAATGAAGAAAAACCTTGGAATGAACGAGACCACGCCTTGTTCGTCGGCTATGGGCCCATTGAAGCTCCGCGCTATGCAATTTCAGTCGTGGTTGAACATGGTGGCGGTGGGTCGACGGTTGCCGGTCCTATCGCCCGCGATATTTTGCTGAAAGCGATGCAATTGGACTCCGGACGCCAACCGGTACTGCCAAGCCCACGGCAAATGCCGCCCCGCGAACCCAGCGTTTAAGGTGGATTGAGAATGGCTGATGTTGCTGTCGAATTGAAAGGCCAAGATCGCGGGTTGCTGACCAAGCTGCGTGAGCTTGATTGGTTCATCATCGGTCTGGTCACCGCGATTGCAACATTTGGCTTTGTCATTTTATATTCCGTGGCCGGCGGAAATCTGGATCCATGGGCTGATCGGCAAATATTACGCTTTCTTGTCGGGGCCGTGATAATGTTCGCAGTGGCAGTTGTCCATTTGCGATATTGGATGGCCATTGCCTACCCACTTTACTTCATGACGCTTCTTTTGCTCGTTGCCGTCGAAGTGATGGGCGAAATCGGCATGGGCGCACAACGCTGGTTGGATATCGGCCCGATCCGCTTGCAACCATCGGAAATCATGAAAATTGCCCTGATCTTGGTATTGGCCCGTTATTATCATGGTCTAACCACCAATGATGCAGCACGCCTAAAAAGTCTGATCATTCCGGCGCTGTTGATTGGGGCGCCGGTTGCCTTGGTGATGAAGCAGCCGGATTTGGGCACAGCCTTACTTTTGCTGTCTTGCGGCGGAGCCGTGATGTTTTTAGCCGGCGTTCGGATGTGGGTGTTCCTGAGCGCCATCGGCGCGGCCTTGGCGGCCATACCCGTTGCTTGGCAAATGCTGCGGCCCTATCAACAAAATCGCGTGTTGACGTTCCTGGACCCCGAACGTGACCCATTGGGCACCGGCTATCATATCACCCAATCAAAAATTGCGCTGGGGTCCGGTGGCTTTTACGGCAAGGGCTTTATGTTGGGGACGCAAAGCCAATTAAACTTTTTGCCGGAAAAGCAAACCGACTTTATCTTTACGATGATGGCGGAAGAATTGGGGTTGATCGGCGCGGGTGGCTTGTTGCTGCTTTATGTCACCTTGATCGGATATACGATCATTGCCTCGCTCAGCATCAAAAACCATTTTGGCCGCTTGCTGGCCTCGGGCATCATTTTTGCGTTCTTTGTCTATTTGTTCATCAATGTGGCCATGGTGATGGGGCTGGTGCCGGTGGTCGGCGTGCCGTTGCCGCTCATTTCCTATGGCGGATCAGCCATGCTGACCCTTTTGGTCGGGTTCGGCTTAATCCTGTCAGCCTTGCTGCACCGAAACAGCATCATTCCACGCGGCGGGCCATTTGCCTGATTGGATCGGCCCTTGTTCCGGACCTGTTCGGCATCCCAAGGGCCAAGCATTTGATTTCAAAGGCACAAAAAGTCTATCGACAAGGTTCGGAAACTTTGTTACATAAGCCACATTGGACGGGCGCATAGCTCAGCTGGTAGAGCAGCTGACTCTTAATCAGCGGGTCCACAGTTCGAATCTGTGTGCGCCCACCAATTTCCTCTCTGATATCCCTGTTTCCTAGATCTACAGTTTAGATGCGCTCAAATTTATGAAACCGGCATAAATTTGAAGCGACAAAAAATGACAGGAAAAATCAGATTCCGTGTCTAATATTTTTAATGCCTTTTGATAAACGTTATAGAAAACTGCATATACACATTATACGACAGTTATAAGCAACTCTGCCCTGCACATAATTATGCAAAACACACCCTAAACCGATTTTATCGATGTAGACGGCCACCGTTTGGCCCAGGGTTGGGCGTGTTCCAATTCATATGCTAATTCAAGCAACACGCGCTCCTGGCCGATATCCGCCATCAATTGGCTACCGACAGGAAGATTTTGTTCTGTCCAATACAATGGAACCGACATAGCAGGCACACCAGTGACATTGGCCAGCGGCGTATAGGTGACATAGCGCGTTACCCGATCCATCAATGTTTCGAAGGCAACAGTCGGTGCTTGTTCCCCGGTTAGAACCGGCGGCGTCGACAACACCGGTGTCAAATAGGCATCATAGTTTTGGAAGAAGCGACGCATCTGTTGATGCAAAACACGGAAGTATTTATAAGCACGTTCGATGGCATCATAGCGACGTTTTTCATGAAACATTTGCGCCAATCCCAACAGCCATGGTTCAAAATGTGTTTCATCCGGCGTCTTACCAATTTTACTGTGCACAAAAGACACCACCTGCGCCGCCCCCAGGGACCACAGTGTCAAGAAATGTTCGTAGAGCGCATCGCCGTCGGTTTCAAACCACGCTTCCTCGACCGTGTGACCGAGATCTTGCAAAAGTTTTGCCGTGTGACGAGTTGCCTTAGCAACTTCGGGATGTGGTTCTTGACCGCGCTGATCTCGCGTGGAAAAGGCAATCTTTAATCGTTTCTTGGATGGCCCCGATATAAACCCGACAGGTTTCATGCCGACCGGTTGAGGATCTTCGATCTCGGCTAGAAATGTTGCGGTGTCCCGCACCGACCGGCTTACACAACCATGCACCACAAGAAAGTCATCATCCCCGTCGATTTCACGTGCCCGGGTCGACTTTAGCCCCAACA
This sequence comes from Alphaproteobacteria bacterium, assembly GCA_037189785.1. Classification (GTDB taxonomy): domain Bacteria; phylum Pseudomonadota; class Alphaproteobacteria; order Sphingomonadales; family Govanellaceae; genus Govanella. The sequence goes on from JBBCIP010000398.1 coordinate 4,294, forward strand.
CACCGCAATTCGCCGCAGGCATACGAATTGACCCGCCACCATCATCAGCGGTTGCCATCGGTACAATCCCTGCCGCAACCGCCGCTGCAGATCCCCCACTGGACCCACCCGGGCTATATGATAAATTCCACGGATTATGGGTTGGGCCAAATAACAATGGTTCGGTCGTCGCCAACAATCCAAATTCCGGGGCGTTTGTAAGCCCCACAATAATGCCGCCCATGGCATCCAATTTATCATCCCGCAAGCCCTGAGCCGGGGCAATCACATCCGCGAACGCACGGGAGGATGAGGTTGCCGGCAGCCCGGTATGACGGCCTAAGTTTTTATAAAGATATGGGACCCCGGCAAACGCACCTTGGCCAGGTTTCAGTTTTGCCTGTTCTCGGGCCCGATCATAGTTTTTATAGACGATGGCATTGAGTATTGGGTTCAGGGCATCGATACGCCGAATGACCAGATCGACAAGTTCAAGCGGGCTTACCTCTCCCTTCTTGACAAGGGCTGCCAATCCCACGGCATCAAGATCGGAAAATTCATCCACCCCCGTTTTCTTAACGCCCGCGGCCCAGGCCGGTGCCTGAGATGTGGCGTAGCTTGTAGCCATGACGGACGATGCCAACAGTAAAAATGCTCTACGATGCAACATTGCCTATCCCCTGCTCTCACTGTCTATTAAGACGCCCTCGCCCCTTAAATACAGTACGGCTTATGAGCCATAATGCTCATTTTCGTTATCATTGACAATCTGGGGCCGATTTGCTCCACTTCCCATACTATTCGATGTCAGTTAGGGGGCTTTTTTATGCGCAGGTCGTTAAAGTATATCGGCTGTTTAACACCATTCTGGATTTTTACATCGGCCGTAGCCCAAGACATTCCGAGCGCTGCCAAACTTACAGAAAGCGTCTTGCCTGGGATCGAACAATCTGCCGAAATTCTGATCGACCAGTGGGGTGTTGCCCATATATATGCGCAATCTGTGCGGGATGCTTTTTTCCTGCAAGGCTATAATGCGGCGCGGGATCGGTTGTGGCAAATTGATTTATGGCGCAAACGGGGTTTGGGTTTATTGTCTCGGGACTTTGGACCGCAGTATGTCGAACAAGATCGAGCTGCACGGTTGTTTCTGTATCACGGCGATTTTGAACAAGAATGGGCAAGCTATGGCCCTGATGCAAAATCCCAGGCCACAGCTTTTGCCGCTGGCATCAATGCATTCATCAAACAAATCCAGACCGGCGCTCATCCCCTGCCGGTAGAATTCGATGTGGCGGGCACCACACCAGACGAGTGGAGCGCCGACGATATCGTTCGTATTCGGAGCCATGGCTTATCAAGCAACCTCGTGTCTGAAGTGTATCGTGCACAAGTCGCCTGCAAGACAGGCTTAAAAGACGATGGTCTGCGCCGTATGCTTGAACCCACATGGACCACCAAAATACCGAAAGGCCTGGACCCTTGCGTTATCAGCAAAGATGTACTCAAGGCTTATAAGCTGGCGACCAGCGGCGTGAGTTTCAACAAAGAACAGAAAACGCTCGCTCTTCATGAAATCGACGAGATTAGCGATAACACGGCCGAGCTTAATGTCGGATCAAACGCTTGGGCAATTTCGCCGGAGCGCACAACCACCGGGCGTCCGATCTTGGCAAGCGATCCACATCGCGCCATCACCATACCATCGTTGCGCTATATTGTTCACTTGAACGCACCGAATTTTTCTGTCATCGGTGCCGGCGAGCCATTTTTGCCCGGCATCTCCATTGGTCATAATGGGGACATTGCCTTTGGCCTGACATACTCGGC
>JBBCIP010000399.1:0-11403 GCA_037189785.1 Alphaproteobacteria bacterium
CGTGTCGCGTTGCGGCAGCGACTTGGGTTTTGTGAGTATAACACGTTCACGAACGTCGTCTGCTGCGACCAATGGCCGAGCCAAACCGAGCTTGACGTGGTGCTGAAAGGATTGGCTGCGCTGGTTGATTGGCGTCGGGGAAAAACCATTTGACACAGGGTTTGTGTTGAATCATAGTCACGTAAATGATCATTCGAATTGCGCCCGGAGCACGCCAGCTTCCGGGCTTTTTTGTTTAATCCCTAGCTCTCCTTTCCGAGGCTAGCCTCCCCACGGCTCCGGCTGTGGGATTTTTTATTTTGGAGGTCGCCATGATCAAGCGCATCAAATGCTGGCTTGTCGGTCACCTGGACCGTCGTGTGCGCCTGATGAACGGCAGCACAAAAGGGCGTAAATACAAACAGATGGAACTGCAATTCTGCGAGCGGTGCAAGCGGTCGAAGGTGCGTGATGGCGTTGAATGAGGAATTGCAAGACCCAAAGTATGCGGGCCTGTCCGACACTGATGTCGCAGACCTGCTGAACGCAAAAGTCATCGACAGTGTGGCCGAGCGCTTTGTGACTGACCGCACGCTTTATGCCGAACTTGGGCCGGAAGTGGCCGAAACTATCCTTACCAAAATGGCGCAGGCTGATAATCCAATGGTGACGCGGGCTTTGCGGTGGATCGAGACGCGGGATGGCTTGGATGTGGGGCACCCGACCACGCAAGCTATGCTTGATTCTTTGCAAGGCGGGCTGTTCGACGAGCAAGAGGCCGCTGCCATCAAATCGCTTGCAGCCATCAAGGTCAGCCGGGCAGATCAACTCAAACTTGGCTGGGTATATCCCGGTGATGTAGAGAGAGCGCGGAATGGCCAATAAAGTCTATCAGATCGCGGAAACGGATATCACATGGCTATCGAGCGGCGGGACCAATGCCTTGACGCTGACATCTTTGTCGGCCGGTGCCGGGCGGCAAGGCGCGCAGCATGATTTCGGCACAAGCGCGCGACCGATCCGGTTCGCATGGCGGGCATGGGTCAAAGCCAATGCGACGCCGACGGTCGGCCAGATTATAGAAATTTATGCCAAGACATCGGACGGCACCAATCCTGATAATAGCGACGGCACAACCGACGCTGCCGTTAGCGCGGCAGGGAAGCTTCTTAATCTTGTGAGACTTGGAGCTATTTCAATTGACCAAGCCTCAACCACACCGACCTTTGTCGCGAGCGGGATTGTGGAGCTTCCGGCGCGCTATTTTCAGCCAGTGGTTTGGAACGCGCAGGCATCTGTGGCTTTATCAAGCACAGGCTCTGATCATGGATTTAAACTGACGCCAATCGTTGACGAGATCCAATAATGGTCGCGTTGATCGGCTTTGCTTCCCAAAAGCCGATCGGAAATGTCCTGATAGAGATTGACTGGACTCACCCTCTGACGCGTGGCCTGGTGGATTTCTTGGCGTTCGAGGATGGATCGTTTTATCCGTTCAATCACGGGAACAGGAATCGCCAGCTTAACATCGCAATTGGGTCTCCGCGATCCGGCATCGGCGCTGGGGGAGCAAACACTATTTTTACCGGAAGCTCACAAGGGCTTGCTGGTGATTTTGGAGTTTCGGAGCCGGTCTTTACAAATGCCGAGTTTATCGGGCTCGGCATACAATTTAACGCAACAGGAACGAATACTTCCGGTACGTTGATGGCGATCAACGACGGCGCAACCTTTCCGTATGCCCGATTTGCTAGTATCTCGCCGAGCGGAACAACGCAAATTCACGCTGCAACGGGAGCCGCTAACCAGACAATGAACTCAGCGCGGTCAGTGTATCGTGATGGACGGGTTCATGCGGTGGCCGGGCGGTTGGGATTGAATTACAACAGCCCTGTCCCGGGCGGGACTGTGCTTTATGGCGATGGGATTTTAGAGGGGCAACAGACACCACCTTCCGCTGTTCAGGCGAACTTCGGCTCAGCCCGGTATCTTTCTATTGCTAATCTTTATCGTGGTACAGGTGGCAGTTACTGGCCTGGTCAGATTTACTGTGTCGCGACATGGGTTGGTTATCAGCCAGATGGCCATTACCAATGGTGGTCGGCTGAGCCGTGGGCGTTTGTGCGGTCGAGGCCGCGACGCATCTATTATGTGCCGGGCGGTGGTGGCGATGAAGACGCCAGCCCAATCGGCGTATCTGGCGGCGGTAGTGCTGGGTCGCTAAGCTTGGCGGTCGCGTCAAGTGCAGCTTTGACCGGCGTTTCTGCTGTCGGGTCGGTAGGGTCATTAACAGCTTATGCTGGGGCTTCGGCCAATATCCTCGGTGTCCAATCACAGGGGCATGCGGGCTTCGTCTCGGTAAGCACAACGGCGCTTATCGCGGTCACAGGCTTAGCAGGCGTAGGGGCGGCTGGAACGCTCACTGCGCTTGCAGGTGCTATCCAGCCAGTGACTGGCGTCGGGGCCGACGGGTCTGTTGGTCAGCTTACGCTGACCTTATCAAGTCAGGTGGCGCTTGGAGGAGTCGCAGGCGCAGCCAGTGTCGGGTCACTATCTGTTTTAACCGGTCAAATCCAGCAAGTCAGCGGCGTGGCGGCTACAGGATCGGTCGGCAATATTGGTCTTGAGTATTCGACGCAGACAATCCTTACCGGTGCGGTGGGCTCTGGCTTCGCGGGGCAACTGCTGGCTACAACGGTTGGTGCTAGTTATCAGCGCCGGATGGTGTCGACGGCAGTCGCGCACCGGTTTACGTCGTCTGCGCTAAAGCAAATCTATACATCGACAGCGAGACATTAATGATTGTCCGAGAGAGTCCTTCGATCGTGGTGGCTGTTACAAATAATGGCAACCATACGCCGGAGCAATGGGCTCAGCTTTGTGTGCGCCAGATAATGGCTAAGGCCGTCGCTGTCCCTGGAGCATCGGTCGAGGAAAAGGCTTTAGACCGCGATCGGCTTGCATCGATCATTGCAAATTACATCACCATGGCTCTGGAAGCGGAGACGCTTGCGGGCCAAAGCATTGCGCGAGGTATATAGATGGCTATCACAACCGCCATGTGCACGAGCTTTAAGCAAGACATCTTGCAGGCCGTGCATGATTTCACCAACGGGTCAGGCGACACATTCAAGATGGCGCTTTACACGTCATCTGCGACGCTCGGTGCTTCGACGACGGCCTATTCCGGCACGAATGAAGTTAGCGGGACCGGTTACACGGCGGGTGGAGCGACGCTGACGCAGGTCACGCCGACGACGAGCGGAACGACGGCCTTGGTCGATTTCAACGATGTCGCCTGGTCCAGCTCCACGTTCACAGCAAACGGTGCGCTTATTTATAATGACGACGCATCTGATAAGGCTGTATCTGTGCATGCTTTCGGTGGGGACGTATCTGTATCGAGTGGCACCTTAACTGTGCAATTCCCTGCCGCCGACGCCAGCAACGCGATCTTGCGGATTTCGTAGCATGCAAATGCAGCCGGTGGACTTGAGCCCGAAGACACCGGCTGAGGACGTCGTTATATCTTTTCGATTGGCCCCAGAGCTTGGTGCAGACACCGTTGCCTCCGTTGAATGGAAAAGCTGCCCGTCTGGCTTGCAGTTCAGCGCACCGCAAATCACGGATGGCAATAAATCACTGGAAGTTACAGTGTCGAGCGGATCGGACTGCACCATATACGTGATCAGCGCTTTGGTCACTTTAGCGTCGGGTGACGTGCGTGAGCCCTGGGTCAGGATGCCGGTCAGGAAGCCGAAATGAGCGACAACGCATACTATGGCCGTTACGATCCTAAGTTCTGTGATCGCGTTGTGGCTTTGGGGAAGAAAGGCAAATCACGCGTTGCAATTTGTGCTGATCTGGGCTTTACCCGCCGCACTGTCTATCTTTGGATCGAAAGGTTCCCGGAATTTAAGGAAGCCATGGATCTCGCCAAGACTTACGAGCACAAGTGGTGGGAAGACAGAGGTCAAGAGAATTTGAGCGAGACGAAATTCCAAGGCGGTGTTTGGTCTAAAAATATGTCGGCCCGGTTCAAGGAAGATTGGTCCGACCGCCAAGAAATCACGGGGGCGAATGGTGGGCCGTTAAAGGCCGAAACCAAAACCACAATCGATCCAGAATCTTTAACTGACGAACAGCTGCGTGTCATCGCTGGCATACGCCTTAACCGAGAGTGATGTTCAGGCCGCGCGGAAAGTGTTGGCGAAGCGGTCAGTATCTGATTTTGCATGCATGGTGGACATCCCAACGGTTCCGTTGAGTGATGCCGAAGACGAGGATGATTTTAGCGTTCTGCGGTTAAACAGTCTTGTAGACCATCACAGATTTTTGTGCGGCAAGCTTCAAGATGTAGCCGACGGTATAATTCCGAACCTCATGGTTTTGATGCCCCCCGGGTCTGCGAAAAGCACTTATAGCGATGTTGTTTTCATTCCTTGGTTTATGGCACGGCAACCGCGACGCAATGTCATTCTGGCAAGCTATGCGAGTGATATCGCAAAAAAACAAGGCCGCAGAGCGCGGCAGTTAATCCAGTCAAAATCATTCGTCAATTTGATGGATGTAACGTTAAAGGATGACCAAAAAGCTGCCGATGAATGGGCTTTGTCGAATGGCAGCGAGTATATGGCTGGCGGCTTGCTGTCGGGATTAACGGGGAACCGGGCTGGGCTTGGTGTTCTTGATGATCCGATCAAGGGACGTGAAGCCGCCGAAAGCGAAACGATCCGGCAGAAGACATGGGAAGCATATATAGATGATTTCTGCTCTCGCTTAATCCCGGGCGCGCCGCAGGTTATGATATTGACGCGCTGGCACGAAGATGACCCGGCTGGCCGCATACTTCCTGAAGGTTGGGATGGCGAAAGCGGGTTATTTGATGGTCGCGATGGCCGAAAGTGGTATGTGATCTGCCTGCCCGCCATTGCTGACAGGAAAGATGACCCGCTTGGTCGCAAAATTGGAGAAACGCTTTGGCCGCAGTGGTTCAATATGGAGCACTGGGCACCGTTCCAACGCAATCAACGCACGTGGTCGAGCCTTTATCAACAGAAGCCGAGCCCTGCGGAAGGGACATATTTCCAGCGGGATTGGTTCAAGTTCTGGCAGAAGCGGCCTGAACATTTGCATTACTACCTTACGTCTGATTACGCCACCAAGGAAGGTGAGGGCGATTACACGGAGCACGCCCTTTGGGGTATCTGCGCCAATGGCGACCCGCATTTGATTGATGGTTGGTTTGGTCAAGCAACGGCTGATGTTTGGATCGACGAAGGCTTAAATTTGGTCCGTCGTTATAACCCGCTTTGTTGGTTTGGTGAATCTGGTGTGATTAAGAACGTCGTCGAACCGTATTTGCGGCGGCGCATGATTGAGAGATCTATCCACTGCCGCTTGGAGTGGCTCCCAAGTATTCATGATAAGCCGACGCGGGCAAGACCGTTCCAAGCGATGGCGGCGCTTGGGCGCGTGCAATTGCCGGATACACCTTATGGGCAGCGCTGTTTATCGCAAATGCTGACGTTCCCGGCTGGCCGTAATGACGACTTTATTGATGCCGCAAGCTTGATAGGCCGGGCCATTGATATGGCTCATCCGGCAATAGTGCCGCCGAAAACGGAACGGCAACAGAAGTTCGATTACGGCACGAATGATGACGACGATGATGATGGGGTGTCATGGAAAACAGCGTAGATACCCTTAACCAGAAAATAGAGTGGTTTGAATCTGCTGAAGAAGCGTCCGCGACTTCGCGTCGAGAAGCAGAAAGAGACCGCGATTATTTCGACGCAAAACAGCATACAAGCGATGAAAAGAAAAAATTAAACGCTCGGGGCCAGCCTGTTGTCACGATTAATCGCATCCGACCAAAAGTCGAGTATTTGACAGGAATTGAAAAACAGACCCGTAAAGATCCGAAAGCATTCCCGCGCACCCCGATGGATGAGGAAACTGCTTCGGCAGCAACAGACGGCATACGCTACGCTTGTGATGCGAGCCAGTGGGATGCCCATAGATCGGCAGCTTGGGAAAATATGCTGGTCGAAGGTATCGGTATTGTTGAGGTCGGCGCAAAACGAACCCGGGATGGTGTCGATCCTTACATAAAATCGGTGCCTTGGGATCGATTTTTCTACGACCCGTATAGCGCTGATCCATATTTTACTGACGCGATGTATCTTGGTTATGTCGTGTGGATGGACAGAGAAACAGCCGAGCGCATGTTCCCTGATGGAAAGGACGCTATAGAGCAAACCATGCTCTCGGTGCGGCCATCAGATACTTACGACGACAAGCCGAAATATAAGCTTTGGGCCGATGGTAAGCGTAATCGGGTCCGCATTGTGCAGATGTGGCATCGCGAAAGCGGGCAGTGGCAACATAGCATCTTTACAAAGGGGGGGTGGCTTCAAGAGCCGCAGACGTCGCCTTATCTTGATGAAAATGGCGAGCCCGAATGCGCGATCAAGGCCGCTAGCGCTTATGTCGATCGTGACAACAACCGTTATGGTGTTGTGCGCGATATGATCAGCCCGCAAGACGAAATTAACAAGCGCCGGTCAAAAGCCCTGCATCTATTGAGCGTTCGTCAATCACGCATGTCGCGTGCCATGGCGGGCGATAAGGTAAGGGTGCGCTCCGAATTAGCGCGCCCTGACGGTATTGTTGTGGCTGATCGTGATGATTTCGATATTTTGCCGACGGGCGATATGGCCGCTGCGCAATTTCAGCTTTTGCAGGAAGCAAAGAATGAGATTGACCGGTTAGGTCCGAATGCGGCTCTTCAAGGAAAAAATGAAGCCACTATGTCGGGCAGGGCTATCCTTGCACAACAACAGGGCGGCATGGTGGAGGTGGCTTCCTTGATGGACCGCCTGCGCAATCTAAGCCTTGAAGTCTATAAGTCTGTGTGGAATCGCATTCGTCAATTTTGGACGGCAGAGCGTTGGGTTCGCATTACGGACGATCAAAGGAACACCCGCTTTGTCGGTTTTAATAAGCCCGTAACCTATGCTGAGGCTGCGGCAAAACAATTGCAGGGCGACCCAGAAGCCGAACAGAAATTGATGATGTTGGCGGCTGATCCGCGTGCTCAAATGGTTATCGGCACTGAGAACAATCCTGCTGAGATCAATGTCGATATCGTTATTGATGAGGGGATCGATACCCCGACCATCCAGGCCGAGCAATTTGACATGCTGACGAAAATGGTGGGGGCAGGGATGCCGATACCGCCTGATGTCTTAATCGAAGCATCGTCGCTCAGAAACAAAGAGAAGCTTTTGCAAATGTTGCGGCAGCCGCCTGCGCCGGAGCAGCAAGCGGCGCAGCAAATCGCCTTAGAGGGCGAGGCCGCAAAGGTCAACAAAACGAAATCGGAAACCATGAAGAATTTGGCAGATGCGCAGAAGGCAATAACGCCAGACGCGCAATTGTACCTGCCGCAAACCGCCGCCGGGTAATCGGGCGTACGGGCCGCCGCCGAACGGGCGTTGAAAGAGGGTAATATGACGGACATCGACGAGATACTTGAAGGTACGCAACCTGATGTAGCCACGGAGCCGACGACAGAAGAAAAGACTGCCGACCAGCCACGTGATGAACAGGGTCGCTTTACTAAGGGCGAAGCTCAAGAGGATAAGCCAGTTGAGGGCGCGCCGCCGGCGCCGGAGGATCAAAAGGACGATCATAAAGCGGAACAGCCAAAGCTGGTTCCGAACGCTGCCCTCTTGGATGAGCGGAGAAAACGGCAGGAATTAGAAAGAGAGCTCGCGGAAATTAAGAAGCGAGCTGTTCAATCTGACCCGCCGCCTATTCCTGATGTATTGGAAGATCAGAAAGGCTATTCCGACCACGTAACCCAAGCAGCTGTTCAAAGTGCTGTTATGGTAGCGCGGGCGGAAGCATCACGTTCTTACAATCGAAAGCAACATCAAGATTTTGATGAAGTCATGCAGGCTTATTACGAGCTTGAGGCCCAGAACCCCGCAATTGCGCATCGTGTGATCCAAAGTGAAGACCCGTTTGGCGAAGCCTATCGGGTCGCAAAAGATCACATCCGCATGAAGGATTATGGATCAATAGACGAAATGTTGGCTGCCGAACGTAAGAAATGGGAAGCTGAAACTCTTGCTACACAGAAGGTGCAGACTCCTGCTCCCCAACTCCCCCCCTCATTGGCTGGCGTTCGGTCGACAGCGCCCCGTAGCGGGCCTGATTGGTCGGGACCTACGCCACTGAGTGATTTGATTAACTAACCCTTTCGCCGGTCGCGTCGTGATGACGCCACCTATCCCAGCGCCCCTACGGGGGCCAAGATGGAGCTTTTATTATGGCAGATACATTTGCTGCAACTGGACTGACCCCGCAACAGTGGGATGATGAGTTTTTCAAAGAATATCTCGGCAACCATCCCTTCAAGCCTTATATGGGTCGTGGCGAGAATTCTATTTTCCAAGTGAAGGAAGATCTTAGCAAAAAGAAGGGCGATAGCCTGACGTTTGCTTTGCTCAACAAGCTGACACAAGGTCCAACCACGGGCAGTAGCGTGCTTGAGGGTAACGAGGAAGATATGACCTCCCGGTCGTTCCGACTCTTTATCGATAAGCGTCGTCATGCTGTTCGCGTTTCCGAGATGGAAGAGCAGAAATCAGCAATCGGTCTGCGGAATGCCGCTAAGCCGTTGTTGCGTGATTGGGCTGATCGCCAAGACATCAACCGTATCATCTCCGAGCTCGGCGCTTTTAATGGTGTTGCCTATGACGCCAGCAACAACACACAAAGAAGTGCGTGGCTGGTTGATAACGCCGATCGGGTGTTGTTTGGGGCGGCCAAATCGAATGCTGTATCTTTGAATTTCGATACAGCTTTAGCCACGATCGATAACAGTGCGGATAAGTTTACGCCTGCCGCCATAAGCCTGATGCGAGAGATTGCGATCACGGCTAACCCAAAAATCCGTCCTATTCGGATTGAGGGCATGAATAAGCGGTTCTATGTGGCTTTTGCCAACCCGCGTGCGTTCCGTGATCTCAAGACCAATGCAACAATCACTCAGGCCCAACGTGAAGTTACGCTTGCCAATCAGAACAACAAGTTGTTCCAGGGCGGCGATCTTGAGTGGGATGGCGTGATCATCCATGAAGTGGATGATATGCCCTTTTATTCAAATGGCTCCATTGAAGTTGGCCAAGTGTTCTTATGCGGTGCGCAAGCCCTGGGTCTGGCCATCGGTAAGCGTTGGCGGTCAGTCGAAAAGACCTTCGACTACGATGACAAACATGGTGTCGCCATTGATTGTATCGACGGTCTTAAAAAACTGATCTTCGGCTCTGGCGCTGGTGATACGGACGACACAAAAGACCATGGTGTTGTGACTGGTTACTTTGCGGCAGTCGCATCTGCTTAATTGGGGGGCTTCGGCCCTCCTTTCTTTTTAGAAAGGGATTATCATGGTAGCTGAAACTTTAACGGCAGCCCGTGCTGTGCGCACGGTTGCCAAAGCCGGGCATGGTTTTGCATCGACCGTAAAGGTTGCATGGGGAACTTACAATCTGGCTTCCAATGTCGAAAATGGCGACATCTTTGAAATGTGTTGGGTGCCGCGAGGTGCCACGGTTATTCGTGGTGAATTGATTGGCCAAGACTTGGATACAAATGCAACAGAGACTTTAGACATCGATGTTGGGTGGGCCGCGAATGGTGATGAAATCGCAGATCCTGACGGCTTCGGCAATATGGGTGTTTTAACAGGAGATCCTGTTGGGTCATCTGAAGCGGGTATTTATGCTCCCTTGGGCGGGGTGCTGCGTAGTGCCGGACCGAAGACATTTAATGCCGAGACGCTAATCCAGCTTCAAGCAAACGCCGCTGCCGCTACGGGCGGCACAGGTCGCCTTACCCTGATCGTTTTCTATACAATGCCATAGGTGACGCATGACGACTGCGGCGGATCTCAGAGTTCGAGTTTTGCAAGAGTTGGGTATTATTGCTGCTGGAGAGACGCCAAACGCCGAAGACGCTTCATTGATAGATGGCTTTATAACCAGAGCGCAGGATGAGCTTGTGCAGCGTCGTGCTGCGCTCTGGGTTATCGACAGTATTCCCGATTACGCGGTTGAGCCATTTGTTCAATACGCTGCCGCGATGGCGGCCCCAACATACGGGGTGATGAGCAAGGCCGACGCCATCATAGCAAAGCGGACGGCACTTTCTGAAATTTACGAATTGACGGATGAGGGGGAATCTCTTTCTCCGCAAAAGGCGGAATATCTTTAATGCCAGTCCAAACAAGCGTGCCTGTCTCAATCGTAGGGCCGTCTTACGAGGCGGCCTCCTTACCGTTTGACGCGCAGCGGACGATTAATCTCTACCCCGTGCTTTCCGAAAGTGGGAAGTCAAAGAATGTGGCGGCGCTTTACCATACGCCGGGTAAACGTGTTATTGCCACGCTCGATGGAGAGATCCGGGGGATGTGGGTCGCTGCCGGCCGGTTGTTCGTTGTGTCTGGCAATAAACTATTTGAAGTATTAAGTGATCTCACCCATGTGGAGCGCGGGACTATCCCAGGGGTTGGCCCTGTGGTTATGGCTGACAACGGCCTTGAGTTAGCGATAGCTTGCGGTTCCCTTTATGTATTTACTCTTTCTGGTAATTCGCTTGTCGCGGTCCCCGAAACGTCAACCAAATGGGTCACATATCTGGATGGATATTTTGTGCTAGGGGGAGCAGACAAGGGCAGATTTTATATCACCAATCTTTATGACGGCACCGATATCAATGGGCTTGACTTTGCGTCGGCAGAAGGCAATCCAGACGGCATTGTTGCGGGGCTGGCGGATCATAGAGAGTTGTGGTTGTTCGGTGAACTGACAACAGAGATCTGGTTCAACAGCGGCGCTTCATCGTTCCCAATTCAGCGAGTCGGGGGTGGGTTTATTGAATGCGGCTGTGCTGCGAGATCGTCAATAGCAAAGCTTGATAATTCAGTTTTCTGGTTGTCACGCGATGAAAATGGCGCAGGCATAGTCATGCGCGCGACTGGCTATACGCCTACCAGAATCTCGACCCACGCTGTTGAGACTGCAATTGAAGGGTTGGATCTGACCGACGCCACCGCTTTGACCTATCAACAGGACGGCCATTCGTTCTATCAATTGAATGTACCCGGCGCAGAGACATCGTGGGTTTTTGATGTCGCCACAAGTCAATGGCATGAGCGTGGGTATTGGAACGCGATCGATCATAAATTTGAAATCGACAAAGCGGCAAATCATGCCTTTGTTTTCAATAAGCATATCGTTGGGGATAGGCGGAATGGTCAGCTTTATGAGATGAATCGTTTTTTCTATGCCGATGGTGGAGATCCGCTGGTGCGCCGTCGCCGCACACCCCACGGTCATTCGAGTTTAAAGCGGA
>JBBCIP010000400.1:0-5446 GCA_037189785.1 Alphaproteobacteria bacterium
CCAATAATAGCTGGATTTCTTTTTTCTGCGGGTACAGGTGTAACAACGGTTGCTATATTAATGAGCTTAGGCTCGGCAGTTGCTGGTATGACTTTATACAAATTACGGGGACAGGCACGTGAAGATTATACAGCAACGAAATAAAATCGATTCAAGAGAAATAGAGTCTCCTACTTCGCTTCCTCTGATAGTTGGAATAACTGGCGCGTCCGGAGTCATTTATGGTTTAAGACTGTTAGAAATTTTGCGAGATCTTAGGATTGATGCGCATTTAGTAATGAGTAAAGCGGCAGAACGAACATTTACAGAAGAATTGGACATGCCGATTAAAGAAATCCGTAATCTAGCAAAAAAATTTCATCCCGTTACTGATATAGGTGCATCGATCTCATCAGGATCCTTTCGCACGCAGGGAATGGTCATCCTGCCTTGTTCGGTACGAACGATGAGCGAAATTTCCACTGGAGTTACATCGAGTTTGATGAGTCGAGCCGCTGATGTAGTATTGAAAGAACGAAGGAAGCTAGTTCTGGCAGTACGTGAGACGCCGCTTCATTTAGGTCATTTATGTACTATGCAACAGCTTGCAAGAATGGGAGCAATCATTGCTCCGCCAGTACCTGCATTCTATCACAAGCCACAAACCCTAGATGACATTATTGATCAAACTGTCGGTCGATTGCTTGATTTGTTCGACATTAATAATACAACAGTAAAACGATGGAAAAGTAACGAAGTAAGTTAGATAGACGGATAGATTATCTTCTCCAAATCTAGAAGAAACCACTCATATAGGCTTTTATTAGCTTGCAGACACATATATTGCGTGGAAAAATAACATCATGTTTTTTCTAGATGTGTGCAGTTCACCTTAATACAGGGCAGTAATATATTACGATCTTGAGTAGATGAAAACATATTAGTACTCATAAACTTCTATTGTACATCGAATTTAGCAATACGCGGCGGTATACTCACCGCTGTGTTTGTTATCAATATAGTCTGTACTTCGGAAAACTATTGAACAAACCCGAATAATTTTATAATTTACGAGTTTTCTTATATAAGATAAATGATTTGGGTATTCCCTGTCTTTCAACACTTAATCCCTGCGCCTACTAATCCGCTACTGCCGAGCCGACATTTCTGGTTCTTTTAATATCCCCGTTCAGTCACCGCCATTGTGGCGCAGCTTCTAAACGGGGACCTTCATGACTATTCAGTCTGAGACTTATTTACGTGGTACGCGCATGCTGCGAAGCGCGCTCGGTGATGCCATTGCAAACTGGCTTGATGATCCTGATATCACCGAAGTCCTGCTCAACCCAGATGGTTAGCTCTGGCTCGACCGCTTAAGCGATGGTCTGATCGATACCAACATCACATTTCCCGATACCGATGGCGAGCGCATCATCCGTCTTGTCGCCCACCATGTGGGTATCAATGCTCATGAGAATGCACTTCGGGTTTCAGCAGAATTCCCTGGGTCTGGCGCCCACTTTGAAAGATTGCTGCCCCTCAATTGTAATCGCGCCATGCTTTGCCATCCGTAAACCAGAAGCGGCCGTGTTCCCCCTTGAGGGTTATGTAATGGCGGGATCATAGGCGCTTACCTAGCAAAAGTTCTTCAGTTGGCTGTTATAGCCCTACAGAACATTCTGGTCGTCGGTGGTACTGCGACAGGATCCATGCAGTGCTTTGCACTAGGAGCACTCCGTCGTATGGAATAATTGATTCAAGAAACCGTTGTCACAGTCCCCTGCGTGGCAATTGCCGAGACCATTGACGTTATTGTCGTCTTGACTGGCCGCTGCCGAGAACGACGTTTCGTGAAGCTCATTTACGTTGAGAGCTTGAGCTCTGAAGGTGACTACAGTCTTCGTCCCTTATTACCTCCTTTAGGAGATCTCCTATGATCAGTTCTATTCATCGCTTATAAGCAACAGTATTCTTTGGAAGTATTTTATTCGTGTCTCCGGTCTATGTCTCGGGGCCTTCGATACCTTGGGGGGAGCCGTGTAGTTAATCCTCGATTCCATAGAAGGTCCTGCCCAAGATTGTCGCGGTCATTGCGGGAGCAGCTGCCAGCACCGCCCTTGCCGCAGGCGGTATGGCGATGGCAACCGCCATGGTTGGCCTGTGCTCTCGGCAGTGATGCCATAAAGGCTACCAGCGGAAGTGGCGGAATAGCAACGCGACAGCCACAGCATGAGGTGGTGCTTATTGCATGGGAGCAGCCTCGGCCGCTTCAAGTTTTGGCGCGCATTTTGAGCGGGAGACCGTAGCATTATCCGCTGGCATGAAGGACAGGGGACGTAAAGTGGGAGAAGCTGCTGCACGTCCTATCAACGAGAAGCACAAGTCTGGGATGACCGGACAGGATCAGCGCGCGTGCAGGCCAAGAACTGGCGGTTTATGGCGTTCGGCTGTCATTTCAAGCGCCAGCATTGCTACCGCTCTCGTCTAGCAATCGGCCCTAGGCAGCATTATGGAGTGAATTGTCGAGGTGGATCGGCTAAATGAAGCCCGGATGGTTGCTCCCGGCCAATACGGATTATAAGCAGATCGATCCGCAGATCGCCTGGCATCCGTCCCGCTTTATCGAAGAATTGCGCACAATTCCCTCAGAGCCCATGTTGCATAGATTAAACATATCTGACAAAATAGGTGCAATTGCCGCAAATGCAGAGGGCTTCAATTTGAAAATCAGATTGTCTCGTATTCATTACTTTTACACGTCCTATAAATTAGGCTCCATGCGCGCGGCTAGTGATCTTTTAAATGTGGCTCCATCTTCGATCAGTCGCCAAATTTCTTTGCTCGAGAACGAAGTTGGTCTCCCCCTTATCGAACGAGGCAGGCGTTCTATCAAGCTTACTGAAGCCGGGGAAACCGTAGTTAATTACTACCGGGAAGAATTGGCACTGGAAGAAGCATTTCAAGAAAATATAGAAAATCTACGTGGACAAAGAAGTGGCCATATCCGCGTGGCTATGGGAGAGGCCTTTGTCAGCCACAGCCTAGCTGGTATCATTTCGGATTTTATCGTCAAACACCCCGGCATCCAAATTACCGTGGATGTATCATCTACAACGGATCTCATGCGGATGGTTAGCGAAGATGAGGTTCATTTTGGAATGACATTTGAGGCTGCACCCGAACCCCGCCTAAGCCGCCGCTTATCGTTACAGGCACCTATTCAGCTCTTGGTGGCCCCCAGTCACCCTCTTGTGGGGCGGAAAAGTGTATCGCTGAAAGATCTTTCGACTGAACTCCTGGCCTTGCCAGCTCCGGGATTCCGTATCAGGCAAGTTTTGCAAGAAGCCGAGCTGAAAGAAGGCGTTCATCTAAACCCACATTTTATTTCGAATTCCTTGGCACTTATTAAAGATTTCGCGTGTTCGGGAAAAGGTGTCGCTGTCCTGCCAAAGGTTGCTGCCATCGGAGAACTGACAAGTGGGGAATTACTCGCTATTCCGATTGAGAGCCGTGTTCTATCTGAGACGAGTATAAATGTCATGATTCGTCGAGGACGGCAGCTGCCAATCGCAATCGTTACATTCATGAATATTATCTGTTCTAATTTGTCACGCTGGACTGGCTCTAGCGAAATTACTAAAGTCCGGTAAGACTACTTCAGTATCTAGCAATGCGGCTCTAATGGGCCTCTGGTGCATTATTGACAACCAAGTGCTACACAAAATGTTATTGTTCAAGACTCCATAACCATACAAGCTATAACGGTTTTTATTTTGTATGAAAGCCTTTATTATGTCTCAAGATACCACTTTCAGCACCGCAGCTGTTAAGTCTGTGGCTTTCGGTGAAATCATCGAAAGGGTTGACCATGTGTCTTGGACTGTTTCCGATATAGAAGCCGTAATCTCTTTTTATAGCCATGCCTTTGGTGCGCGCGTGCTTTACCGCATGGGGCCCATTGATGCGGCAGATCTCCCGCCTGGCCCAAAGGGACGCGACTGGATGGCTGAACATGTGAACGTACCGGGAGCAAAGCTTACGTTAGCTATGTTGGAGTTGGCTCCCAATCTTAATTTTGAATTATTTCAATATGACAAACCCACAGATGCTAACAAGACTCCGCCACGAAACTGTGATGTCGGTGGGCATCATATCGCATTGCGTGTCGGCAATGCCGATGCAGTAGCGGAAAGATTGGCATCCTTGGGCTGCACGATCATGCCGGGCACTATTATGATGGACGAGGGACCGAATGCCGGTCTCAAAAACCGCTATCTTATGGATCCATTTGGAAACCATTTGGAGCTTGTAGAATATTTACGGTAACATAATCCGCAAAAGATAAGAGCCCATATCCAATAGCGGATATGGGCTCTTTTTTATGCTCCAAAGGCTGGCTTTGTTACCAAGCTTGACGTGCGATCTCGCCACCCATCATTATAAAGCCAATGCTTTAAGTGGCGTCATATCAGCTGCCATATAAAGCTCAACTTCGCACATAAGATGCAAGCGTCCTTTCATTTGGTTCATAAAGAAACTGATCGGTGTCCATTACAAGATTGACGCTAGTCTTAATCGCACACTGAACCGACAACCAATCATCTTTTCCGATTATCAAGATTAGTCGATTATTGCCGTTACCTCGATTTCTATTAAGAAGTCCGGTAACGCAAGTGTTTGCACGCCGATCAAGGTATTGGCCGCGGGCAATACATCCCCGTAAAATGCGCTAATAGCACCGCAGATGGTTTCAAGCTTATCCGGGCTGTGATTGACAACATAGGTACGCATCCGCACGACGTCGGCGGGTCGTGCTCCTGCGGCAGCTAATACTTCCCTAAGGTTACGCAAAGCCTGCTCAGTTTGTGCGGCCAAATTGCCGATACCAACGACATTGCCTTGGCCGTCCCAGGCCACTTGGCCTGCACAGTGGATCGTCGTTTTTCCGGTGCTCTTAATGGCATGAGAGAAACCAAATGGCACACTCTCATAAAGCGATGGAGGATTGATCGCGTCTCGACTCATTATCAAACTCCTTGGCTCAATTATTTTGTAAAACCTAATTTTTCTGGATTGGGTTCTTCGGAGCGGATCAAATGTATCAACGCAATCTTTCCATCTTTGATGTCTGCATAACCTGCAGCATGCGTGATACCGATTTTTCCCTTATCTATGAATTTAATATAGTGATACGTAAAAAGCTGATCGCCAGATGCTGACGGGAATTCTTGTTGAAAGGGAACGATCGCCTCAACATTTTCAAAGTTAGACTGTATATTGCGAAAATGCCTCACCAAGGCACCCAATCCCTTTGCCTTGACATTGCCATCGATAATCAACGATGCATCTTCGGTGAAGTATTGCCCGAATGCTTCATTCGTAAAGCCATCTGGATTTTTGAACGCTTGATTCCACCATGTAAACATTTCAACCAAAATAGAGTTATTCGACTGCCCGGCAGAAGCAG
>JBBCIP010000401.1:0-3048 GCA_037189785.1 Alphaproteobacteria bacterium
TTCCGACCTTCCATCGGCCAGCGTCGGTTTTTGGCGTGTGTTCTTGGCGGCCGTGGTGTTTGCCATGGTCTGGCGTTTTTGGCCGCAGAAACAAGATCGTGATCCACTGCTCCCTGGTCCCTATCTATGGCATCTGATTGCTGGTGGCGTTTTCTTCGGCTTGGATATGTGGCTGTGGAATGCCGCCGTCAATTTGTCGACCGTCGGCAAGGCCACATTGCTTGCCTGCCTGGCACCGATTTATGTAACACTGTATGTGGTTTTTGTTTTGAAACAAAAACTGCGTTGGCACATTGTTTCGGGGCTGAGCCTAGCATTGCTTGGGACGGTCTTGTTGATCGTCCCGGCTTGGGAAATGCGGCCCGAAGCATCGCCTTTGGGTGACATCTTGGGATTCTTGGGAGGTATTTGCTATGCCGGCTATATTATTGCCGTCGCCGCGGCCCGTGATCGCCTGTCCACTTTGGTGGTGATGACGTCGACTTCGGCAATAGCGGCTTTGGTGCTTTTCGTGCCCGCGCTCACGAGTGACAGTTTCATCCCGCCCCACGCTTTCTCCTGGATCAGTGTTTTGGCGCTGGCGATATTTTGTCACGTGTTCGGTCAAGGCTTGATTGCGTATGCTTTGGCAAAGCTCCCGGTCATTGTCGGTAGCATCGGATTGCTGCTGCAACCCGTCAGCGCGACCATTCTCGGCTGGATTATTTTCGACGAAGCGATGAACGGCATCGAGATCACCGGGGCCATCTTGGTAATCCTCTCTTTGATCCTGATCAATGCCGTACCGAACAACAAACAAGCCTCGGAAACACCAGGCCCCTAAGTCGCAATACTTATGGTTTCTTTATCTGATGCAGAATCTCGGCCGTGTGTTCGCCGAGTTTTGGCGGCGCCAGTTTATAGGCGAGCGGCGTTTCGGAAAACTTGATGGGAGTCGCCACCATTTCCGTCTTCACACCGTCACTGCGGGTCAAAGAAAATTGCATATTCCGATGCTGAACTTGCTGATCCGCAAACACACGGTCCAGAGTATTGATCGGGCCACAGGGGACATTGGCCGCTTCCAAAGCGGCGATCCAATCATCTGTGGTGCGCGTCTTCAAAATATCTTCAAGGAGTGGGACCAAAATATCCCGATTGCCGACACGATCCTTATTACTTAGGAAGCGTGGATCCAGGGCCAGAATCGCCTGCCCGGCCACCGTGCAGAAACGCGCGAATTGGCCGTCATTGCCGACAGCTATAATAATATGCCCGTCGCTGGTGGCAAAAACCTGGTACGGCACAATATTGACATGGGCATTGCCAAGCCGCCCGGGCGCTTTACCGGATACCAGATAGTTCATGTTCTGATTGGCCATCATCGCCACTTGCACATCAAGCAAGGCGACATCGATATATTGCCCATGCCCGGTGCGATCGCGATAGGCCAACGCGGCCAAAATACCCACTGTCGCATACATGCCGGTGAAAAGATCGGTCACAGCCACCCCGGCTTTTTGCGGACCGCCGCCGGGCTGGTCGTCACGTTCGCCGGTGACACTCATCAACCCACCCATCGCTTGGATCAAGAAGTCATATCCAGGCCGCGACGCGTAAGGTCCGGTTTGTCCAAAACCAGTGACGGAGCAATAAATGATCCCGGGGTTCACGGCCTTCAGATCGTCATAGGCCAAACCATATTTTTTAAGCCCACCGACTTTATAGTTTTCAACAAAGATATCGGCTGACTGAGCCAAATCCAGTATGGCCTGCCGTCCATCATCTGTAGTGAAGTCGATCGCCACCGATTTCTTACCGCGATTAGCCGCCAGAAAATAAGCAGCGTCACCCGACGTGCCATCCGCATTGGTGACGAACGGCGGCCCCCAAGCCCGTGTATCATCGCCCTCCCCCGGGCGTTCGACCTTAATCACCTCGGCCCCAAGATCGGCCAACAATTGGGTCGACCACGGCCCAGCCAACACCCGGCTGAGATCGAGAACACGAATATGCGATAACGGCCCCGACATGATCAATCCTTTAGGAAAACGCCTGTAGTCCGGTTTGTGCCCGTCCGAGGATGAGGGCGTGGACGTCGTGGGTGCCTTCATAGGTGTTGACGGCTTCAAGATTAAGGACGTGGCGGATCACATGATACTCGTCCGAGATGCCGTTGCCGCCATGCATGTCGCGGGCGGTGCGGGCGACGTCCAAAGCCTTGCCGCAGGAATTGCGCTTGATCAGGGAAATGGTTTCGACCGGAAGCTTACCGGCGTCCTTCAGGCGACCGGCTTGCAAGCAAGCCACCAGCCCAAGACTGATTTCGGTTTGCATATCGGCGAGCTTCTTTTGGATCAATTGGGTCGCCGCCAACGGACGCCCGAACTGTTTGCGGTCCAGGGTATATTGACGGGCCGCATGCCAGCAGAACTCAGCCGCCCCCAAAGCACCCCAGGCAATCCCAAAGCGGGCATTGTTCAAGCACCCGAACGGACCCTTCAAGCCCTTCACATTCGGCAGCAGGTTTTCATCCGGGACGAACACTTCATCCATCGAGATCGAACCGGTGATCGACGCCCGCAAGCTGAACTTGCCTTCGATCTTCGGGGCGGTCAGGCCTTTCATGCCCTTATCCAGGATAAAGCCGCGGATGTCCCCAGCGTCGTCCTTGGCCCACACCACGAACACATCGGCGATCGGCGAGTTGGTGATCCACATTTTGGAACCATGGAGCTTATAGCCGCCATCGACCTTCTTGGCCCGGGTCTTCATCCCACCCGGGTCCGAGCCGTGGTCCGGCTCGGTCAGGCCGAAACAGCCGACCCATTCGCCCTTGGCCAGTTTCGGCAGATACTTCTGGCGCTGCTCCTCGCTGCCATAGGCATAGATCGGGTGCATCACCAAGCTCGATTGCACCGACATCGCCGAGCGATAGCCGCTGTCGACCCGTTCCACTTCCCGGGCGATCAGGCCATAAGACACATAGTTGACCCCAGGGCAGTCGTAGCCCTCGATCGTCGCCCCGAGCAGACCCATTTCGCCCATCTCGGTCATGATCTCGCGATG
>JBBCIP010000402.1:0-10265 GCA_037189785.1 Alphaproteobacteria bacterium
ACCATTGGGAGGCGTGGGCAGGACGCCAAGAGGTTTCAAGGGGCTGGCTTTAATCATGGTGAAGGCCACCATGCTGCCGTTTGGCGACCATGACAGATTGGATGGCATTGCATCCAATGTGGTCACACGCGCCTCTACGTCTTTGTCAATCCATCGGATATAGATTTGCGGTCCATGATCTTTGATTGCCACATACGCAAGGCGCTTGCCGTCCGGTGACCAGCGCGGTGTGTTGGACATGACGGCTCCCGACAGCAAAGGGCGATGATTTTGCCCATCTGCATCGACAAGCCATATGTGGGATTGGTAATCATCTTTCATCAGATCGGGTGAAATGCGTACATAGGCAATCTGTTTTCCATCAGGTGAAATCTGTGGATCCTGGGCATGCTCAAGCTGCAAAATATCGGTCGGCGTAAGCAGCGCTTTTGAGGCAGCGCGCGCATCGGGGATCACAAAAAATGCAAACACTATAAGATAAGCAGACCCTAGACGATTTATCATCCCATCTATTTCCTATGTATTATCGATAAGTTGGAAGTGTCGACTTATGATCAGTAGAGGTGGGTTTAATGAGAATGAAAATACCCTGGTGCCTGGCCATGATACTGGCGGAAGGCACGGGAAAAGCTGGCCTGATCGGCATAACCCGCATTTTCCGCCACTTGAGCGATGGCTACACCTAATTCCAACAAACCGCGCGCTTCATTCATGCGGCGGGTCAGGCAGTACTGATAAACGGTTTGATTAAAAAGCTGCTTGAAGCCTTCGGCTAATTTGCGACGATTTAAGCCTACCATGCGGCCCAATTCCGTTAGGGTCGGTGGGTGCGCGTAGTGTTGATCTAGAATGTCGCGGGCCGTATCCAACCGACTTTTGTCCTGTCGCCGAAGGTTTATTTGATTTGCATTACTTTGCTGTTCGCTGATGTAGGAAATGCTGAGGCATATTAGTTCTGCTGTTTTGGCTTCGAGAAACGTCCGGCGCAGCTGGCCACGAAACGGACATTCCATAACCGACTTCAAGGCATCCAGCATATCTGCGGGCAATCGATGAGATGCATTCTGAAAACGGCTTCGCCAATGCTTAAATAAGCCAAGCATATGTTCGGTCGTGGCATCGTCACCAAACATGCTTTGAATACCGTTGGCATCAAAAAATGGTGTTACTGTACGCCATCGTGCCGTGGGAAAATAACGAATCATATCCGTGTGACCCGATGGTGCCATGGAAAATTTCAAACCTGGACGATCAATGATCAACGGTGCATGGCGGGGCGACAGCGTCTCCGCCGAGGAGCCAGTCACACGAAATTGTAAGAAACTTAGCTCTTCATATACGAACTCATAATCGAATTGATTGTCGATGGTCAGATCTGAAATGACGATGCCCAGATTTTTATCGAAGAAGCGTATTTCCTGGCGCCCCCAAAACGGGAAAGTTTCACTACGGACAATATTGAATTGCGTAGCGGTTCGCGTGTCTTGACCGTCATCGTTTTCAACGGGGGTTCGAGAATAAAGGGAAACACTATCGCCCAAGCTATCAACTAGAGCTTGGCGCGTATAGCAACGCAACCGCGTCGGTTCCTGACCAACTTTTTGAAAACCATTTTTGATTGCTGTGTCCATGGTTTGAAGTGTGACATGGTTTTTGACCGTGGAACAACCAGAATTTGCGGGCGAACGGCGGTTATCTTGCGGTCCGAGAAAATACATAAATATATGATATATTAGTAGTTTTATGCATTTTCTGGGGTGCGCCGGTAACTTATCGCACAAAGAAAGTAACGTTCGGTCATTAACGCAATGCCGTGGAATGCTTAGCATATACCCTATCAGCTATGATTAGGGGCGCGTAGCATGAGCTACATGAGGATTTTATGACTATCGACCGGCGCGGGTTTTTGACGTCATCAGCGGCTTTAGTCGCTATGGGAACAGCCATAAGCATGCCGGCATCGGCAGGTAAAGTCTCAGTTGCTACCGCTATGCCGTCCGCGCTTTTTGGCCCAAAAAAAACCGTCCGTGGTAAAAAGGGATTAGCTGTTGTCGGTCATCCGGTAGCGGCTGGCATTGCGGTGGATATTTTGGCCGAAGGTGGGAATGCCTGTGATGCGGCACTGGCGGCCGCGCTGGCGCAGACGGTGTTGGAGCCACATTTAACGTCGCTGACAGGTTGCTTTTCCATGCTTTATCGTCAAGCAGATGGTGTGGCACATTATCTTAATGCCAATGTTAACGCCCCAAAAGCACCGCTCCATGGTTTAACATCTGCAGACATTGCCACCGGCCGAGGCGTGGCGGTGCCCGGTTTTTGGGCTGGTGTGGAAGCGGCGCACGGCAGGTTCGGCACGCGTCCTTTGAAAAGGCTTTTGGCGCCAGCTATCGAATTGGCTGAAACAGGAGTACGTTTAGACCCATTTCTATGGGGTGAACTGTTTGCTCGACAAGGAACGATCGGCCGCAGCGCAGCGGGTCGCCGCATCTTCATGACGGACAACGTGTTGCCGTTGCCCGGAACCTTATTGCGACAACGGGAAGCTGGAAAATTACTGACGCGGCTGGGTGAAGAGGGAAGCCGTTATTTTTACCACGGTGCATTTGCGGAAAAATTTTGTCGCATTGTGGGGGATGCCGGCGGCGTTCTAACGCCTGATGATTTTGCCGGATATGCGGTGCGTTGGGACAAACCGTTGGAGGGATCCTATCGTGGATATGAAATTCTTGCCGCCACACCGCCGGATACGGGCGGCCTGCATTTCATTGAATCCCTCAATATGTTGGAACAACTTGATCTCCAGCGCTATGGTCCGCCGACGCAATCAGTTGAAACGCTGGAAGCCATGATGACAGTGGCGCGCGAGGTGCTGACCGCCGGTGCTCGTTATGGTGATCCAGCTCATTATCCGTTACCGCTGGATATTCTATTATCAAAAGACTACGCGACTATGCGGTATGAGCTGGCGCGTAGTGCAGTGCCGTTGCCGTTGGCTGGTCAAACGCCTCCTCCTGGTAGTTGTCACCTGACCATTGTGGATGGGGCGGGTAATATCGCCAGCGTGTTACATTCAACACTTTCCGTACCGTGGGTGAATGGCCTTTTTGTCGACGGCGTCAGCATATGCGGTGCGGGTGGTCATTTTTTGCGGACCATGCCTGCACCGGGTGGGCGCGTCTCGGTTATGCTGGGGCCTAACATTATTTTGCGGCAGGGTAAGCCGGTGCTGGCATCTGGCTCGCCAAGCACCAGTTTGGTGCAGACAATCGTACAGAATACGATTCAGATTTTGGATTTCGGCGACAGCATAGAAAATAGCGTCCGTGTGCCTCGTTTTGGGGGGCTATCAGATACGATGCCAAATGCTTTATGGATTGAGGATGACATGCAGCCACAAGCGCGCACTGCATTCCGTGCCAAAGGTTTTCAATTCGACGTGGTCAATCCATGGAGTTTTGTGATGGGTTCGTTTGAAGGCATTCATTTTCTGAAAGACGGTATGGCCGAAGCATGCGGGGATCCAAGGCGGACTTCGATTGCATTGGCTGTAAATTGAGTTGGAAGTATCAAAGCAAACCAATACCAAAAAGGGAGAACCAGTTTATGAATTCACATATGAGCAAAATAATCCGTCGCTCACTTGCCGGCTCTATAGCGTTCTGCACAATACCGGCTGTGGCGTTTCCCGCGGTTCCTGCTGCATTTTTGGAAGAAATAACGGTGACGGCTCGGAAACGGTCCGAAAACCTTCAAGACGTGCCGATTTCAATCACGGCATTCAACGCGGAAGACATTGAAAATTTCGGCTTTCAAAGCGTTGAAGATATTTCATACAGTGTGCCAAATTTCCAATTCAGTCGGTTAACCACACTCAGCAACTCCTTGAGTATCCGAGGTATCAGTTCGGCCGATAGTGCGCCTGGATTTGAGACCGGTGTTGCCGTCATTCTTGATGATGTTTACATCGGTCGTGCGGCGGGGTTTAGCACCACATTGTTGGATATCGAGCGGATTGAGGTTTTGCGCGGACCGCAAGGCACAATTCAGGGCCGTAATGTCATCGGCGGATCTATCAATATAGTTACAGCTAAGCCTTCTAATGATTTCTTCGCCAAGCTAAAGGGATCATATGGGAACTATGACCAATATAGTTTAAGTGGTGTCGTAAGCGGTCCGTTGATTGAAGACAAGGTCGCTGGCAAGATCGCAGTTGCTCGACGTTATCATGACGGCTATGGCCGCAATATCAGCTTAGACAAACCACTGGATACGGAAGATGCCTGGTCGTTTCGGACGCAGTTGCGCTTTACGCCGACCGAGGATTTGGAAATTCTGCTGACTGGCGATTATGATAAGTACAAAATGCATGATTTCCACAGTGACTTTGGCCCGTGCTGTGTGTCGTCGCCACCTGCAGAAATTAAAGATCGGATCACAGAAGGAGACGTATGGAATACCGGCGATCGTGAGGTTTATGGTGCAGCTGCTAACATATACTATACGTTCCCCAATGATATGTCGTTGGTTTCTGTCACAAGCTATCGGCGCTATGATGTCGGTATTATCCAGGAAGGGGACCCGGAACAGAATTTTGGGCCTTCGGGAATAGGGACATTTGTGGCGACTGCACGCAACGATCAGGATCAGTGGCAATTCAGTCAAGAAGTTCGCTTGCTGTCACCGGAAGATCAGCGATTCCGGTGGCTCGGTGGCCTTTATTATTATCGGGAGCGTCTGAGCAATTATCAAAACTTTTTATTTGGTCTGAATGCTGATCCGATTATCGCCGGTAGTAGTACCATCGATGATTCAACCACCAAGACAGAAAGTTATGCCGCATTCGGGTCTGCGACTTTTGACATGACAACAATATTCAGTGTTACAGCGGGGTTGCGTTATACCTATAACAAACGGCGCATTGCTGTAACTGAAATGCTTGGTATTGATGGGACCGATCCTGTGTTCGGTGATTATGTTAATATGCTGACTTTGAGTGATCCCGCGCCGACGACATTTGATGCGCCTATCATTTTGGGAACCACACACAATAGGATCGTTGATAAAGAATGGAGCGGTGACCTGACCTTTACACAAAACTGGACGGGCGATATCTCGACGTTTGCCAAATATGCACGTGGCTTCAAGGGAGGTGGATTTAACGCGGCTTTCAACAGCGGGTTTTCAGGCACTATCGTTGAACCTGAGTTTATCGACTCGTTTGAATTGGGGCTTCGCAGTTACCTGTTGGACCGCAAACTGCGGTTTAATGTGACCGGCTTTTATATGAAACACAAAGACCAGCAAATTCTAGCATTTAACCCAGCGACCTTCCGCTATGACACGCGGAATGAACCGTCTACGAGGTCTATCGGCGCAGAATTTGATCTCATGGCAGTGGTGACGCCGGATCTTACCGTCTCCTTGGCTTTAGGATTGATTGACGCTAAATTTACGGCCGGTGCCAATAATGGGAATAAGGCGCCTTACACCTCGCCGGTCAGTGTGACGGCGGCTATTCGATATACGCGGGAAATTGCCGAAGGTTTGTCGTTCTACGCCTTTAATGAAACCAGTTGGCGCGATGGGTACTACATGTCTGCGGATGCCGCACCTATCAGCTATCAGCAGTCTTATTGGTGGATAACGGCGCGGGCCGGTATTCAGTCACCGGACGGAAATTGGTCTGTGGGTGTGTATGGTCGCAATATCACCAATGAAAAAGTGTTGGCTTCCGCGTCCGATATTCCAGGATTATTTTCGGTGGGTTTCTTGCAAGAACCGCGCACCTATGGTGTTGAAGCTCAGATCAATTTCTGATCGTAAGGTTAAGGGAATTGATCATGCGCGCGTCGCGTCAATCTGGATCAACATCATCTAAAAATACTCTCAAACCCGGCATGAATATGTGGTCAGTATTCATGCTGGGGTTCGGCACCGTGATCGGTGTGGGATGGATCACGGTCATGGGAAGTTGGCTGAGTGATGGTGGGGCATTGGGGTCCATCATTGCTTTTGTTCTGGGCGGCGCGATTATGCTAGCCATCGGTTTGTGTTATGCCGAGCTTGCAACCATTCACCCCGTTGTCGGCGGTGAGGTTGTATACACTTACGATATGTTTGGTGCTGGTGCGGCGTACGCCACGGGCTGGCTTTTGGTGTTTAGTTACGTGGCTGTGGTGGCGTTTGAAGCTATTTCTGTGGGGTGGGTATTAGAGGCTTTGTGGCCATCACTAAAAGGGCCAGTGCTTTATGAAGTTTTCGGCTACGAGATGAGTTTGGGAGCATTGCTCTCCGGTCTGGTGGTTATGGCAGTTATTATGACGGTGCATATCTGGGGTGTCCGTAGCACAGTGTCGTTTCAGAATATGGTGGTGATTTTTCTTTTGGTGGTGACAGTCTTTTTTGTCGGATGCGGTTTGCTTTGGGGAGATGTGGACAATTTGGAGCCGTTATTCCCGAAGGAGAAATCGTGGTCGACCGGCGTCATGGCAGTTCTTGTCACGACACCCTTTTGGTACATGGGTTTCAATGTTATCCCTCAATCACTGGGTGAGTTGGAAGATGAGACAAAGGCGCGGTTGGTGCCGCGAGTCATTATTTTTACCATCGTTTTGTCCATGCTGTTTTATGGATTGGTAATCCTGACAGCCGCCTTGGCTGCCCCGCGGGATCATTTGCTGAGTTACGATCTGCCTATTGTGGGTGTGTTTGAAGCTGTGTTCGAATCGCCACTGATTGCCAAATTTATATTACTGGCCGGTTTGGCGGGGTTGATTTCAACGTGGAATGCCATGCTTTATGCGGCCGTTAGGGTTCTTTATACCTTGGGTCGTGCCCGACTAATTCCTGCGAGTCTTAGCACCTTGAGTCTGCGCACACGAGCGCCGGTGGTGGCTATATTATTCTGTGTCGTTACGGCGACTTTGATTATGTTGTTGGGGCGGAATGCAATCATTCCCATTGTAACGACATCATCTATCACGCTTACGGCTGTGCTGTTTATGGTGGTGATGGGGTTGCCCCGACTGAGTGCTTTGCATGCCCACAATACCCGTTCTTATCGTATGCCTTTTGGAAGAATTGTTCAACCGTTGGCGGCGATTGCGGCATTTCTGTTGTTGGCCATATCGGTTTATACGCCTTACCAAATTGCAACAATGGCTTTACCGTTGGAATGGACAATTTTGTTGGCCTGGTGCGGGCTCGGTGCCTTGTTCTGGATGGTGAGCGCATCTTTGCGCGCCACCCTGTCCAACGACGAACGGCGTGCCATTCTGCTGCACAATCAAAGGGGGGATGACGCATGAATCAGCTCCCCAACCTCCGTGCGTTACCCGTTGAAGGCGATGACCGGGCAGCGGTTATCAATGCCCTAAGAACATTGCAAGCAAAAGATCGTACTACGGTTCAAGATATCAAATTCGGCCGCCGTTTCTTTTCGCGTGCCGATGTATTGGATGTCGTCTCCGAAGCTTATGGCTTGTTTGCACAAACCGGTCGCTACTCGCCCTATCCAGGGCTACCCACGCCACCCAGCATGCAGGACATGGAACAGGATATTACGGCGGCGGCCATCGCGCTTATGGGGGGCGGTCCGGATGCGCGTGCTGTATTGACCTCGGGTGGTACGGAAAGCGTTATCATGGCGGTAAAGTCCTGTCTCACTCAGATGCGTAAGACGGGTAAGGTCACGGGACAACCGAATATCGTAGCGCCTTGGTCCAGCCATCCCTGTCTGGATAAAGCTGCGGAACTGATGGGGATTGAGCTTCGTCGTGTTGCTGTGTTGGACGATGGTCGTGCCGATTTGACTGCCATGGCGACGGCAATGACACCGCAGACGATTATGCTTTATGGCAGTTATCCTTCTTATTCCTATGGCCTAGATGACGACATTGTTGGTTTGGGGGCATTGGCGCAACTACACAATGTTTGGTTACATGTGGATGCCTGTATGAGCGGATTTTTAGCGCCGTTCGCTCGCATGAATGGCGTAGCGATGCCGGATTTTGATTTCCGTGTGCTGGGTGTGACTTCTATTTCTGCCGACTTGCATAAGCACGGATATGCTGCCAAGGGCATCTCTGCGCTGTTATTTCGAAATTCACATGTCGCGCAGTATCACAGCTTCACGTATGAGGATTATCCACTACCGTCCATGACCACACCTACTCTTGCGGGGACTGCGCCCGGGGCGCCCATTGCATCGGCCTGGGCGGCCATGCGCTATTTGGGGATTATGGGATACCGGGCATTAACAGCCGATCTTTACGCGGCGCGGGACCAGTTCGTTGCAGCTATAAATCGTATTCCGGGTTTTGCGGTATTGGGACTACCATTATTCAGCTTGCTGGTGGTTACGTCCAATCATTACGACATGATAGCGGTGCATCGTGCGCTCGAAAAGCGCGGCTGGTTCACATTATTGGTGCGTAAGCCTTCTGGTATTCACCTCAATATTGGCACAACCGATGCATCACTGGCGACTATCTTTGCTGATGATCTGCGAGATATTGTAAAGGAATTTTCATGAGCAGCCACGACCAAAATGCCATTGAATCCGTGGTGC
Source organism: Alphaproteobacteria bacterium (assembly GCA_037189785.1). Lineage (GTDB taxonomy): Bacteria > Pseudomonadota > Alphaproteobacteria > Sphingomonadales > Govanellaceae > Govanella. The sequence continues at coordinate 8,570 of JBBCIP010000402.1, forward strand.
GCGATTACTATGACGGAATGGTGCACGGTCGCGAAGATCTGTTAAGGCGAGCTTTTGTTAATGACGCGCATTTCCAGGGTGTGCGGGATGACCAGATCGTGAAACGCAACCTTGATGCATTTGTTGCCATGCTGGCTAATCCGGAACCTTGGATGGTGGAGGATTATGACTATCGGGTTGAACTGGTGGACTGTTCTGGTCCCATTGCGGTCGTCAAGGTTATCGACCGCTTTCGCGGCCGCACCTACACGGATTATTTGTGCCTTTTGCATCACGAGGATGGTTGGCAGATTGTCAACAAGCTGTTTTGGGCATGGTCAGACCCTGCTACTGACGCGCGTTGATATAACAGTATTTATTTAGACGAGGTTCTGTCGAATGAAAGTTTTTCATTGTATTATACTTCTATTGACCGTATGCGGAGGAGGGACGGCTTGCGCAAGTGGGGAGCAGGTGAAAATTCCAGCCAGTGAAGTCCATCTGATACATTCAGCAGGTGCCGGCCGCGATTACCAGCTTCATGTAGCCTTGCCGCGTGAAGCAGTGAATAAGCAAACTCCGGTTCTTTTTATGTTGGATGCAAATGCGCATTTTGCCATGGCAGTGGACTTGGTCCGTGCCATGGTGGCAGCGGGCGAATTGCCGGATTTTTTGATTGTCGGCATTGGCTATCCGGTGGAACGGGTGGATGAGACCATCGTGAAGCGCATACGAGATTATTCCCCGGTTGTCGATACACGTCATGAAGAACTGGTCGAGACAATTGTTGCTCAGCCCGTACAGTCAGGCGGTGCCGAGGCTTTTTTGCGCTTCATCGTTGACGAGGTGAAACCATTTGTTGCCCGAAGGTACGGCTCTGATATGGCGCACACCATTTTTTATGGTCATTCCATGGGTGGGCTGTTCGGACTCTATACGCTGTTTGAAGCGCCACAGACATTTGGTGCTTACATCATAGGCAGTCCCCCTATTTTATGGGGAGACGACTATGTGATGAAAGCTGAGGCTGCGTATGCCGGGCATCATCAAGATTTAGCCGCTCGTATTTATATGGCTGCGGGGCAGGATGAAAGTGACTTAGACCGTGTCTTAAATTTACCTGAAGCCTTTAAAACTTTGGAACGGGAGTTCATCGAGTCCATGGGAAATCCTAATCCGTTGGCGCAGATGGAAGCATTTGTTCAAGCGTTGCGACATCGAAAGTATCCGTCGCTCGAAATCTCTTTCACCATTTTCCCGGAGGAAAAGCACAGTTCGGTGCCAGCTCCTTTGCTTAGTCATGGGTTGCGGTCCGTATGGACTGTTAATTCTACAAAGTAGCAAGCGGTTAAGGAGAACAACCATGAAACAGTTCAGACTGTTATCCACAGTCGTCACAGCTTTTTTGGTGGTGACGGCGCCAGCGACCGCGGCAGTATTTATTCATGCCGGGAAACTTATCGATGGTGTGGCGGATCATGTTCAGGGCCCCCACACCATAGTCGTTGAAAATGATCGTATCGTCAGTATAACGGGTGGGCATCTGCCCTGGGATGGTACCGGGCAATATGTGGATCTTAAAAACTATACAGTTTTACCTGGCTTAATGGATATGCACACGCATCTGTCGGCCACAGACGGCGGACCGGAAGGCTATCTGGAACCGTTTACGTTGTCGTCGGCAGACTATGTGTTGAAAATGCAAAAAAATGCTCTC
>JBBCIP010000403.1:0-10096 GCA_037189785.1 Alphaproteobacteria bacterium
GATCGTGACATCATGGGGCGGACCTTCATAACGTCCTTCCTCGCCACCATCACGACCCATGACAAAGGATCCCGCAGGGATGAAGACCATTTCCGGACATCCGTCGCAATCTGACCATGATGTTTGCTGTTTGGTTGCCGATGGGTGGATTGTAATTGCACCAACCGGCACAACAAGGGTGGATGATGCAATGAACGTCGTTGCCGCCACGATTGCTTTCAAAGACAGTTTATGTGCCAATTTTTTTCTCCCTAAATCAAACTATAACCGTGATCTGCCAAAGGAAGATCGCGGATGCGTTCGCCCGTAGCGGCAAAGATCGCATTGGTTAAGGCCGGCGCCAATGGCGGTAGCCCAGGTTCACCAACACCACCGATTTCTTTACTATCGAGACGCGATGCGTTGTTCAAAAGACGCAATGTGATGGGAGGAATACTTTCCATCATCAAGGCCGGATAATCATGAAAATTTGATTGCTCAACCGCACCATTGGCAATCGTTATTTTGCCATCCATTGCCGCCGTCAGGCCATAAATGATCGCGCTTTCCATTTGCCGTTCGACATTCAACGGATTGACCGCAAAGCCACAATCAAGGACAGCATAGATATTATGAATTTTGATGCCGCGCTTTTCGTCGACACTAATTTCGACAACTTCGGCGACATAGGACCCATAGGATTCACCCATGGCAATGCCGCGCGCCCGTCCTTCGGGCAATGGCTTATTCCAATTGCTAAGCTTGATGATTTCATCAAACAATGGCGTCCAACGCGGCCCTTCCCCCAATAACTTTCGGCGGAACGCCAGCGGATCGGCTTTGGCGGCATGCGCCAGTTCGTCAATAATGCTTTCAAGGAAAAAGCCGTTTTGGGAGTGGCCCACTGATCGCCACGTGCCGATCGGCACAAAGCCTGCTTTTTTAACCGACTCGACCTTGTAATTGGGAATCTTGTAAAACGCGTCAGCTAAGCCAGAAACCGCCAAACGATCCAACACGCCGGGACGGGGCGGACGCCCAGACTCCCCAATCGATGCACCACTGACTTTGATATGTAGCGCGTCCACATCGCCCTTTTTGCTGACACCGGCCTCGAACCGCATGACAAAAGCCGGGCGATAATAATCGTGTTGGACGTCTTCTTCCCGGCTCCAGATCAATTTGATCGGCTTACCGACTTTCTGTGAAATCTCGGCCGCTTGGGTTGCGAAATCCGTTTGCCAGCGGCGCCCAAAACCACCACCAAGATAGGTTCGATTGATGATGACTTTTGTTGGATCAAGCCCAAGATGTTTGGCAACATCATCCCGGGCCCGTGTCGGGCCTTGGGATGGTGTCCACAGTTCGCAAATCCCGTCATGGACATGGGCGGTGCAGCTCATCGGCTCCATGGTTGTATGAGCAAGATAGGGAACCCGGTATTCACCCGTGATACGGGTCGCCGATGTTTCAAGTACGGCCATATCCCCATCATTGCGGGCAACAATGCCGTCTTCGTCCAAACCCGCCGCTAAATCGGCAATGATCTGGTCACTAGACAGCGCCGCGTTTTCACCGGCATCGAATTCAGGCGCCGCGGCGTCCAATGCTTGGCGAGCTTGCCAGTAACTTTTGGCAACCGCAGCTAAGCCATCTTTGATTTTAAACACGTCGACCACACCGGCAACCGCTTTGGCCGCTTTTTCATCAAAGCTTACAAGCGTCCCACCGAACGTCGGCGATTGCGTGATCGTTGCCACCAGCATATCCGGCAAAACAACGTCGGCCCCATAGACTGCGCTACCGTTGATCTTGGCTTCGATATCTTTCTGTGGAAAAGACGTGCCGAGAATCTTGAACTCTTCACGCGGCTTCAAAGTCACCTGTTCCGGGACCGGGCGTTTCGCCGCCGCCTCTACCACATCGGCAAATCGCAGACGCTGATCGGTTTTGCCGTTGATGATGTGACCGTTTTCGACCCGACATTGGGATGGGGCGACACCCCACTGTTCAGCAGCCGCTTCCGTCAGCATCACCCGGGCCGTTGCCCCGACCTTTCTCAGAAGCTCGAAATAGCCGCGCACGGCCATGCTCCGTCCGGTGGCCTGCATGTTCTTACCGGGATTGATATAAATCTCTCCCGCGCCGGACAGTCTGGTGACCACTTGGGCCCAGTCGGCGCCGAGCTCCTCCGCCAGAATAGCAGGCAACGAACTGACCACGCCCTGCCCCATTTCAGCTTCGGGCGTGACAAGGGTGATGGTGTTGTCAGCCGCAATCTCGATATAGGCCGCTATCAGATCGTTCAGAGTACCCGGCGGGCCCGCAGTGGCGGGAGCACCCTGGGCAAAAACCGGCTGGCGGGATGGCAGCAGAAAACCCAGTAAGACTGTGGCCGCACCGGCCCCGGTGAGCCGCCCGAAGTCCCGCCGCGACAGGATCGCCCCTGTAGCGTTGTCTCCCACCGCCTGCCGTTCGGATGGCGGGGCGACCGCGGAAACATTGGGTTTTCTTCGCACTATCATTTTGCACACTATCCTAAATGCAACCACAAGCGTCAAAGGTTATACTTAGCGTACAATATAGCCAGGATACTAGCCAGCATCATCATGCTAACATTCCCGTGTATTTACCCATCCTGCACACCGAGCCACACCCGCGTCTATCGATGATATAAAATAATATGTATTATATATCATATAGTTATCATGATAGACGCGCGACCAACCGACCATCACCCGATCGCAACCCGCGATCGCATCCCAGATGCATCAATTAGAATACAATGGCAAAGTCATGGTTTTCACCATTTGCTATATGGGCGTTTCGGGCGGTCGATTGGACAGCATCCCGAAAACTCACTTGTACTAATGTTATTATATCTGTACATCTTTAAGCAAGATACTTGAGCTTGCCTCACTAAAAACCAGGGCAATACAGGCTTTCACGCGTTGAGTTTCGGATGAAAGGCACCATGGCGGCCAATAAGGCACATATACACGCAATCCTATTGGCGGTGGTCTTCATCGATCTGCTTGGGTTTGGGATTTTAGCTCCAATCATCCCGTTTTACGTGGAGCGCATGGGGGTTACGACCGAGATCATCACCCTTGTGGTCGCGCTCTATTCCTTGGCGCAATTTGTGGCCATGCCGTTTTGGGGCCATCTGAGTGACCGGATTGGGCGCCGCCCTGTATTGGCGATCAGCATGCTTGGCCATGCCGTCAGTTATGTCATGCTGGCCTATGCCGATTCGATATGGTGGCTGGCGATCGCCCGGATCTTTGGTGGCGCCACATCGGCCAATTTGGCCACCGCTTATGCCTATATCACCGACATCACAGAACCAAAGAATCGCGCGAAATCGCTGGGACGTATTTCAGCAGCATTCGGTATCGGTTTTGTGGTTGGCCCGATCATCGGCGGTTTTCTTGCCGGTGGTGACAGCATTGCAACCGCCAACTTCATAGTGCCCGCACTGGTCGCTGCCGGGTTATCGATGGTGTCCTTTTTGAGCATCTTGCTGTTTTTGCCGGAAAGTCGCCCGGTGGATGCTGACGTTCCGGCCAATGGCCGCAAAAGACCCGGTCTTGCGAAATCGCTGCAGGTTGCCTTAAGCCGACCGACCATTGCCATGATTACCGGTCTGTGCTGTCTGGTAATCACCTTTGTCGCGATGCGAGAGGCCATTTTGCCACTGTGGGGCCATTTCGTGCATGATATGAACCCGGTCACCATCGGCACAATGTTGAGTGTCAGCGGCCTGACCGTCGCCCTCATGCAAATTTTCGCGATCGGACCGCTGACCGAACGATTTGGCGAGGTGACACTCGTAAAAGCCGCCATCCTGTTCTATGCGATCGGCTGGTTTGGGCTTATTATCGCCAATAATATCAACCAGATTTTTGTCGCTTTATCACTGACCGCCGCCGCCACCGCCATGTTCCAAACCTGCCTCCAAAGCATTTTGTCCCAACAAGCGGAAGCGCACGAGCGCGGTACTGTGATGTCGATTTATCAGTCGAGTAGCAGTCTCGCGCGGTTTAGCGGTCAAGCCTCGGCTGGTACTGTTTATGGGCAAATTAGCCCGAACGCTCCCTTTGCGATCAGCGCCATAGCTATGCTTCCTGCCATGGCGCTCATTTTCTTCATTGGCCGTCGTATCGGACGACAAGCCAATGTCGAAAGTGCCGCCGAGTAAGCGTGACAAAATACGAAACGGAAAGGGTATTTTCCGAAGCATAGGACTCTATGTTGGGAAAATAGGTGAAGTCTTGTAAAACGGATGAACCAGGGATCATGACAAGATGATACGGTATATAATCGACCGCCTCATGGGTGCCATCCCAACGTTCCTGGTTATTATCACCGGGGCTTTCTTCCTGATGCGTCTCGCGCCCGGCGGGCCGTTTGACGATCTTGCCGATTTGCCGCCGGAAGTGCTGGCCAATATCAATCAGGCCTATAATCTCGATAAGCCGCTGCTGACCCAATACGTTTTGTTTATGAAAAATGCGGTGACCGGGAATCTCGGCCCATCCTTCTCCTATCAAGATTACTCAGTATCGGAACTGCTTGCGATCGGCCTGCCGGTCAGTATCAAGCTTGGGCTCACGGCCCTGACCATTGCTGTCATCATCGGTGCTATTGTCGGAATCCTGGCGGCACTTCGCAAAAACACGGCGTTTGACTACACCATTATGGGCGCTGCCATGACCGGCGTCGCCGTGCCGAACTTCGTTATCGCCCCGATTTTGATGTTGATATTCGGGATTTATCTTAAAATTCTTCCCATATCGGGATGGAATGACGGCGCCCTTAATCACATGGTGCTGCCGGTGACGGCCTTGGCCATTCCCAAAATTGCGATCATTGCCCGCCTGATGCGCGGCAATATGTTGGAAATTTTACGCTCCGACTATATCCGCACCGCCCGCGCCAAGGGCATGCGCGAAAGTGTCGTGATTACCCGCCACGCGCTGAAAGCCGCGATCTTGCCGCTTGTCAGCTACCTCGGCCCGGCCATTGCCGCCATTATGACCGGGTCCGTGGTGATTGAAATGATCTTCGGCCTGCCCGGTGTCGGGCGTTATTTCGTCTATGGCGCGATCAATCGCGACTATCCGTTGGTGATGGGGATCGTCGTATTTTACGCGACCGCCATCATTCTTCTCAATCTTCTTGTGGACATACTTTACGGCGTGCTTGACCCGCGTGTCCGTCAGGAAAAGACGCCATGATCTGGACCAAAAAACAACGCGATAAAACGCAAGATTTGATGCAGAAAAGCGGCGATGCCGGCCGCTCCTTGATGGATGACGCCATCGAACGCTTCCGCCGCAACAAAGCGGCGATGGGTAGTGTTTATGTCCTGATCATCATTACGCTGCTGTCTGTTTTTATCCCTATGCTTTGGCCCCATGGTATCGAGGACATGTCATGGGAATATATTTCAAGTCCACCATCCTGGGGTGCCTTCCATCTGTTCGGAACCGACGGCAACGGCCGTGATCTGTTTGTGCGCGTGATGTATGGCGGTCGTGTGTCGCTGACCATCGGCGTGATGACCACCGTGGTCGCACTGATCATCGGCGTGACTTATGGCACCGTGGCCGGATATCTCGGCGGCCGGGTCGATGGATTTATGATGCGGATCGTCGACATCATGTATGCGATGCCGCTGTTGTTCCTCATCATTCTGCTGGTCACTGTGGCCGGGCCCAACATTTATCTGGTGTTCTTAGGCATTGGCGCGGTGGAGTGGCTGACCATGGCGCGGATCGTGCGCGGCCAAACAATGTCCGTGAAGCGCAAAGAATATGTGGAATCAGCCGTGGCCATCGGCCTGACCACCCCACGCATCATTCGGCGCTATATCGTCCCCAATGTCATCGGCCCGGTCATTGTGTTCGTCACACTGTTGATCCCGACCAATATCATTGTTGAGAGTTATCTGAGCTTCTTAGGTCTTGGCGTTCAAGAACCATTGACGAGCTGGGGCTTATTGATTTCGCAAGGCGCCACACAAATCAATACGGCCCCGTGGTTGTTGGTCTTCCCCGCAACGTTCCTGGCCATTACCATGTTCTGTTTTAACTTTATCGGCGACGGGTTGCGCGATGCGCTGGACCCGCGGGAGCGTTGATCGTGACTGATCCTATTCTCTCGGTTGATAACTTGACCGTCCGCTTTAAAAGCCCGCGCGGGATCTTGACGGCGGTGGATGGTTTAAATTTTTCGATCAATGCCGGTGAATGTGTCGGTATTGTCGGTGAATCCGGATCCGGAAAAAGTCAAACCTTCCTCAATATGCTCGGGCTTAAAGCCGAGAATGCCGAAGTCACAGGATCCGCGCGCTTTTTGGACGAGGAAATTTTGAACGCCTCGCCGCACGTGATGCGGAAATTACGCGGCAATCAAATCTCGATGATTTTCCAAGATTCGATCACCGGCCTGACGCCGCATTTGAAAATCGGTCGTCAACTTGATGAAGTCTTGATCGAGCATCAAAACATGAACCGTGCTGATGCCCGCCGCGAAGTTCTGGAAATGCTCGAAGTCGTACAAATTCCAGAAGCCAAACGACGGCTTGAGATGTATCCGCATGAGCTGTCCGGCGGTATGCGCCAACGGATCATGATTGCCCAAGCGCTTCTGTGTAAGCCAAAGGTGTTGATCGCCGATGAGCCGACAACAGCGTTGGATGTGACGGTTCAGGCCCGCATTCTCTATCTGATGCGCAAACTCAAAGCCCATACACAAATGGCCATTTTCATGATCACCCATGATCTTGGCGTCATCGCCGGGCTGTGTGACCGCGTCATTGTCATGTATGCCGGGCGGGCCGTGGAAATGGGCACGGTCGACGACATCTTCTACCGACCGCAGCACCCCTATACCAAGGCGCTGCTCCAATCGATTCCACGGCTGGATAGTGATCCGTCGGAACGATTGCTGACCATTCCCGGCAATCCGCCCAGTCTTTCCAATATTCCTGTCGGTTGTGCATTTACACCGCGCTGCGACTTTGCGTTTGACCGTTGCCGTACCGACCGGCCGCTGTTGCAATCCGCCCACGGGACACCCGACAACGCCCAATGTGTTGCTTGTCATCTGAAAGATAACGCCGCATGACCAGCCCTATTTTGAAAGTCGAAAATCTACAGGTACATTTCCCGATCGCGACGGGCGGTGTTCTGATCCGCAATTATACGCCGTTGAAAGCGGTGGACGGGATCGGGTTTGACCTACACGAAGGCGAAACGCTCGGCATTGTCGGTGAATCCGGGTGCGGAAAATCGACCCTTGGCCGTGCTATCATTCGCCTAATCCAACCGACCGGCGGTCGCGTGCTGTGGCTGGGCGAAGATTTGGCTGGCCTTAATCAAAAAGCCATGCGCGCCAAACGCGGTGATCTGCAAATTATCTTTCAAAGCCCCTTGGCCAGCCTCAACCCGCGCATGACCGTTGGGCGGATTATCGGCGAACCTTTGGAAATCTTTCGCCCAGACCTATCCACACAGGAACGGCGGGCGGAAGTCGAAAAGATGATGGCTTTGGTCGGCCTTGATAAAGCCGGCGCTGATCGTTATCCGCACGAGTTTAGCGGCGGGCAATGCCAACGCATCAGCATTGCCCGGGCCATGATTCTCAAACCAAAACTTTTGGTCTGTGACGAAGTGGTCAGTGCGCTCGATGTTTCCGTCAAAGCGCAAATCATCAATCTTTTAAAAGATATTCAGCGCGAAACCGGCGTTGCCCTGATTTTTATCAGCCATGATTTGGCCGTGGTCCGCAACATTTGCAAACGCGTTATGGTCATGTTTTTGGGTAAGACTATGGAGATCGGCGCAACATTCGATATCTTTGATCGACCGGCACATCCTTATACAAAAGCATTGTTACGCGCGATCCCTCTGCCCGATCCACGATTGGAACGAGAGCGCGAAGCCATTTTGTTGAACGATGAATTGCCGTCACCATTGAATCCGCCATCGGGTTGCGTTTTCCGCACCAGATGCCCGATTGCAACGCCGCTATGCATTCACGAAGCCCCGCCCCCGACTATGCTGCGAGACGATCACAAGGTGGCCTGCCACTATCCAGGAAAAGATTTACCGACGAAGCAATAGCATATAAAAAGACGCCCCCGCAAATTTGCGAGGGCGTAAGCAGTTTCAGGGTAGATAACTTCTAATCCAGCAACAATCCGGAACTCATATTGGTCACGGTGCCGGTCATATGTGTTCCATGGGCGGAACATAAAAACGCGATAAACGCCGCGACTTGATCAGACGTCGTGAAGCCATGATTGAGCGATAGTCCCCGTAACGCGTCCATCGTGTCCTCACTCAATCGATCCAACATCGGCGTTTCAACGGGGCCAGGCGCCACGCAATTCACACGAATCCCGTCGGCCATCCATTCTTTCGCCAGATAGCGGGTCAAATTAATGATGCCGGCTTTCGCAACAGCATAGGCGGGGCCGGACAAATGCGATCCACCGTTGATGCCGTTCGTCGATGACGTCAGAACCAAACCTCCACCACGGCTATTTTTCAGATGCTCATGACTTGCTTTCGCCAACAGAAACGCAGACGTCAGATTAAGTGCGAGAAGCTTGTTCCAATCATCCAGCGCCACATCCACAAGCGGTCCCTTGCCAACGGCGCCGGCCAGATGCACAACATGATCCAACCGACCGAAACGGGTCACTGCATCCGTCACGAGAGCCTTGACGTTATCCTCACGCGTTACATCCAGCGGCAACCACACCAGACTATCGGATGCAGGAAGGTCTACAGGTGGCGCGGACGCATGAAAGGTGGCGACGACACGCGCCCCACCTTTCAACAACAAAGATACAAGCGCGCGTCCCAAGCCACCGGACGCACCGGTCACCAAGACAACATGGGCCGCGCCCTCGTAAAGCGCCGTATTAAGCGGCGGCATTCGTTACAACACTGGCATAAATGCCGTCGAGCATCGCGTAACGGAGCGACGCCGAAGATCCCACAGCCGAGATCGCAAGACGTTGCATATGCGCCGTGTCGGAATAATCATAAGCCAGACGCAAACCAACGTCGGCATGCTCTTCGTCACCTTCGATATGAACATGGAAGAATTCCAGATCGTCTTCGCTGAAGCCCATTTGGCGCATGGCTTTGACGTAATCCGGATAAAGGGTCGGCAGCTGTCCTTCAAGTGCGACCATGATACCGCTTGAAGCTTGTGCCAGTGGGCGAATGGTTGAAAGTTCCCAGATCCACGACCGCATAGCCAACGTGGTTGGCAAGATTTTGCCATCTGGTTCTGCGTTCAAGCATTCTTCACGGCTGACACCACACGCATTGGCGAATTTGATCAACAGTTCCGGATGACGCTTTTCAGGCGCATGCGGCATTTCTTCACCAAGCAGGTTTTCCAGCAAATGTTGACGTGCTTCCAAATCAGGCAAGCGCGCGAACAAAGCCGCAAATTGCTGTGGAATTGGATCGATGTAGTAAAAATGTTGAATGGCCCATTTACCCAATTGCTCGCGGCTCAATTTGCCGGCAGCCCAAGCCGCCGAAAACGGATGGCGTCCGCCATGACGGACGGTCCGTGCATCTTCCAACGCTTTATAAAACTCTTCACGTGGCAGTTTGTTGGTCATCTTAAAAACTCCTATGGAAATCTGATTTGGTTGTGACGGTTACACCGATTAATCTGCTTGGTCTTACTGAGAGGTTACTTGGTTTTCGCTCATGCTAAAGATGGTCAAAGGATCACCGCTTTGCATGATCAATGCTTTCTTGCGGAAAAACCGCATAAGGCCCGCAGGCCCCATCCGCGATCCGCCAAGCCCTGAGTATTTGAAAGAATTCTTTTCCGGCTCATAGGTCATGTATGTCATGCAGGTATCATTGATTGTGATACCGCCCGCATTAATTCGCTCTCCTACGGTCGCGGCTTCTTCGATGGTGCGACCGATGACCGCGCCGGAAAGCCCGAACTCGGTATCGTTCGCCAGCAAGACCGCTTCATCAACGGTCGAAAATTTCATCACCGGCATGATCGGACCAAACGTTTCTTCCCGCATCACATCCATGTCGTGATTGACATCGATCAACACGGT
>JBBCIP010000404.1:0-2199 GCA_037189785.1 Alphaproteobacteria bacterium
TCAATATTTGATTTTAGCTGTTAGGAACCATTCTCTTGGTCTTGAGAAGATTCCATAGATTGATCCGGCACCTGCGGCGTCGGCGTAGCCGGACAGCAGGTATTTTTTGTTGGTGAGGTTGGTGACGCCGCCGGTCAGCGACCAGACGTCATCGGCATTGGCGAAGGTCGCGCTCAGGTTCCACAGGCTATAGCCGGATTGATGGAGAAGCGGGGTATTGACCGCGTCCTTATAATGGCCGCCCTTATAGGACCAATCGGCGCGGACGCTGAAGCGACCCATGTCTCCGCTATAAAGCTCGGCGGTCGCCCCCATATTGGCGGTCCAGGCCGGGGCGTTGGGGAGATCGCTGGTGATGGTCACAGGGGCGGCCGCCGGTGATATTTCCTTATACTTCGCATCCGTGTAACCGACACCGCCATCCAGTTGCAGCCAATCAACCGGCACCGCTTCAAAGTTCGCTTCAAAGCCCTTGATCCGGGCCTTCCCGGCGTTCTGCACCGTCGGCGCGATGAACATCGTCACCAGGATCTGGAGGTCCGAGTAATCCATATAAAACGCCGCCGCGTTCAACCGGAGACGGCGATCGAACAACTCGGTCTTGAACCCGACCTCATAGCTTTCCACAAACTCCGGCGCAAAATCCGGAACCTGGGTCAACGGCGGGAATGCCCGCTGGGTGAAGCCACCCGATTTGAAGCCTTTGGAATAGGACGCATAGACCATCGCCTCGTCGCTGATCTTATAATCCAGGGTCAGGGCCGGGGTAAACTCCTTGGCCGTGGTCGAGCCTTGGATATTGGGCAGCAACAAGTCCCCGACCTGCAACGGGCCGCCGTCGCCATTGACATCGACAATCCCGTTCATGGCCAGGAACCCGGCCACCACCGGATCAACGAACAACACCTGTTGTTCCGGCAAGAACCGCTTCTTCTCATAGGTGTAACGGGCGCCCAGGGTAACGCTGAAAGCATCGGTTACATCATAGGTCAATTGCGCAAAGCTTGCGTAGCTGTCGTTATCGACCTTGCCGCCGCTGAGGAACGCAATGGCTTGCGGGTTAAAATTGGCCAGATAGTTGCGGTCCGTACCCTTTTCCTTGAGGTAATAAAGCCCGACCAACCATTTCAGGCGGTCATCGGCGGCTGTCCCTTGGAATTGGAACTCCTGGCTGAACTGCCATTGGCTGTAATCATTGGCGGTGCTCATGGCATCGACCGGCGAGCCGTCGTGTTCAAGCGTGAAACTGCTTTCGAGATCGCGATAGGCGGTGATCGATTTGACCGTGGCCCAGGGTAAGGTCCAATCCGCCGTGAACGAGGCGCCCCAGATGTCGAGATCGGAATCATCCGGTTGGCTGTTGTAATTGGTATAAAGGCTATCGGTCAGCCACTGCGCGTTTTGACAGTTCGGATTGCCGACCGGGCTCGGCGCGATGCCGCCGCCGGGTAGGAATTGACCACAGCCCAAGCCGCCGGCCACGAAGTTGTTATAGACGATCGGGAAGAAGCCGAATTCGTTGATCTCCAGCATCTTCACTGGTGGCGCATGTTCCCGGCCCCGGGTGCCGTCGAAGGCCAGGGTCAGGGTCAGATTATCGCTGGCTTCAAACTGGCCGACCAGGCGGCCTGACCAGCTGTTCTTATCACCAAGCTCCTGCCCGTCGGTCAGCCGATGGCCATAGCCGTCACGGCTTTGCCGACTGATCGAGGCGCGGATCGCGGCCTTATCCGACAGCGGCACATTGAGCCCGAGCTTGGCATCCAGCCTTTCATAACGGCCGGTCGTCACTTCCGCCGTCACCTCAAACTCTTGGCTCGGTGCCCGCGAGGTCAACACCACCGCCCCGCCGATCGTGTTCTTGCCGAACAGTGTCCCTTGCGGCCCGCGCAGGATCTGGATCTGCTCGAGATCCGCCGTATCCAGCAACGCCCCCACAGCCCGACTGACATAAACCCCATCAAGATAGATCCCGACCCCCGGATCAATGGTCAGATTAAAGTCGGTTTGCCCAACGCCGCGGATGAACACCGTCGCCGAGTTGCTGCTGCCCGAGATCGCCGAGGCGCTGTCAAAGCTCATGTTCGGCGTAAACCGACCAACATCCGCAATCGTCACCGCCTGACGCGCCGCCAACGCATCCGCAGAAAACGCCGCAATCGAAATCGGCGTCTCCTGCAAGTTCTCAACACGCTTCCG
>JBBCIP010000405.1:0-5344 GCA_037189785.1 Alphaproteobacteria bacterium
GGCCAGTTCGATCAGATCAATGGCGTCGGCCAGATCGCGTTCCAACTCGCGACAGCTCCCGATCGCATCGTCAAGCCGCGTCCGCTCCTGCATGAGCTTTTGCGCACGCTGCGGGTCGTCCCATAACTTTGGATCTTCGGCAAGGGCGTTTAGTTCTGAGAGTCGATCAAGCGCGACTTCCCAGTCAAAGATGCCTCCTCAGCAGTGCGATCGACTGCTGGATTTTATCGACGAGTGTCTGTGCTTCAGCGCGCATAAAATGGTCCTTATGAAACGTGCTGCCTGTCTTACAGACTTCGGCGTGGCAAGACAACCCTCAACGTCGTCGTGTTAGCCCCATCGTCATTGCCGAGTTCGACCCGGCAATCCCCCTGCGTCGGGACGACTATGGACCCCCCGGATCAAGTCCGGGGGTGACAAACTAGACGTCATTGCCGGGCTCGACCCGGCAATCCACATGCGTCGGGACGACCGTGGACCCCCGGATCAAGTCCGGGGGTGACAAACTGGCTCGACCCGGCAATCCAGCCGCAGGACGCTTAATAGAGGCCGCCGGTGCCGACCTTGAGCTTATCGTCGGCCGTGCTGTCCGCACCACCACCACTTGATCCATCCAGGACGGTTTGCGTGCTCGATGGTTCAGTCCCCGGCAGGAACGCTTCCAAAATCGCACTGGGATCACCCATATAGGTCGGCAAACCGGTTTTGGCGTTGACCTGAACCAAGCGCAAGCCCGACGGAATCCGGAACGGAATGCCCGGTTGATTTTTCAAGGCTGCGGTCATGAAATCGCGGAAGATCGGGGCCGCCGCCACTGATCCGGTCTCACGCCGCCCCAAAGTGCGGGGTTGGTCGAAACCGATATAAATGCCGACCGCCAAGTCCGGTGAAAAACCGACAAACCAGGCATCGAAATAATCATTGGTGGTCCCGGTTTTACCGGCCAACGGCTTGCCCACTTGGGCAACGGTCCGGCCGGTGCCGCGTTGCACGACGCCTTCCAACATCGACACCATTTGATAGGCCGTTTGTGGACGGATCACTTGTTCGCGCTCGTCGGCAATGACCGGGGCCGTCTGCCCGTTCCAGGTCACATTGGAACAGCCCTCGCAGGCCCGGTTGTCCTGACGGAAAATGGTCTTGCCGTAACGATCCTGGATCCGGTCGATGAACGTCGGCTCGATTTTCTTGCCGCCGTTCACGATCATCCCATAGGCCGCCGTCATCCGCATCAAGGTCGTCTCACCCGCGCCTAAGGACATCGATAAGGTCGGCTGCAATTTAGGATCGATATTAAAGCGTTTGGCGTAATCGGCCACCTTGTCCATGCCGACATACTGGGCCAAGCGCACGGTCATCAGGTTGCGCGACTTCTCGATACCGGTCCGAAGCGTGCTGGGACCATAAAAGTCTTCGCTATAGTTTGCAGGCTTCCATAGCCCTAAGCCAGCCCCCTGGTCGATCACAAAAGGCGCGTCCAGAACCTGGCTTGATGGCGTAAAGCCGTTATCCAAGCCGGCCATATAGACAAACGGTTTGAAGGATGACCCCGGCTGGCGCAACGCTTGGGTGGCACGGTTAAACTCGCTGCCGCCGACGTCGCCTTTGTGGTTAAAACCGCCGACCATGGCCAATACACGACCGGTGTGCGGATCCAAAGCGACCAATCCGCCCGACACCGCCGGAACCTGGCGCAAGGTATAATGGGTCGTGCCTTCCTTGGTTTTCACCAATTCTGTGGCGATGATATCACCCCTATGAAGAAGCTGGGTCGCGCTTTCTACATCGGGCCCCAATTCTTCCGGCGAGACTTCAAGCCGCGCCCATTTCATTTCTTCAAACGGGATCCGGCCTTCGGTGCCGTCGGCAAAACCAATCCGAGCAGCATCACCAGCAACCCCCAAGACAACGGCGGCTTTCCAGCCCGGGACGCCGAAGGATAGCCGCTTTTCGCGCAAAGCCTCGGCCCATTCCCCGGCCATGTCTTCGGCCGACAGCGTATCGACCACCCCGCGCCACCCATGGCGACGATCATAGGCCACAAGCCCAGCGCGCATCACCCGCTCGGCAATGCCTTGCAAACGGGGATCAAGGGTGGTGCGGACCGACAGACCGGCCTCGTAAACACCCTTCTCGCCATATTGCTTGTACAGAATACGGCGCACTTCCTCGGCAAAATACTTAGCTTGGAAGACATTGGGGCGGCTCGCGTCCTGCGGGACCAAAGGCTCTTCACGGGCTGCCGCCAGCTCCTCGGCGCTGATGAAGTCTTCCTCCCGCATCCGCTCCAACACCCAATTGCGACGCCCGATCGCCGCATCATGACGCCGGACCGGATGATAATTGTTCGGCGCCTTGGGCAAGGCTGCCAGATAGGCCATTTCGGCCAATGTCATTTCATCCAGGGACTTATCGAAATACTTCAAGGATGCCGCCGCGACGCCATAGGCGCCGACGCCCAGATAAATCTCGTTCAAATACAGTTCGAGAATTTGGTCTTTGGTGAATGCTCGTTCGATCCGGTAAGCCAGGATCGCTTCTTTGATTTTGCGTTCATAGCTGACTTCATTGGTCAGCAGGAAGTTCTTGGCCACCTGTTGAGTGATGGTGGAGGCCCCCACTGGGCGGCGGCCCGTGAATGAATTGATCACATTGGTAAAGGCAGCCCGCGCGATCCCCATATAGTCAAGGCCGCCATGGCTGAAAAAGGTTTTATCTTCGGCCGCCAGAAATGCCTCGACCACTTCTTCCGGGATTTCGTCGATCGGCACGAACAGCCGGGTTTGGCGGGCATATTCTTCGACCAAGCTGCCATCACCCGCTTGAATGCGGGTCACCACCGGCGGATGATAGTCCGCGAGCTGCTGATAATCCGGGAGCTGACTGCCATAATGATAAAGCATCACGGCAAAACCGATTGCGCCAACTATGGCCAGGATCACCAATCCGGCTAGTCCGCCAAGGACGATATTCAGGATTGACCATCGCCGCCGCTGCGACGACCCGTTTGCTTGTTCTTCACTCATCACACATTCACGCCCTACCGATCAGAACCGCTAGATAAGCCGATCGATTGCCAGTTTTTATGCTGCTCGGTCATACCCCGAATACCCCACCAATGGAATACTTGCTTGATCTCATTGACAGGCATTATGGCATAGCTTTATGGCCCGGCTATGGCAAACCGGAGGTCGACACCCTACAGAACGTCAACCTGGTGGCTGGCCACTTTGAGGAAAAAGCCGTCAACGGCCCGGGCAATGGCCGCCCCGAGCTTTTCAAGATGTTTGGTGTTGCTGAGCGCCGCCGCGTCTTGCGCGTTGGACAAATAGCCCATTTCCACCAGCACCGACGGCACATCCGGGGCTTTCAGCACCATAAACCCGGCAAACCGGTGGGTATTGGTCCGCAGCGGCACGGTGCCGTCCATTTCCTTGACCAAAAGCCCGGCAAAATGGGCGGAATAGTTCATGGTCTCGCGCCGGGCCAGATCGATGAGGATGCTCGACACCTCGGCGGTTTCGCCGCCCAAATCGATCCCGGCGATGATATCGGCCTTGTTTTCCTTGGCCGCCAAAGCTTCGGCTTCCTTATCCGAGGCCTTTTCAGACAAGGTATAGACCGAAGCGCCCCGAACATCCGCAGTCTTAAAAGAATCCGCATGCAAGGACATGAAAAGGTCCGCCCCGGCCTTACGGGCAATGGTGAAGCGGTCCCGCAGCGGTAAAAACACGTCACCGTTACGGGTCAAAACCACCGTATAGCGCCCGGTCTTTTCAAGCTGCGCCTTGATGATCCGGGCTGCGTTGAGGGTTACGTTTTTCTCGTGAGCGCCTTTGATGCTGATCGCGCCCGGATCAACGCCGCCATGTCCAGGGTCAATCACGATCACCCGCTTGCCGGCATTGCCGGTTTTAGCCGCTGTGGTCGCGGGAGCCTTCTGCGATGGCGGTGTCACGGCAGGAGCACCTTGGGCTTCAGCCCGGGCCTCCATTTGAACTTGCGCTTGGGATTGTGCCTGAGCTGACGATGGCGCCGATGCCACCGTGTTGGTTTCAGGGGCCGCGTCGGCACTTGCCTTGACCCCGGCCAAAAAAGCGTCCCGCGTGGTCGGCTGCATATCCACCACCAAGCGGTACCCGGCACCATCCCGCGGCGGGATGATGAAATGCGTGGCAATGGCCGCCGGGCCTTTCAAATCAAGCACTAAGCGGGCCGTGCCGGGCTGAAACAAGCCAAAACGGTAGCCTGAGACAAGGCCGCGACTGGTTGAGCCATATTGCCCCGAAAATTCCCCCGCCGTCATATCAATGACAACGCGGTGCGGGTCGGCTAGGGAGAAAATGGAATAGGTTAAGGCCCCATCGGTTTCGACCACGAACCGGGTCATAGCCCCGTTTTCACCCAACCGGATATCCTTGACCACAAGCGCAGCCAGCGGCGGAACAAAAACAAAAAGGCTAATAAAAACAATTACTAACGACAGAAAAGCCTGCTCAACCCTGGTCTTCAAGGTGGCATCGACCCGATCTTTAAGCGGGTTATATGTCGCGGTTTCCATCCCAAACATGCGCGGCATTCTAACGAAATTGCAAAGGCCTGAAAAGAGTCTTGAATCTCTGGGACTTACTAGAAGACTCTCGTCCACCAGGCAAGTTTGTGAAGTTTTCAGGAAAAGCGTTCAGTAACACTCTTGTCAGTCCGCTATACATCAGATTATGTTTAAAGGGTAAGCTCATTTCGTCGGGGTAGCCCGCACCAGATGGAGCACCGTTTTGATTTGCTTCCGCAATCCTATGCAGAGGCAGATTGTGGGCTCCTCTCATCGGACCTCTCGGCCGAGCTTTTTGTTTAACTCGCGTCTTTATGCTGAAGGCGCCACCAAATACAAGAACTTTTAACCAATTTAATGAACCTAGCTCGCCTTTCACTTTGTGCCCCTAATATTGGCTCCCCATGGCCCGGTTCGCCACGAACCGGCAGCGATCAAGCACACCTGGGATCCTTTGGGCGGGGATCCTTTGAGGATGCGTTGTTAACGCAAAGTGGCCCGAGCTACCCGCTTCATCCTAATCTTTCTCATCACTTTAACTTGAGAAGCGCCAGCGCGCCCTGGTCCCGGCCCCTGTTTTTGGCCGTCACACGGGTAAACCCCTTATCGCGAGTTTTAGGGTCCCGGACAACGTTGTCCCGGTTCCGGTCTCGTAGGTCAGCGCGGCCCTTCCATGGAGCATTTCATGGCCACACGTATGTTGATCGACTCCACCCACCCGGAGGAGACACGGGTCGCGATCGTTCGCGGCACACGCGTTGAGGATTTCGACTTTGAATCCGCTACGAAGAA
>JBBCIP010000406.1:0-26188 GCA_037189785.1 Alphaproteobacteria bacterium
GTCATCCAGGCATAGCAATAGGTTGACATAAGCCAGTCGCTTGGCCATGAATGAGCCGGTTTTCACAGAGAAATAGGCAGAAACGATGAGCGTAAGCGGATTGCAAACCACTATTGAACAAGCATGGGACAACCGGGACCAAGTTTCGGTGTCGACCAAGGGCGAGGTTCGCGATGCCGTTGAAGCGGCGCTTAATGCCCTTGATTCGGGCCAAGCCCGCGTCGCTACCAAAGAAACGGGCCAATGGGTTGTTAATCAATGGCTTAAGAAGGCCGTTTTGTTGTCGTTTCGGCTCAATGACATGGCCCCGATCAGCGGCGGCCCGGATGGTGCGCCGTGGTTCGATAAGGTGCCGTCCAAATTCGCCGGGTGGGATGATGCCAAATACCGCGCTGCCGGGTTCCGGTCGGTACCGGGGGCGATTGTCCGGCGGTCGGCGTTTATTGCTCCGGGCGGGGTACTGATGCCGAGCTTCGTCAATCTCGGCGCCTATGTCGATAGCGGCACCATGGTCGATACCTGGGCCACGGTCGGCTCCTGCGCGCAAATTGGCAAGAACTGCCACATCTCGGGCGGGGCGGGGATCGGTGGGGTGCTCGAACCGCTCCAAGCCGGTCCGGTCATCATCGAAGACAATTGTTTCATCGGTGCCCGATCCGAGGTTGCGGAAGGGGTGGTCGTTGAAGAAGGTGCGGTGTTGTCGATGGGCGTTTATATCGGGGCCTCGACCAAGATCGTCGACCGTGACACCGGCGAAATCTATTATGGCCGTGTTCCGGCCTATTCGGTTGTGGTACCGGGTGCATTGCCGGGCAAACCTTTGGCCGACGGCACGCCGGGGCCGAGCCTGTATGCTGCGATCATTGTCAAAAAAGTCGATGCCCGAACCCGGGAAAAGACATCGATTAATGAATTGCTGAGAGCCTAATATGGGGATTGATATGCCAGATGTCCGCGATCCCGTTGCTGTGGCGCAAGCGCTCATTCGCTGCCCCAGTGTGACGCCCGCGGACGCTGGTGCCCTGGATGTGCTCGAAGGCGCTCTCAAGAGCCTCGGATTTACTTGCCACCGTTTGCCGTTCAGCGAAGACGGGACGGCGTCGATCGACAATCTCTATGCGCGTCTGGGTGATCGCGCGCCGCATTTTTGTTTTGCCGGTCATACCGATGTGGTGCCGGTCGGTGATCGCGGGCAGTGGACGGTGGACCCATTCGCGGGCGTCATTGAAAACGGTAGCCTTTATGGCCGTGGCGCCGCCGATATGAAAAGCGCCATTGCCGCGTTCGTGGCCGCCGTGGCCCGGTTCGGGACACCGCCCGGTTCGATCAGTTTGTTGATTACTGGCGACGAAGAAGGGGTTGCCATCAACGGCACCAAAAAGATGTTGGATTGGCTGGCGGCGCGTGGCGAGACGATCGACGCGTGTGTGGTCGGTGAGCCGACAAATCCCCGTATTCTAGGGGATATGATTAAGATTGGCCGCCGTGGTAGTGTCAATGCCGAGATTACCGTGATCGGGGCCGAGGGGCACGTGGCTTATCCGCATTTGGCGGACAATCCAATCCCGCGTCTTTTGAAGATCATGACACGTCTGACGGACCGGCGGTTGGATGAGGGGACGGAGCATTTCGATCGCTCGAACCTGGAAGTGACGACGGTCGACGTCGGCAATGTGGCGACCAATGTCATCCCGGCGGCAGCCACGGGGCGGGTCAATATCCGCTTTAATGATCGCCACACGGGCCAGTCTTTGGTCGACTGGATTACAAGTGTTTGCGACAGTGTAGGGGGCGCTTATGAGCTCAAGACACATATTTCGGGCGAGGCGTTTTTAACCCAACCGGGGCACCTGAGCCAACTGGTGGTCGATGCAGTAAAGGCGGTTACCGGGCGTGAGCCGGACCTGTCGACCACGGGCGGCACATCGGACGCACGATTTATCAAAAACGCGTGTCCTGTGGTAGAGTTCGGCCTGATTGGGGCTACAATGCATAAAGTCGATGAGCGTGCGGCGATTGCCGATATCGAGGCTTTAACGACTATCTATCAGAGTATTTTGGAAAGCTTTTTCGCGAGGGGATAACGGGGTCAGCATGGTCGTAGGAGGGTCGGTGAGGCAGTCGCTGCAGGGTGTGTGGCGTTTGGCGAATCTGGACCGCAGCGGCTATGCTATGCTCGATGTCAGCGCCAAGGGCTATTGGCAGTCTTTTTTTGCAGCGGCCATCGGTCTGCCGTTCCTCGTCATCTATGTTTATTGCGAAAGAATAACCTACTCGAGCTATGACCTAGCCGATGAGCTTTACGAAGCTATCGATCGAGGTCTCGGTCTGATGCGAGCCAGTGAATATTTGTTGCAGTGGCCGCTGATTGCAATATCCACGTTATTGATTTTGCGCTGGTTACGCCTGGATCGCCACTATGCCCCGGTTTTGATCGGCTATAATTGGTCGCAAGTCGTGGCCATGACTATGCAGCTGCCGATGATCGGTTTGATGGCCGCGGGCTGGTTAAGCGGCGATAAATTATCGTTGGCGTTTTTGGCCACCAACGCGCTGGTGGTGATCTATCAATGGTATGTGATCACGGTCGCGCTCGAGGAAGACAGCGGTAAGCGCCGCGGCGGCACGGCGTTTGCTATTGTCGCTGCCAATCTTGTGGTGGCTGAATTTCTGAATCGCAGTCTGGCGTCGCTGTTCCACACCCCATACGGCGTGTAAATCGTCGGGCCTATCGTCATGACCGGGCCTCGCCCCGGTCGTCCCCGGTCATCCCTGCTGCCGACTGTTGCCGGGTGCCGAAGAGTATTGCCGGGTTACTTGCGGTCCATCTTGAGGGCCGAGATGAAAGCGTCGTGCGGAATTTCGACTTTCCCGTAAAGACGCATTTTCTTCTTCCCTTCCTTCTGTTTGTCCAGAAGTTTTCGCTTACGGGAAATATCACCGCCATAGCATTTGGCGGTCACGTCTTTGCGTAAGGCGCGGATGGTTTCGCGGGCGATCACCCGACCACCAATGGCGGCTTGGACCGGAATCTGGAACAAGTGTTGCGGAATAAGATCCTTCAGGCGCTCGCACATGGCCCGGCCGCGGGTTTCGGCCATCGACCGGTGAACCATGGTGGACAAGGCATCCACGGGCTCGGCATTGACCAGGATCGACATTTTGACCAGATCGCCAGGACGGTAGTCTTCCATGGCATAGTCGAAGCTGGCATAGCCCCGGCTGATCGACTTTAGGCGATCATAGAAGTCATAAACCACTTCATTGAGCGGCAACAGATAGACGACCATGGCCCGGGTACCGGCATAGGTCAGCTCGATCTGTTGGCCGCGTTTGTCTTCGCACAGTTTCAAGACCGAGCCGAGATATTCATCCGGCACGAAGATCGTCGCACGGATCCAAGGTTCCTCGATGGTTTCGATTTTCACAGGGTCCGGCATGTCGGCCGGATTGTGCAATTCGAGTACGGCCCCGTTGGTCTGATGGACCCTGTAGACAACACTCGGTGCGGTGGTGATGAGGTCGAGATCGAACTCGCGCATCAAGCGTTCTTGGATGATTTCCAGATGCAGCATGCCAAGGAAACCGCAGCGGAATCCGAACCCAAGGGCGGCCGACGATTCCGGCTCAAACTCGAAACTGGCGTCATTGAGCCGCAGTTTATGCAGGCTTTCGCGCAAATGTTCGAAATCGGCGGCGTCCGAGGGGAACAGGCCGCAGAACACCACCGATTGCACCGGCTTAAAGCCCGGGAGCGGTTCGGGCGTTTGCCGCACTTCGTCGGTCAAGGTGTCGCCGACTTTGGTCTGGGCCACTTCCTTGATGGCGGCGGTAAAGAACCCCATTTCGCCCGGGCCTAACACGTCGACGGTGACGTGTTTCGGGGTGAAGATACCGACCTTTTCCACGGTATGGACGGTCTTGGCCGCCATCATGCGGATTTTCATGCCGCGCTTTAGTTGACCGTCGATGATCCGCACCAGCACGACCACGCCGAGATAGGGGTCATACCAGCTGTCGACGAGCAGAGCTTTCAAAGGGGCCTCGCGGTCACCTTGTGGGGACGGCAAACGGGCGACCAGTGCTTCAAGCACATCTTTGATGCCGATGCCGGTTTTGGCCGATGCTAAAACGGCGTCCGAGGCATCGAGCCCGATCACATCCTCGATTTGCTGGCGGACCCGGTCCGGCTCAGCGGCGGGCAGGTCGACCTTATTGAGGACAGGCACGATCTCGTGGTTGTTTTCAATGGCTTTGTAGACGTTGGCGAGCGTTTGCGCTTCAACGCCTTGGCTGGCGTCGACGACCAGGATCGAGCCCTCGCAGGCTGCCAACGAGCGGCTGACTTCATAGGAAAAGTCGACGTGGCCCGGGGTATCCATCAGGTTCAAAACATAGTCCTGACCGTCGTTGGCCTTGTAATTCAGGCGCACGGTCTGGGCCTTGATGGTGATGCCGCGTTCGCGTTCGATATCCATGGAATCGAGCACTTGCTCGCGCATTTCACGATCACTCAAGCCACCGCACACTTGGATCAAGCGGTCGGCCAAGGTCGATTTACCATGGTCGATATGGGCAATAATGGAAAAATTGCGAATCTTATTGATATCTGTCATGGGGGCGCTTGTAGCAAAAACAATGCGCTTTCGCCAATATCTTCTGCGTGCAGCAGAAGATAGTCAAAAAGAGCCTTCTGCGTGCAGCGGAAGGTTACCAATCGGACATGGTTTTCCCTGATTTCTTGGACACCAAGATCCGGTGAACATGGAGCATGCCGTGTTCCAGTAGACGGCAGCGCAGGCTCCAATATTCGGCTTCACGCATCAACACATCGACCAAAACCCGCCCTTGTTCACCCTGTTCCAAAAGCTTACTGACGACTTTGTCGGCATCGGCCCAGGCGCGGGCGACCATGGCCACATAGGTTTCGGTCACGTCTTCGTTGACACGAATGCTGAAGCCGGCGACGTCTAAGATTTCTTGCATCTCGGTGATGGTCACGGGATAGGGACGGATCGCCTCGCCTTGTTTCCACATCACATAGTCGGGGGTATTGGTGACCCCGTCCCGGGCCAGAAAATAATCGGTCATCAGAAACAGGCTATCCGGCTTCAGTTTTTGATGCACATGGCGCAGCAGATCAAGTTTTGCTTCGACCGTGAACAGCGCTTCTTTGGAAAAGGCACGGTCGAAATTTCGCTCTAAATCGGGGTTTTTCGGGTCGTAATGTTTGATTTCGGCTTTCTTCGCAAGCCCGGCGCGGGACGACAGCTCCATGGCGGCGGTGGCTAGTTTTTCGTTTTCTTCAACGCCGGTGATCCAGACGCCGAATTCTTGCGCCAGTACGCGGGATGGACCGCCCAGTCCGGCGCCGATGACAAGGGCGCTCATTTCCGGTGACATGGCCAAAAGTTTTGACAACGCGATGACCTGATCGGGGCCGCCCGGACCGCAATAGCCTTCGCCCCAGATGTATTGGGCAATTTCTATGCGCTTATCGTCCCATGGTGGGATCGGCAGCACCGTATCCATTGGGGTGACGTCTGGTTTTGGCGCTGCGGCTTTGGTTGGTTTGGGCTGGCGTTCTTTCAGTCGGGCCTCGACCTCGCGCATGTCGTAGCCTTCCCACCAAACCTTCAGTTTGGTGAAAAAGGGGACTTTTATGCTGCTTTCCGAGACGGACATTCCCCACCTGATATAAGCATCCAACCAAGAATGCCTGACTATGCGGCTATACGGTCATAGGGGGTGAAGTGCCGGATCATCTTAAACGATAGGCCCGGTTCTTTCCCCCCAGAACCGAGCCTATGCGTCGAAGCGATAAAATATCGTTAAAGTTTTAGGGCTTTGGCTAAGCCCTTAATATAGCACCGGTTTTCTTTGTTACGGCATCAATGACTTTGGTGGCGACGGCATCAATTTCTTGATCGGTCAAGGTCCGATCCAAAGCTTGCAGCGTGATCCCGAGAGCCACCGACTTCTTGCCGTCCCCGACACCGGTTCCTTCATAGACGTCGAAAATACGGGCGCCGGTGATCAGGACTTTGTCGACACCGCGGGCCGACCGCAGGATATCTTCGGCGGCCACGGCTTGTTCGACGACAAAAGCGAAGTCACGATCAACAGCCTGATAGTCCGATGCTTTCAAGGGGCCGCGGGACCGGCTTTTGACTTTGGCGGTCGGGATCGCGTCCAGGAACACCTCAAACGCGGCGATCGGACCGTCCACGCCCATGGTTTTCAGCACCGACGGGTGGATTTCGCCGAACCGGGCCAGCACCTTGGGGCCGAGTTTCAACACACCGGACCGACCGGGATGATACCAGGCCGGTGTGTCGGTTGTGGTGATCAGATTGTCCAACGGTGCGCCGGTGGCGGCCAATACGGCCATAACATCGGCTTTCACAACAAAGGCA
The DNA here is from genome assembly GCA_037189785.1 of Alphaproteobacteria bacterium. Lineage (GTDB taxonomy): Bacteria > Pseudomonadota > Alphaproteobacteria > Sphingomonadales > Govanellaceae > Govanella. The sequence continues at coordinate 6,417 of JBBCIP010000406.1, forward strand.
TCGACCGCTTGCGGCTTGCCGGTCCAATGACGTTCGCCTTGAGCACCGCCGCGCACACCGGCTGCGGTCAGTATTTGGCCTTCCGGTGTATCGTCACTGTAGCTGCCGCCGACCTCGTAAAGCCCGAGATCGTGGAAACCCCGATCGGCATTGCGGCCAAGGGCGGCGATCAGATTGGGCAGCAACGACGGCCGCATGGTGTCAAGCTCGGTCGAAATCGGATTGGCCAATTTCAACGCTTCAGCTCCGCCACCAAACAACTGGGCTTGCTTTTCGGGCAGGAACGACCAGGTCACCGCTTCGCGCAGGCCACGGGTTGCCAGCAGGCGTTTGGTCAGCCGGGTCCGCTTTTGCCGTGACGTCAAGACGCCTTGCGGTGGGGTCGGGCGGTCCAATTGAAGCGACGGCACCGTATCGAGCCCGGCGATGCGCAGCACTTCTTCGACCAGATCGGCTTCGCCATCCACATCCGGGCGCCAGCTTGGCACGGTCACGGCGTATTCATCGCCGAACTGCTCCGCTTTGAAGCCGAGGCTTTCGAGGATACGGACAGATTGATGGGCCGGAAGGTCCAAACCGCCAAGAGTTGCGACACGGCTGGGGCGGAAGGTCACCGATTTATCGCTCACAGGCACGGCTCCGGCGATGACAAGATCGCTGACCTCGCCGCCGCCACAGAGTTCCAGGATCAGTTTGGTTGCAAGTTCGATCCCGCTGATGGTGCCTTCTGGGTCGACGCCGCGCTCAAAGCGGAAGCGGGCATCACTGAGGATCCCCAAGGTGCGACCGGCATTCGCCGTGCGGATCGGATCGAACAACGCGGATTCGACGAATACATCAACCGTGTCCACCGAACACCCGGAATAGGTGCCGCCCATGACGCCGCCGAAGCCCAAGGCACGATCTTGGTCGGCAATGACACAAACGTTGCTATTGATCGTATAGGTCTTGCCGTCCAAAGCTTCCAATGTTTCGCCGTCGCGGCCCAAACGCACGATGATATCGCCACTGACTTTGGCGGCGTCATAGACGTGGAGCGGACGGGCCCGGTCGTGGGTCAGGAAGTTGGTGATGTCGACCAAGGCCGAGATCGGGCGCAGGCCGATCGCTTTCAGGCGATCCTGTAGCCACTTAGGGCTGGGGCCGTTTTTAACGCCGCGAATGGTCCGTCCGACGAAAACCGGACAGGCGTCGGCGGCGTCATTTGGAAGCTCGATACGGACACCGATTTCGCTTTTGAAGGTGCCGGGGATGGGCTCGATTTTGGGCGAAATAAAGCGCCCGGCACCGACTGCGGCGAGATCGCGGGCGATACCAATAATACCCAAACAATCCGGCCGGTTCGGGGTGACGGCAACGTCGATCACTGGATCGCCAAGACCGGCATACTCTGCGTAAGCTGTGCCGACGGGGGCGTCGCTCGGCAACTCGATGATACCGTTATGCTCGTCCGATAATTCAAGCTCGCGCTCCGAACACAACATGCCGTTCGAAGCCTCACCACGAATGTCCGTCGGCTTCAGGGTGATGCCGCTGCCGGGGATGTAGCTGCCCGATGGCGCGAACACGGCTTTGATGCCGGTGCGGGCATTCGGGGCGCCACACACAACCTGGAGCGTTTCTGTGCCGGTGTTGACCTGACACACCCGCAAGCGATCGGCGTTCGGATGTTGTTTGGCGTCGAGCACTTCGGCGATCACAAACGGCTTCAAGGCGGCGGCGCGATCTTCGATGCCTTCAAGCTCAAGCCCAACAGACGTGAGTTTATCGGCCAGAGCCTCGACGGCCCAATCGGTATCCAGATGGTCTTGTAACCAAGTCAGTGTGAATTTCATTTTACCCCTCGCGCAGCCAGAGCCGGTACATCAAGCGCAGCAAAGCCATAATGCCGCAGCCAGCGCAGATCGGATTCGAAAAATTGGCGGAGATCCGGAATGCCGTATTTCAGCATCGCCAAACGGTCGATCCCGCAGCCAAAGGCGAAGCCTTGGTATTCATTGGGATCGATGCCGACATTGGCGAGCACGCGCGGATGCACCATGCCGCAGCCCAGAATTTCCAGCCAATCATTGCCTTCACCAAGGACGATTTCATCACCCTTGAACGTGCAACCGATATCGACTTCGGCCGAAGGTTCCGTGAACGGGAAATAGCTCGGGCGGAACCGCATTTTGACTTTCTCGACTTCAAAAAAGGCGCGTGCAAACGCTTCCAAGGTGCCTTTCAAATGACCCATGTGGGTCGCTTTGTCGATCACCAGTCCTTCGACCTGATGGAACATCGGGGTATGGGTGGCATCGGAATCACAGCGATAGGTGCGGCCCGGGGCGATGATCCGGATCGGCGGTTTTTGGCTCAACATGGTGCGGATCTGCACCGGCGAGGTATGGGTGCGCAACAGTTTCGATTTGCCGTCCGGTCCCGGGCGCAAATAGAACGTGTCGTGCATCTGCCGCGCCGGATGGGATTCAGGAATATTGAGTGCGGTGAAATTGTTGAAGTCGTCCTCGATATCCGGGCCTTCGGCAACGGCGAAGCCCATGTCGGCGAAGATCTCGATCACTTCGTCCATGACCTGACTGACCGGATGGATCGAGCCTTCAAATTCCGGGCGAACCGGCAAGGTGACATCGATCCGTTCGGCCGCCAGCTTGGCGTTGATGGCGGCGTCTTCCAACAGAGTTTTACGGCTGTTGATGGCATCGGTCACGCTATCGCGCAGGCCGTTGTACAGTGGCCCTGCGGCTTTGCGTTCGTCCGGGCTCATGCCGCCGAGCGCCTTCATCAATTCCGATACGCGACCTTTTTTGCCCAAGGCGGCGACCCGGGCCGCCTCCAAAGCGGTTAAGTCGGCGGCGCTGGTGATCGCGCCAAGAAGTTCTTGTTCGAGCGCCTTCAAGTCACTCATGCTTTATACCTTTTGCCAAAAAGCCAATAAAAAAAGGGCCCCCTTTGAGGAAGGCCCTTCCTTCGTCGTAACCGATGTCTCGAGGAGATCGTCGTCCAGGAAAAGTTAAGCAGCGGCTTTTTCGAGCGCGGCTTTAGCCTGGTCTACAACTGCCTTGAAAGCCTCCGGTTCACGGACGGCGAGATCGGCAAGCACCTTACGGTCAAGCTCGATCTGGGCCTTTTTCAGCCCGTCCATAAATCGCGAGTAGGTCAGTCCATACAAACGTACTCCGGCGTTGATCCGTTGGATCCACAGCGCCCGGAAATCACGCTTTCTAACGCGACGGTCACGGTATGCGTATTGCAAGCCCTTTTCAACGGCTTGAACCGCAGAGCGGAATACATTTTTGCGACGACCATAATAGCCTTTGGCTTGGTCGGTAACTTTTTTATGACGGGCATGAGCCGTCGTACCACGTTTAACGCGAGCCATTCTCCGAACTCCTTACGCGTAAGGCAGGAAGGTTTTAACGATCCGCGCGTCCTGGTCGGACAGAATCGTTGACCCCCGCTGATTGCGGATGAATTTATTGCCGCGCTTGATCATGCCGTGGCGCTTACCGGCTTGGCCGGACCGGACTTTACCGGATGCGGTCAGGCTAAAACGCTTTTTAGCCCCGCTGTTGGTCTTCATCTTGGGCATTTTGCTATCCTTCAGTTAACAAGTGAGGGGCAGGTAACCCGGCCCGGATAAGCTTCAAAGATGGGGAAGGCATGCCCTTACGCCAGCCCATCCGATGGAAGCTCGGGGGTTATAGCCATTGATGACGCGAAATGCAAGTTTGACGTGACGGGGTGGAGCCGCATAATCTTTTGCCGATTTCACCCGCTAGGAGTGCTTATTGTGCAGCTTATTCGCCTTTTTGTCTGTCTGTTCACACTATTTGCGTGGTCTTCGAGCCTTGTTAGTCCAACGGCTGAGGCCCGGCAAACCAGTGCCGCAAGCCCATCCTTATGGGAAATCACGGGGGACAAGGGCACGGTTCTGTTGTTTGGCTCAATCCATATGCTGAAACCGGGGACGGTGTGGTATGGCGATAAGCTAAAAGCCGCCTTCGCCAAAGCCGATCATCTGGTGCTGGAAGTGGTCTTGAACCCTGAAGCCACAGCTGAAATTCAGAAAATCACCCTGGATCGGGGGTTGTACCAAGGCGGTGCGAGCCTCCAAACCACTGTCGACGCCGAGCTTTATCAGCATACGGTCGATGCGGCCAAGGGTGTCGGTGTTGCCGAGGCCGTCGTCAACCGGCTGAAGCCTTGGTATGCGTCGGTGGTGGTGGCGGCAGGGTTTGTTCAAAAGCTCGGCTATGATCCGCAATCCGGGGTCGAGCGGGTGCTGACGGCGGAAGCCGTGCTGCGCAAATTGCCGATTTCCGGCCTCGAGACCGCGGGCGAGCAGCTTGATGGTCTGGCCGGCATGACGCCGGAAGCCCAGGTGGCGATGCTGCGGGATACCTTGCGCCAGTTCGATGACGCCGAGGGTCTGCTCGACCAGATGACCACAGCTTGGGTTAAGGGCCAAAACAGCAAACTCGAAACGCTAATGGTCGATGCCATCAAGGAAAGCCCGGACCTTTACGAGGCGATGCTGGTTCGGCGCAACAAAAATTGGGTGCCGAAGATTAAGGAGCTTTTGCAGACCCCCGGCAATCACCTGGTTGTGGTCGGTGCGGCCCATCTGTTGGGCGACGACAGTGTGATTGCCCTGTTGGAAAAAGACGGGCTCAAGGTCAAGAAGCGTTGATCCAACGCACGGATATCATTGAAAAAGCCGCCTGTTGGGCGGCTTTTTTGTAGCTTTACGCGATGGGTGCCCGCGTTATTTCGGGGCGATGACCATAATGATCTGGCGGCCTTCGAATTTCGGCGGCTGTTCGATCTTGGCATTGTCGCCGAGATCGGTTTGCACCCGAATGAGCACGGCCATCCCCAACTCTTGGTGGGCCATTTCACGGCCCCGGAAGCGCAGGGTGACTTTAACCTTATCGCCTTCGCCCAGAAACTTCTCGATCGCCCGCATTTTGACGTCATAGTCATGCTTATCGATCGTCGGCCGCATCTTGATCTCTTTGATCTCGATGACTTTTTGGGTCTTGCGCGCTTGATTGGCCTTCTTTTGGGCTTCGTATTTGTATTTTCCGTAATCGAGGATTTTACAGACGGGAGGCTCAGCGGTCGGCGAGATTTCAACGAGGTCAAGGGCGGCTTCATTGGCGAGTTCTAGCGCGCGCTTAATGTCGACGACGCCATGATTTTCACCTTCGGCACCAATCAGGCGAACCTCTGGCACGCGAATCTGTTCATTCACTCTTGGTCCTTGTTGCGCGGGCGGGGTATTGCCCGGTGGTCCCTTCCTTATCAAACTTCCTCCTCAACCGGCTTGGTGTTTTAAAAGCCTATCCACGAATCAAAATGATTATGCCTGTTCACCTGCCACAAGCATAACAGCGGTCCCTCACCGTGGAGGGGCCGCTTCGGCCACAAGTCTATTCACGGCGTCCTCAAGCGCAAGTGTTTCTTGATCTTGGGAGCCCAAACGACGCATGGAAACCTTACTTTCTTGGGCTTCGCGCTCGCCGACGACGAGAATGGCCGAAACTTTGGCCAGCGAATGCTCACGAATCTTGTAATTGATCTTCTCGTTCCGGGTGTCGATTTCGACCCGTAACCCGGCAGCTTTGAGCTTGGCCACCACAGTTTCCGCGTAATCGTCGGCCTTGCTGGTGATGGTCGCGACCACGGCTTGAACCGGGGCCAGCCACAACGGGAAGCGACCGGCGTAGTTTTCGATCAAAATGCCGGTAAAGCGCTCAAGCGTGCCCAGAATCGCCCGATGCAGCATGACCGGGCGGTGTTTGGCGCCGTCTTCGCCGATATAGCTGGCGTCGAGCCGTTGCGGCATTAGGAAATCGAGCTGCAACGTACCGCACTGCCACGACCGGCCGATGGCGTCTTTCAGGTGAAACTCAAGCTTCGGACCATAAAAGGCGCCTTCACCGGGCGAGATGATATAGGCAAGCCCGGTAGCCTTGAGGGCGTTTTCCAAGGCGGCCTCGGCGCGGTCCCAAACGGCGTCGTCGCCAGCCCGTTGTTCCGGCCGCGTCGCCAGATGGACGGTGACGTTGTCAAACCCAAGGTCGCGGTAGACGCTTTGCAACAGATCGCAGAACTGTGCCGTTTCTTCGCCGATCTGGTCTTCACGACAGAAGATATGGGCATCGTCCTGGGTCATCTGGCGCACGCGCATGATCCCGTGTAACGCGCCATGGGCTTCGTTGCGGTGGCAACAACCGAACTCGGCCATGCGTAACGGCAGGTCGCGATAGCTTTTGATCCCCTGCTTGAAGATCTGTACGTGGGCCGGGCAATTCATCGGCTTCAAAGCCAGAAATTCGGCGTCGGCGCTGACAATCGGGGCATCTTCGGCGGTGCTTGGGATTTCATCCGGGACCACGAACATGTTTTCCCGGAACTTGGCCCAGTGACCCGATTGCTCCCACAATTTGGCACTCAGAAGCTGTGGCGTTTTGACTTCCACATAACCGGCAGCATCAAGACGGCGGCGGATGTAGTTTTCAAGCGCCCGCCAAATGACATAGCCTTTGGGGTGCCAGAACACCGACCCTTGGGCTTCGTCCTGGAGATGGAACAGGTCCATTTCCTTGCCGATCTTGCGGTGATCGCGGCGTTCGGCTTCTTCGAGCCGGAACAGATGCTCTTTCAGTTCCTTGTCGTCGCGCCAGGCCGTGCCATAAATCCGCTGCAACATGGCATTCTTGGAATCGCCGCGCCAATAAGCACCGGCCACCGACATCAATTTGAAGGCATGCCCCAGTTTGCTGGTGGACGGCAAATGCGGCCCGCGACACAAGTCGATGAACTCGCCTTGGCGATAGAGCGAGACTTCCTCGGAGCCTGGAATGGCGGCGATGATTTCGGATTTGTACTGCTCGCCTTGACCTTCGAAGAAATAAACCGCTTCCTGGCGATCCCACACTTCGCGTTCGATCACTTCGTCACGGTCGACGATTTCGTGCATGCGGGCTTCGATTTTGGCCAGATCATCAGGCGTGAACGGCTCGGATCGGGCAAAATCGTAATAAAAGCCATGCTCGATGGCCGGGCCGATGGTGACCTGCGTTTCCGGATATAATTCCTTGACGGCTTCAGCCATGACGTGGGCCGCGTCGTGGCGCAAAAGCTCCAGCGCGTCTTCGTCTTTGCGGGTCAAAATGGCGATGGAGGCGTCGGTCGTGAGCACATGAGCCAGATCTTTAAGATCGCCATCTACGCGCAAGGCAAGCGCGGCTTTGGCCAGACCGGGGCCGATGTCGGCGGCGATCTCGGCTCCTGATACCGGGCGATCATACCGTCTGACACTGCCGTCGGGCAGCGTTACGGCGATCGCCTGGATGGGCTCTGGATTGTTCATGCTCCACTACCTGATAGGGTGGCTAACCTGCGGCCACAAAATTACGAAGGCGGAAAACACCCGCCACCGCGCAAAGTATAAGGATTTCAGCGCCTGTCAAGGTCTAGGCCATGGGGGTGGCCTCTGAACCAGGGCGGATAAAGACCACGATCATGCGGCAGATTGGGCGGCGATTTTGCGATCCAGTACGGTGCGGTAAAGGGCCAGGGTTTTGGCACACATCTGATCCAACGAATAATGCCGTTCGATCCGCTCCCGCGCCAGGATGGCAATGCTTTCCCGGGCTGACACGGTCAGCGCCAAGGCGTCGGCGATCCGGTTGCTCAAAGCTTCGGCATTGCTGGGCGGCACGAGCCAGCCGGTTTGGTCCGGGATAATCAGTTCTGGGCTGGCGCCGAGATCGCTGGCGATGACCGGGCGGCCCATGGCTTGGGCTTCGGCGGTCACCAAGTCGAAGGCAGGCGGTTCGGTATTGGCGCTCACAACGACATCGGCCAGCATATAGGCGGCCGGCATATCCTCGCAAAAGCCGACGAACCGGACTTTGCCTTCAAGGCCACGGGATATGACCAGAGCTTCGAGGCCGGCCCGATATTTTTCGACGTCTTTACTGCTGTCTTTGTCGTCCCCTGGGAAAAAGCACACAAACGGGCGATCTCCTAATTTGGTTAGGGCGTCGATCACGGTTTCATGGCCTTTGGCCGGTGTCAGTCGTCCGGGCGCCAGAATGAGCGGGACGCCATCCGGCAACAACCAGCGTTGCGCCAATTTGATCACTCGGTCGGCAATCACGCCGCCGGGATTGAAGCGGGTCAAATTGAGGCCGTTCGGAATGATGGCCAAGCGGTTCTCGTCGAGTTTCAAATCTTTGGCCGCATGGTGGGCCATGAAATTCGAGACCGCAATCACATGATCGGCGCCACGCACGGCGTCCGCAAACCAGCGGTGGCGGCGCAGGTCTGGCGTAAATCGGTCATGGAGTGTCACCACATAGGGGATACCGGTGTGGCGCTTGGCCAAGGCGGCGGCCCAAGCCGTGGCCGGGCTGCGGCTATGGATCAATTCGACCTGATGACGTTTGGCATAGCGGGCAATAGTCAGGGCCAGCCGCGCCAATTGCCAGGTCCCGTCACCATCGACCCGGGCCGGGATATGGACGGCACCGGTCCGCAACAGGTCGGTGGTCATGCGGCCCTTGTCGGACACCACAACCGAACGCCCCCGGGATCTGACAATGACCGAGGATAGATCGACCGTACTGCGGGCGGTGGCCCCGGCTTCTAGACGCGGCACCACTTGCATGATGGATGGTGCTTGGCAAACCAAATCATTCCCGCTAGATGGGGAGCCATCCTGGCGCATGGAGGCTGCTGTGGCGGCCGTCATTGTTGGAAGTGTTTTATTCATGACCCCTATACCAACCCAACTCGAACTCCCCGACGGACATATGATCGCCTATCACGCCCTGCCGGGGAATATGCCGGGGGTGATTTTTCTGGGCGGATTTAAATCCGATATGACTGGCACCAAGGCGCTGGCGCTTGAAGCCCATTGCCGGACGCGCGGCCAAGCTTTTGTGCGGTTTGACTATTTGGGGCATGGCGCGTCGTCTGGCAAGTTTATTGACGGTACAATCGGTCGCTGGCGCGATGATGTTTTGGCAATTTTGGACCGCGTTGCTGTTGGGCCACAGATTTTGGTCGGCTCCAGCATGGGCGGCTGGCTGGCGTTGTTGGCGGCATTGGCGCGCCCGGATCGGGTTATCGGCTTGGTCGGCATCGCGGCGGCGGCAGATTTCACTCGCGATTTGCTGTGGAATACGTTGAGCGATGCGGATAAGCACACGATCGAAACCGAAGGCTGTCTCAGTCAACCGTCGGACTATAGCGATGACGGCTATGTGATCACCAAGCGGTTGATTGAAGATGGCGACGCTCATTTGCTACTCGGTGGTCCGATTAAGGTAGAAGGTCCGGTGCGGCTGTTGCACGGCCTCGATGATCGCGACGTTCCGGCCCTGCATTCGCTGCGCATAATAGAACGTTTGACGTCCGACGATGTGACGGTGACGTTTGTCAAAAATGGCGATCATCGGCTGTCGAGCCCCGCCGACCTGGACCGATTGACGGCGGCGGTGGACGAATTAACGGCTTTGGCGGAACAGCGCCGTTAAACCATCGCGATAGGTCGGATAAAGCAATTTGACCCCAAGCTCGGTTTTGATGCGGCTATTCCGAACGCGCTTGCTTTCAGCGTAAAAGCTAAGTGCCATAGGCGACAAGGTCGCGTCCTCAATGGCGATATCCGGCGGCACGGCAAGCCCCGATAGTTTGGCGGCAAATTCAACGACGTCTTGCGGGGGCGCCGCTTCGTCATCACAGATATTATAAATACGCCCGGGATTGGGCTGGGCGATTGATGCCAGCACGGTCTGGGCCACATCGTCGACATGGACGCGCGAGACGATATGACCCGGTTTGATCACACGATGGGCTTTGCCGGCCCGTAGTTTTTCGATTTGATTGCGCCCCGGCCCATAAATCCCCGCCAGCCGAAAGATATGAAGCGGTAAGGTCAGGGCCTGCCATGCGTGTTCGGCGCTTAGGCGTTTTCGCCCACGCGCGCTGGTCGGGGACAGGGGCGCATCTTCGTCGATCCAGCCGCCGTCCTGGTCGCCGTAGACGGCGGTCGTCGATAAATACCCGAGCCATTCCAGGTGGGGCAGAGCTTCAAGCGCTTTCCCATAATCGCGCGCGACAAAATCGCCGTCCGGGCCGGGCGGAATGCTGACCAAAACATGGGTGATCGTGGCGTCGAGACTATTGGGTTGGAGGGGAATTGCCATCGGCGTGATCCCAAGGTCGCGCATCCGTGCGGCCTTGTCGTCTTCGCGGCAGGTGCCTGACACACGATATCCCTGTTGCAACAGTTGGCGCGCCACGGTCAGGGCGCTGAAGCCGAGGCCAAAACAAAAAAGATGCGGGGGCGGGGTCATGATCGGTGGTTTCTCTATCCCTATGACGTGTGGCGCCTTACTTTATCCACAACAATGGGCTAAATGATGCAGGTTATGTCCTAAGCTGTTTTTGTCTCACGGTCTATGGTGAGAGGCCCTTGAGTGGCCGGATCGAGGTCTGATGCTCCATGCTGCCAATCTTGCATCTTGTCTTGTGGTTTGCCTGATCGCGGTCTCGGCGCCCGCCCAGACCTTGTCGGCCCAGACCATGCCGCCGTTACCGCACGAACAGCCTGCGGATCAACATCTTGAGCGCCAAAATACAAAACGCCAGAATAATGAACGCCAAAGTAGTGAGCGTCAGAATAGTGAACCTCCCGCGGGGCAATTTGTAGACAATCCTTTTGCCGGGTTAAGTCAGCCGGATGCGGCACGGTATCGGACCTGCATGGGCATGCTGGTGCGCAAGCCGGAAGCGTCCTTGGAAGCGGCGCATCTGTGGCGCGATCACGAAGGGGGGGCTCCGGCCAAGCATTGCCTTGGTGCGGCGTTGCTGACGCTTGATCGCTATGCCGAAGCCGCGGCCTGGTTCGAAGAAGCCGCCAGTGATGTTCGCGAAGGACGGGGGATTGGCGCGTCCGGCGCGACACCCGGTCCAAGTTTGGTTGGCGATCTATTGGCGCAGGCGGGGAATGCGTGGTTGTTGGCCAACGATCCGGTCCGGGCCTATAAATCGTTTTCAAGCGCCATCGGCAGTGTGCCGATCGGGTCGCCAAGTCTGAAAGATTTATATCTCGATCGCGCGATTGCCGCCGGGATGCAGAAAAACTATACGCAGGCGATCCAGGATCTCGGTCAGGTTTTGGATCGTGACAAAGACAACCTTGATGCCTTGTTGTTGCGTGCAGTGGCTTATCGGGAAACCGAACAAGCGCTATTGGCCGATGCCGACCTCAGCCGCATCATCGTGCTGGACCCGGAAAGCGGGGACGCGTTGTTGGAACGCGGCAATCTGCGGTATGAACGCGGGCAAATACAACTGGCGCGGTGGGATTGGATCGGGGCGGTGGTCTATTACCCCGGCACCGATTTGGCCGAGGTGGCGTTGAACAACTTATCGCAATTTCCAATCGGCGACCGGCCTTAAGTTGGTCCTAGTCGCGCCCATTCGGCTTGCACATCGGCGTCCTGTTCGGGCCCCGCGTGTTTGGATCGCAAAGCATGACTGCGATCCGGCGCCAATTCGTGCAACGCCCAAACAGCCATGGCGCGCACGACCGCTGCGCTATCCGCCAACAAAGCTTCGACGCTTGTGGCCAATGTTGGATCGCCGCTGTTGCCGACCGCGATCAACACATTGCGGATGAAGCGGTCGCGGCCGATGCGTTTGATCGGCGAGCCCGCAAAGAAATTCCGAAAAGCAGCGTCATCCATCGTCACTAAATTTTTAAGAAGCGGGCCGACCAATTCATCGCGGGCATGAAAAGCGCTTTCGCGGGCCGTTGCGGCGAATTTGTTCCACGGGCAGACGGCCAAACAATCGTCGCAACCATAGATGCGATTGCCCATCGGTTTGCGAAATTCGTGCGGGATCGGTCCCTTGTGTTCGATCGTCAGATAGGAAATGCACCGTCGGGCGTCGAGCCGGTAGGGTTTGGGAAATGCTTTGGTCGGGCAGGCATCCAGGCAGTTGCGGCAGCGCCCACAGTGGTCGATTTCCTTGTCGTCATGGTCGAGATCAAGGGTCGTGAAAATGCTGCCGAGAAAGACCCACGATCCGAAGCTGCGGGACACCATATTGGTGTGTTTGCCTTGCCACCCCAACCCGGCCTGAACCGCCAGCGGCTTTTCCATGACCGGGGCGGTGTCGACAAACACTTTGACCCCGGCTTGGTGCGTTTCCGCCAACCAGCGAGCCAGGGTTTTGAGCCGTTTTTTGATGATGTCGTGATAGTCCTTGCCTTGGGCATAGACCGAGATGACGGCCCGGTCGGTGTCGTCTAGCCGGGGCAGGGGATCGAAATCGGGGCCGTAATTCATGGCCAGCATGATCACCGATTTGGCCTCGGGCCAGAGTGCTTGCGGGTGCCGCCGCCAATGGGCTTTTTCCACCATCCATGCCATGTCGCCGTGAAAGCCGTCGGCTAGGAATTGATCAAGACCGTGGCCCGGATCTGGCCCGAAATCGGCCGCGGCGAAGCCGATTTGATCGAAGCCGATGGCCATGGCCCGTTCGGTGATGGCGGCCTTGAGTGTAGTGGGCTCCGCCATGGCCGGCCTTTAGAAGTCGAGTTCGGTGTAATGGGCGGGCGGTTTGAGCCCGGGCACCAGGTCTTTCAGCAACGGCCGCAGGCTGGGGCGACATTTGATCCGCATATACCAGTTTTTGGCCGTCTCGTTACTATGCCACGGCACTCCGCCCAGATAATCAACCACCGACAACTGTGCCGCGGCGGCGATATCGGCCAGGGAGAAGCTTGGGCCGCCCAGCCAATCGCGGCGGTCGGCCAGATAGCCGATATAGTCAAGATGAGTGCGGATGTTGTAGGCGGCAGCGCGGATCGCTTCGGAATTGGGCTCGCCCATGCGTAAAAACCGTTTCATCACCTTTTCATTGACCAGGTGCTGGGTGACTTCGCGGTTGAATTTGCCATCGAACCAGTCGAGAAGGCGGCGGATTTCAAGTCGTTCTTCGGGTGTTCTGCCCATCAGGGGACGGTCCGGATAGACTTCTTCCAGATATTCGGTGATGGCGTAGTTTTCGGTGACTTGGCGACCATCGGGTTCGATCAGGACCGGTACCGCACAGGCCGGATTAAGGGCCAGAAATTCCGCCCGCCGTTCCCAGGTTTTTTCCACACGCATGGAAAAGTCGAGCCCCTTCTCGTGAAGGATGACGCGGATCTTGCGGGAGTTCGGACAAAACCAACTGTGGTAAAGCGTACGCATGGCCACCAAATCTAGTGCAGGTCCCCGGTTATAATGAGCCTTGGTAGGGGTATGCAAGGCGGATTTTGCGTCGATTGCGGGATAATCACAAGCCCGTCTGTTGCTCAGGTGATAAGAACCCGGTAATCATCCAGAACTCTGTTCGGTATAGTGGGGGTGTGATGCGTTTTTCAGACGTATGCAGATTGTGGCTGCTGTGCGGCTTGCTCGGGCTGGCTGGCGTATGGATGTCATCGTCATGGATGACTTCGGCATTGGCTGCTTCGGTTCAAAAACGGGAAGACCCGCCCCGGGCTGTTGATGAAGGCTTATGGAACAGTCGGTGTCGCTGCGAAACTATCGTCGATCAATGTGCGGCATCGCTCGAGCAAGATCGACGCAATGTTCTGATCCGCACCGACACCTATCGTTGTGCTCTTGTCGACTGGACGGCCGGTGGCGTCGATCATCAGACGGCGACGCTGGAGTATGGTGGTCTGTTTAAACTGAGCCGGAAAGAGGGGAAACAGTCTTTGCCGATCGAGGTTAAGGACTGCCGTGTTTGCTATGACAAGTATGACAGCTGGCTGAGCCAGCAAGATAGTGGCATTAAACGTGAGGGTGGGCACACGCGGCCATTTATGCGCAAGTGTCCCATGTCGAGCAAATATTATCCGGAGATGTCATTGCGCCTTGGCGAAACCGGTACCAGCATATGGGCGGCGACGATTGATCGTAGCGGACGGGTTGTGGCGCTGACGCTGACGCAATCGACAGGCAGTCCGCGGTTGGACGAGGGGATGATGCGCATTGCCCGGCAGTGTCTATACACGATCCCTGAAGACGCAACCGACGATGAGCTGCTACGACCGATCCGTTTGCATTTTACGTTGCCGAAGAACTAGATGACCGTAAAAAAGAAACGGACAGTTGCCTGTCCGTTTCTGATGGCCCGTATTATTCCGTCGTTATCACTTACGCGATCTGTGCCACCGGATCATCTGTATCGCTGAGCGGTGAGGCCAAACGACTGACCATTTCCTTCGGGCAGATCTGCCAGAAATGACGACGTTCTTCATCCCAATTGGTCAGAAGATTAAGCGCGTGCGCCGATTGTGTTTCGGCCACATGTTCGGCGATCAGCGCCTTGAGTTCTTCTTCCCAATACTGTGACGCCAGACGTTGGGCAATGATGGTGTCGGCATTGATATGGGTGGCCAACGTTTCTTTGGCGTCATAGACGAACGCCATGCCGCCGGTCATCCCGGCGCCGAAGTTATCGCCGACTTCACCCAAGATGACGGCGCGGCCCCCGGTCATGTATTCGCACCCGTTGGCGCCGCAGCCTTCGATCACGGTGATGGCACCCGAGTTGCGGACGGCAAAGCGTTCCCCGGCTTGTCCGGCGGCGAACAGTTTGCCGCTGGTTGCACCATAAAGAACCGTGTTGCCGATGATGGTGTTCTCAAAGGAAATTAAGGTGCTCGATGTCATCGGGCGGACGACGATGGTGCCGCCTGATAATCCTTTGCCAACGTAATCGTTGGCGTCGCCGAACATCTCGAGCTTCAACCCTTGCACCGAGAACGCGCCCAAGGATTGCCCGGCTGACCCGCGCAAGCGCACGGTGATGTGGCCGGGGGCCAAACCGGTCATGCCGAAGCGCCGCACGATGTGGGATGAGAACCGCGTGCCGATGGCGCGTTGTGTGTTGCGCACAGTGTAGGTGAGCTGCATTTTCTCACCTTGTTCAAACACCGCTTTGGCGTCTTCGACCATTTGCGCGTCGAGTGTATCCGGCACCGGGTTGCGCCAGATGGCGCGGTTTTTCCGGTCATGCGACGAGAAGTCGGCGCGGGCCAAAAGCGGGTTCAAGTCAAGGTCGTCAAGATGGGCCGCACCGCGGCTGACCTGAGCCAACAGATCGCTGCGGCCCAAGATTTCTTCCAACGACCGGGCGCCGAGCGAGGCCAAGATCTCGCGCACTTCTTCGGCGATGAACGAGAACAAGTTGACGACGCGTTCCGGTGTGCCGATGAATTTCTCACGCAAGCTTTCATCTTGGGTGCAGACACCGACCGGGCAAGTGTTGGAGTGACATTGCCGAACCATGATGCAGCCGAGCGCCACCAAGGAGGCCGTGCCGACACCATATTCTTCGGCACCGAGCATGGCGCCGATGACAACGTCGCGGCCGGTTTTGATGCCGCCGTCGACGCGCAAGGTGACGCGATCCCTAAGCTTGTTCAAGCTCAGCACTTGATGCACTTCGGACAGACCCATTTCCCACGGGGTTCCGGCATATTTGACGCTGGTTTGCGGGCTGGCCCCGGTGCCGCCGCAGTTGCCGGAAATCAAGATGACATCGGCTTTTGCTTTGGCGACGCCCGCAGCGATGGTGCCGATCCCAGCGGCTGAGACCAGCTTGACGCAGACCCGCGCGGTTGGGTTGATCTGTTTCAGATCGTAGATCAACTGGGCCAAATCTTCGATCGAATAGATGTCGTGATGGGGCGGTGGCGAGATCAACATCACGCCCGGTGTCGAATGGCGCAAACGAGCAATTTCGACCGTCACTTTAAATGCCGGCAACTGTCCACCTTCACCAGGCTTCGCACCCTGGGCGACCTTGATCTCGATCTCGGAACAGTTGTTGAGATATTCGGCGGTGACACCGAACCGCCCGGACGCGATTTGTTTAATCGGTGAGTTCGGATTGTCGCCGTTTTCTCGTGGTTTGTAACGCTCGGACCCTTCTCCGCCTTCACCCGATGATGACTTCGCGCCGATGCGGTTCATGGCGATGGTCAGCGTTTCATGGGCTTCGGGCGACAACGCGCCGAGCGACATGCCTGGAGTGATGAAGCGTTTGCGGATTTCGGTGATCGATTCCACTTCCTCGAGCACAGCCGGTTGTTCCGGTTTACGGAATTGCAGAAGATCGCGCAGATTGATCGGCGGCATATCTTCGAGCGCTTTTGAATATTTCATATACATGGAGAAGCTGTCGGTGGCGACCGCTTGCTGCATGAGATGGATCATGTTGCCGTCGAACGAATGAACTTCACCACCACGGCGATAACGATAGAGGCCGCCAATCGGCAGGGTCACGACATCTTCGCGGAACGCTTTTGCATGTTGCTCAAGAACCTTCTTTTGGATACCGGCAAGACCGATCCCCGAGATTTTTGACGGCATGCCGGGGAAGAATTCGGCGACCAGCGCGCGCGACAATCCGACCGCTTCAAAGTTATAACCGCCACGATAAGAACTGATGATCGAAATCCCCATTTTGGAGATGATTTTCAACAAGCCCTGTTCGATGGCATAGCGGAAGTTTTCAACGCAATCGTCAAGGCTTGTGTCACCAAACAATCCGCGACGATGGCGATCGCTGATGCATTCCTGGGCCAGATAGGCGTTTACGGTTGTGGCGCCGACGCCGATCAGAACAGCGAAGTAATGGGTATCCAAGCACTCGGCGGTCCGGACGTTGATCGACGTATAGGTACGAAGACCTTGCCGCATCAAATGCGAATGGATGCCGCCCGCGGCCAAAATCATCGGGATCGGAGCGCGATCGTCTTTGATGTTTTTGTCGGTTAAGAACAGCTGGCCTTTACCGGAGCGTACGGCGTCTTCGGCTTCCGAACGGATCCGACGCATGGCATCTTTCAACGCATCTTCGCCGCCGTTGACCGGGAACGTGCAATCAATGGTTTGTGCGTTTTCATTCCAGTACGTCAACAGCACATCATATTGGGCATTGGTAAGCACCGGTGAGTTAAGCACCAGCACATTGGTTTGGCTCGAATTTTGATCAAGCACGTTGTTGAAGTTACCGAACCGGGTCTTCAAGCTCATGACCCGATGTTCGCGCAAACTATCAATCGGCGGGTTGGTGACTTGGCTGAAGATTTGCCGGAAGTAATGGCTAAGCGGACGATGCTGGCTCGACAACACGGCCAAGGGTGTATCGTCACCCATCGAGCCGACCGCTTCCTTGCCTTCTTCCGCCATCGGATGAAGGATCAGTTCAAGATCTTCGATGCTCATGCCGACGGTAACTTGATGACGCCGCAAATCGTCTTTGGCCAAATGGCCGGTTTCATCAAGTGTGCTGCGATCGATCAGATCGTCGAAGCTCTTAAAATTCTTTACCCATTCTTCGTAAGGATGTTCGGCGGCCAGGTAATCTTTCAGTTCACGGTCGCGGAAGAACGTGCCGTCTTCAAGATTGACGCCGATCATTTGCCCTGGGCCCAAGCGGCCTTTTTCTTTGACGTTCGATTCCGGGATCAACACCATGCCGGTTTCCGATCCGGCCACCAACAAGCCGTCGGTGGTGATGGTATAGCGCAATGGGCGAAGACCATTGCGGTCAAGACCGGCGATCACCCAATGGCCGTCGGTTGCGGCGATCGCGGCCGGGCCGTCCCAAGGTTCCATCACCGAATTGGCATAGGCATACATGGCGCGATGGGAATCCGGCATCGACGCGGTTCTTTTCGACCAGGATTCCGGGATCAACAATGTTTTGACCAAGGGCGCAGACCGTCCGGCGCGCACCATCACTTCGAACACGGCGTCGAGGGAAGACGAATCCGACCCACCGGCGGGACAGACCGGCTTGATGACGTCACCGGCTTCGCCGAACCCCATGGACGCCATTTTGATTTCATGGTTGCGCATCCAGTTGCGGTTGCCGCGAATGGTGTTGATTTCACCATTGTGGGCCAACATGCGGAACGGTTGGGCCAACCACCAGGTCGGGAATGTGTTGGTCGAATAGCGTTGATGGTAAATCGCAAAATTCGACACAAACCGATCATCCAACAGGTCGGGATAAAACACCGACAACTGTTCGGCCAAGAACAAGCCTTTGTAGATGATCGAGCGGCAGCTGAGCGTGCACACATAAAAATCTTTGATGTGGGCTGCAAGCACGGCCTTCTCGACCTTGCGGCGGATCAAATAAAGTTCGCGCTCGAACTGTTCTTCGGCGACGCCTTTCGGGTTGCCGATGATGATTTGTTCGATTTCGGGGCGGGTGGCATTGGCTTTTTCGCCGATCACCGAGGCGTTGACCGGCACTTGCCGCCAACCATAGATGTAATAGCCGTATTCCAGCACTTCGCTTTCGACGATGGCGCGGCAAGTTTCTTGCGCGGCCATGTCGGTACGCGGCAAAAAGATCATGCCGACGGCGAGCTTGCCTTCCATGACCTTATGGCCGGATTTTGTCACCTGTTCGCGGAAAAAGTCTTGTGGGATCGCGACATGGATTCCGGCGCCGTCACCGGTTTTGCCATCGGCGTCGACGGCGCCGCGATGCCACACGGCTTTCAAGGCTTCGATGCCGCCCATGACAACACGGCGGCTCGGTTTGCCGTCGATGGCGGCAATCAGACCCACGCCGCAAGCGTCATGTTCTTCGCTGGGGTCATACATCCCTTCACGAGCCAGACGCTCGCGTTCCGCAGCCATCCAGGTGACGTCGTCTTGACCGGTCATGGCTATTGTCCTTTCTCTGCGGCAGCAACTTTATCTGCAAGGTCTTTTTGAATAACGGGCAAATTTTTCTGAATAACGTCCATGATCCGCGGCCCAATAATACGCTGGCTGATGACCATGGTTTCTTCGACCAATTTCGGTGTCTTGAGGACGACGCTTTGGCCGAGCGCGGTTCTATAAAACGCGGTCGCTGCATTCATTTCATCAACGGTGAAAATGCGCGCATAAATACGGACTATTTCGTGTTCGAATTCTGAGCGATGCTCGGCCATAACGGTTCGTAGAATATCATCCAGAGGCGCCAAAGCCTGGGCGATCGCGCCCGGGTTGTGGTGGTGATAGCGTTGATATTCTGGCGACGAATTGGCCACAGCATTGACCATATCGGCAGACATCGCACCAAACGCGCTGTTGATTGTATCGTCATAGACTTGGTCGTAGCTCATGGCCTTCATCATTGCTTTTGCCGCGATGATTTGGGCTTCACTTGGCTCGGTTTGATGTGGTTGGGCTTCCTTGGGCTGGGCCGCAACCGCCACTGACGGCACCACCAGTGACGGCACAGTAAGGACCGCTAAAAGGCTCAAGACAGATAAAAGGCGCATAGCGATCCTGGTCATGACTATTTTTTACCCGTAGCCGTGGTTGCGTTTGCCGGTGCTGATGTCGGTGTGGCGGCTGGCGCGGCCGCCTGTTGTTTTAGATTGGAGATCATCTGCGGAATGCCTTTTTCCGTGATGCCGCTTAGGCGCGGGGTCACGACCACTTGCGATAAGCTGATGGCTTCGGCGGTCAATTCCGGAGTCGCGGCCAGAATTCTTTGCCCAGCCGGGGAGCTATAGAATTTAATCGCTTGCTGCATGTCTTCGACGCTGAAATTGCGGGCATAAATTTTTGCAAATTCATTCATCAAGGCGCCTTTGGTGTGGAGCATCACCGTTTTGATGTTTGCCCCCATCACATCATAGGCGGTGGTCGCGATGGTACCGGGCT
>JBBCIP010000407.1:0-4389 GCA_037189785.1 Alphaproteobacteria bacterium
TGATCGAACAACTGGAAGTCTTATTCGAGAGTGGCATCGATGAAGTGAATTTGGGCGGGCCATTGGGCCCAGATGCACGCCAAGCCATAAAACTGATGGGCGAAAAAGTTATTCCCTATTTCCGAGCGTGAGCCCTTTTCCGACCTTAGTATGAGTAGTATGAAATGAAAACCATCGTTATCGGCGCCGGGTTGATCGGATTATCCACCGCTCATTTTCTAGCAAAATCGGGCAGTTCGGTTACGGTGATAGAACGCCACGGCGGCCCGGGGTTAGAAACAAGCTTCGCCAATGCTGGCTTAATTACCGAAAGCTTGGCCGCGCCATGGAGTTTTGCAGCCATTGCCGGATTGCTGTGGAAATCGATGACATCCCGCCATTCAACATTGCGCTTTCACCCGCGCCAACTGCCGGCGTTGATCGCCTGGGGTCGCTATGTTCTGCAACACCAGAACAAGCTCTCGATAAACGACCGCTTTTCAAGCGGTCTCCGTCTTGTACGCTACAGCAAGACGATTATGGATGATCTCCCATCTGAAATTTCGCGCGCCTCTCATTATAAACGCAGCGGTCTTTTGGCTGTTTATCGGAATGAAAAAGAATTCAAGGCGGCACAAGCCGGGGCCGCATCCCTTAATGCTTTGAACATATCCAGCAAAGTTTTGGACCGCGATCAAACCTTGGCACAGGAACCAATGCTGTCAACCACACCCGGTCCAATTTTCGGCGGCATAGAATTTCCCGATGAAGCCCATGGCGATAGTTACAAGTTTTGCCAGTGGTTGTATCAGTCTTGCCTGTCTCAGGGGGTGCAATTTTCATTCGACACATCGATCACCCAACTGACACAACGTGGTGGTAAGATCGTCACACTAGATACCAGCGCCGGTCACAAAAGTGATTTTGATATTTGCATTCTATGTGCTGGCAGTTATTCACCGACACTGATGAAACCCTTGCGGTTGGCATTGCCGTTATATCCCGTCAAAGGATATTCTCTAACCCTTGATCTTAAAGATGCCCAACAGCGCCCAACGCATCCCGTTTTAGATAACAGTTTGCATATGGCGCTGACGCCTTTGGGGGATCGTTTGCGCGTGGCCGGGCTCGCTGAATTCGCAGGCCATAACACAACGTTCAATGCCGCGATCCAACGCAGCATGTTGAACATGCTCGCACAAGTCTACCCGACGCTTTTGACAGCAGATCACCGCAATATTTCCAATCAATGGTGTGGATTACGGCCGATGTCGGCAGACAGTTTACCGATTATGGGGCCGACGCCGATCAAGAATTTATGGCTCAACACCGGCCATGGCGCACTTGGCTGGTCAATGGCGGCGGGTGCCGGAAAATCGATCGCCGACTATATAACCAAAGGCCAAGCTGAGTTGAACCTTGATGATTATAGCATAACGCGTTTTCTTTAACCGGATAGACGGCCCATGACCTTGCCCATGACCTTAACTGATTACACCCATCTTGAGTTTGAACCAAACGGCAAAGTTCTGACGGTTTATCTCAATCGTCCGGACCGCTACAACGCCATCAATGGCGCACTCCACACGGACATTGCCCGCTTTCTCGCGTCGATGGTTCACAACACAGACTACAACGCCATTGTGATCACCGGCCGCGGCAAAGCTTTTTGCGCAGGCGGCGATTTATCGTGGTTCACCAATATGACCGATAGCGAGCTTGATCGTCTATTCTTAGAAGGACGATCGATCATCATGAATTTGCTCGAACTAGAAATACCGATCATCTCCGCGATTAATGGTCCTGCTGCCGGATTCGGTGCAACACTCGCGCTATTCTGCGATATCATCTATGCCGCCGACACTGCAATGATCAGTGATCCGCATGTCTCCGTCGGAGTTGTCGCCGGTGATGGTGGCGCCTCGATCTGGCCATGGCTTGTGGGCATTGCCCGGGCCAAAGAATTTCTGATGACTGGCGATGCACTGACGGCAGATCGTGCTTATGCCATCGGCCTTGTCAATCACGTGGTGTCCGCCGCCGATCTGTTATCAACAGCGCAAGCCTGTGCGCATCGGTTGGCGCAAGGCGCGCAGCAGGCCATTCGCGGCACCAAGAAATCATTGAATCAAATATTACGCGACACCGTGAATTTGAATTTCGAAACTGCCTTGGCATTGGAAAAGGCGTGTTTCAACAGCCCCGATAACAAAGAAGCCATAAAGGCATTCACAGAACGGCGCAAACCCACATTCAGCGCTTAACATCATCGAGAGCTTACCCGGACCAGAACCATGACAGACGCCACCATAGCCAGCACCAAACCTTATTATAAGCAGCTCAAAAAAGGCCGCACATATTTATGGTGCAGCTGCGGACTGTCAAAGCGCCAACCATTTTGCGATGGCCGTCACACTGGCACGTCGTTCGAACCGATCAGTTATACCGCTGCCGCGGATAATGAGGAGGTTTTATTTTGCGGCTGCAAGAAAACGTGCGAACAACCCTTTTGCGACGGCAGCCACAACAACATCCCCGGCGCTTACGAGGAAGATGACCCCACTAGCCCCGAAAATCTCGCCGTTCCATTGTCGACTGAAAGTGACGGCGCACGGTCTTTGTTAAACGGCGACTGCTATGTTTTCTCGACAGCGGATGCGGCGCTGGACCAGAACGGTGATTTGAAATACTGCACCGTTATTGCCGCGCCATTCGGCGCAAAATATCAATCACAGTTTTATGCTGAATTAGCACCTGGCAAAACATCTCCTGTAATCACGTTCGGCGATCGCCACACGGTTCTGTTCATTTCCGAAGGCACGGGCCACGTCAGCATTGCCGGGAAGTCTTTTGCAATCGGCCGCAATGACGGCGTCTATATCTGCCCCGATGAACCGTTTGCGCTCACGGCAGATGCAAACACGATGAAGATTTTCATATCCGCTTGCCCTGTCGCCGATGACATCGGTTGGGCCGCCGCCATGACCGATACTTTTAACACAGCGTTGCCCGATCGCGTGGTGCCGGTCGATCCGGCCAAACGCCATGCCATGGCCGCACGTTTTTTCCAAATGTTGGTCGACAAAACCGTCGGCTCCACCGTCGCCACACAATTTATCGGCCATATCCCAATATCAAAAGGTGCCCCTCATCGACATTTATATGAAGAAGCCCTGATCATTTTATCGGGCGAAGGGTGCTTGTGGACCGAAGATCGCAAAACACCGGTCAAAAGCGGCGACGTGGTTTTTCTTCCGGCCAAGCAGATTCATTCCCTGCAATGCACAGCAGATAGCGGCATGGATGTGGTCGGTGTGATTTATCCGGGCGATAACCCCAGCATCAATTATTAGATCGCCCCAAACCTTACAAATGTGGTCCGGTGTGTTTTTCCCGGACGCTCTGTTCGCCGTTTTGTTCGTCACCCATGCCCCCCAAGACCGGGTCATTGGCAATGCGCTGACGCCCAATAGCCAAAACAATGACACCACAGATACCGGTGGAAAACATCAAGACAGCAACAGGCAATGTGTCTTGGGCATTCAACAAACCGATCCCGGACGACACCACAGCTCCAATACTGATTTGTAAAAAGCCTAACAGCGACGACGCGCTGCCCACATGCCGCGTGAAAGGAGCGATGGCCAACGCGGTCCCATTTGGCGATATGGTGCCGATACACAGAATATAGCCAAAAAACAAGATGATCGTTTCTGTCAAACCATACCAATGATTGGCTGTACCGACCATCAACGCCAGCGCGAAGATCGTTTGCCCGGCAAGACCTGTGCGAAAGATGGTTTCATTGCTATAGCGACGCAGCAAGATCAAATTCAATTGGCTGCCGCCGATGAAGCCGACCGATAACAACGCAAAAATCCCACTATATTCCTGTGGGCTGGCCCCATAGACCGTCATGAAAATGATCGGCGACCCTGTCACATAGACAAACAGTCCCGCAAAACAAAATGCACCGGCAATGGCATATGTATAAAATTGCGGTGTCTTCAGTATTTTGGAATAGCCCCGCAGGATTGGGCCGATTTTAAGGGATATGGTCGGGTCGGCGCCACGCGGCGGTGGCAACGCAAACGCCACCAAAGCCATAATCAAAAAGACGATAACGGCTAGGATAATAAAGACCCACGGCCAACCCAGCCACAATGCCACAAAACTTCCGACTGTGGGCGCCAATAACGGCGACACTCCGATCACCAAAACCAGGAATGACAAAATCTTTGCGCTGTCTTTGACCGGAAAAAAATCCCGCACCATGGAAATCGCGCCGATTTGCGCGATGCCGCCACCAAAGGCTTGAATGAAACGGAAAAAGATCAGCATGTCAGAAGAGGACGACAGCGCACAACCAACAGACGCCGCAATAAAAATAGACAAGCCGATATAAATCGG
>JBBCIP010000408.1:0-7062 GCA_037189785.1 Alphaproteobacteria bacterium
TTTAAAAGCGGGGAAATTAATGGCCACAAGCTGAATACGGTCGAGGTCATCCTTGATTTCCTCCGGATGCTCGCCCGGCTCGAGACGCACACCGATTCCCGTATTGCGCCCTAACAACTGTTCCTTTTGGGCCTTCCACAAGGCCAGGGGTATAATGATGTCGCCATCGGGCAAGACGTCCGCATCGGCGGCCACATGGGTCCAATGGTCATCGACGATGGCGCGGTCTTTAATTATTTGCATAGACGCGCTCCTTAAACGTCTTGATCCCGACCCGACGATAGGTATCGAGGAAACGTTCATCTTCTTCACGGATATCGACATAATGCTTCAGCAAGCGATCAACAGCGGCAACAATGGTTTGCCTGGAGAACGCCGGGCCGATGATTTGGCCGATCGATGCATCGTCGGATGCCGAACCACCAAGCGTGATCTGATAAAACTCCTCGCCTTTTTTATCAACACCAAGAATACCGATATGACCCACATGGTGATGACCACAGGCGTTGATACAGCCGGACATTTTGACCTTCAGTTCACCAAGGTCATAAAGATAATCCAACTGATCGAAATGGCTCACGAGATCTTCGGCAATCGGAATTGAACGGGCGTTGGCCAAAGAACAATAATCAAGGCCCGGGCAGCAAATCATATCTTGCAGCGTACCGATATTCGGGGTTGCAAAACCCAGTTTATCAAGGGCCTGCCATAGTACGAACAGATCACTTTGCTTCACGTCAGCCAGAACAAGATTTTGTTCGTGCGTTACGCGTATCATGCCGAAACTATACTGGTCCGCCAAATCAGCCACCGCATACATTTGCTGATCGGTGGCGTCGCCCGGTGCAATTCCAGTTTTTTTGACCGACACCGTCACGATCCGATAGCCTGGAATTTTGTGCGCAACAGTATTGTGGGCAAGCCAAGTGGCAAACGCTTTATTGTCTGCTTTTTGAGTTTCATACGCGGCCACAGGTTCGGCAATCTTCTCGTAGGCAGGTGGATTGAAGTATGCCAACACCCGATTGATTTCTGCGTCAGTCAGAACCGCGTCTGACTCTTTTGTATAAGACCATTCTTCATCGACCCGACGCTGGAATTCTTCGAGCCCCAACTCATGAACCAGGATCTTGATCCGAGCCTTATAGATGTTATCGCGGCGGCCATATTCGTTATACACACGCATGATCGCTTCGGTGTACGTCAGAAGATGTTTCTTCTCGATAAACGGTTTGACCAGTTTCGCGATCAACGGGGTACGACCCATACCGCCACCGGCATAAACCGCAAAACCAACGTCGCCTTGGTCATTTTTCACCAAACGGAAACCCAGGTCATGGAATGCAACCGCAGCGCGATCAGTCGTCGCGCCAGAGAACGCAATTTTGAATTTGCGCGGCAAGTACGAAAATTCCGGATGGAACGTCGACCACTGCCGCATGATTTCCGCATAGGGTCGCGGATCTTCAATTTCGTCGGCGATCACACCAGCGAAATGATCGGCGCTGACGTTCCTGATACAGTTGCCGCTGGTTTGGATGGCGTGCATATCGACAGCCGCAAGGACATCCAGAATTTCCGGCATGTCTTCAAGCTTGATCCAATTATATTGGAGATTTTGCCGAGTCGTGAAATGGCCATACCCACGGTCATATTTTTCCGCAATATGGGCGAGTTGGCGCAACTGTTTCGAATTCAACAAACCATACGGAACGGCGACCCGCAACATATAAGCATGCAACTGCAAATACAGCCCGTTCATCAGACGGAGAGGACGAAACTCCTCCTCGCTCAACTCACCGATCAAACGGCGTCTCACTTGGTCGCGAAACTGGTCCGCGCGCTCTTGCACGATGGTCCGGTCGATATCCGTATAGTGATACATAGAAACAGTCCTAACTCAGTGGCGAAATACATCTTTTCCAAGTCGATTAATCACACAGAAAAAATGTATTTATATCTATTCTACATTAATAAACAAAATTTTTGTGGGGTTCAACTGATTCCCTGGGATTTAGGCTAGCAACACAAGCTTCACAAAACTGTCATGGATGTCATGCAGGCTGCGCCTCTGATGTATCTAACCATCAAATCTCCATAATGCGAGACATCTATGCAAAATAATCGAATGATCATGGCGTTTATGGCTGCAAATTTGGCCATAATCGGTACACAAGCGTATGCCGACAGCATCAATCTGACCCCTTTTGCCCGCCACGACAGTGGCATTTTTAACGAAGGTGCCGCAGAAATCCCCGCCTACCACCCTGGTAGCCGATCTGTTTTTGTGGTCAACGGGCACAGCCCATCCGTTGATATCATGACACTTTCCGCAAACGGGCAGTTAACCCCGCGCCCATCGCTGGTTCTGGCAAAAACCGAGTCGCCGACCAGCGTCGCTGTTCATAAAGATGTGGTGGCCGTCGCTGTCCATGACGACAAAAGCCGTGGCCGTCCTGGCAAAGTTGTATTTTTCACGCCCGCAGGGAAACGTTTGACCGATGTTCCGGTCGGCTCGCTCCCCGACATGGTGACGTTTACCCCCGATGGCCGCTATGCCTTGGTCGCCAATGAAGGGGAACCGCATGATGACGTCGATCCCGAAGGCAGCATCAGCGTTATCGATCTGTCGCAAGGTGTTGCCAAGGCAACAGTGCGTACTGCCGATTTCAAACAATTCGATGCCGCCAGTTTGAAGGCGGCAGGCGTGCGCTTATTCCCTGGTAAAACACCGGCTGAAGATCTAGAGCCTGAATATATCGCCGTATCGAAAGATAGCCGCACGGCTTATGTCTCATTGCAAGAAGCCAATGCCGTCGCCACTGTTGATATTGCAACAGCGCGCGTGACAAAAATTCTTCCCCTCGGCGTCAAAGATCACAGCAAGCCCGGCAACGGCCTTGATCCCAATGACAAAGACGGCGTTGCCATCAACACCTTCCCTGTGTTTGGCCTTTATATGCCCGATGCGATTGCTGCTTATGAAAGCGGCGGCATCACTTATCTTATTACCGCCAATGAAGGCGATGCTCGCGACGAAGACGCCAAGTTGAACGAAGCCAATATAGCCCCCGGTGTTTTGACACCGATGCAAGCCAGTAAACTTGAAAAGCTGCGCATTTCCACCATCGATGGTTTAAATGCCAAAGGTGAAATCGCAAAAATTCACAGCTACGGCGCCCGATCGTTCTCAATCTGGAACACGAACGGCACACAAGTTTACGATAGTGGTGATCAGTTTGAGCGTATCACCGCAAAGCGTTTCGGTCCAAACTTCAATTCCGATCATGAAGAAATGGATAGCGGCGACAAACGCAGCGACAATAAAGGCCCTGAGCCAGAGGGACTTGCTATCGGTGAAGTCAGTGGCCGTACCTATGTGTTTGTCGGGCTGGAACGTGTGGGTGGCGTGATGGTCTATGATGTCACCGACCCAAAGACTCCCCAGTTCATCGACTATAGAAATGATCGCAGTTTCAAAACAGGTCTTGATTACAGCAAACCGGCCGATCTTGCGAAAGCGGGTGATTTAGGCCCGGAAGGTTTGGCGTTTGTTACCGCGGCCGACAGCCCGACCGGCACCCCACTCTTGATCGTCGCCAACGAAGTATCCGGCACCACCGTGGTCTATAAAATCGACGTTACGAAATAATCTGTCATCAGTGTGGTGCCGGTTTGGGAATGCTGATAAACGTTCCCTGACCGGCAGCACAAAGAACTTTTTGCCCTTCCCGCTCCACGAATAAATCCATCCGCGCCACCGAAATAGTCTTCCCACAGCGTAAAACTGTTGCTTCTGCCAGCAACAAGGATCCGGCACCCGGCCGGATCATATTGAGTTTAAACTCGACCGTCATGACATCATCCAGCGCGCGCAGCGTGTGGCAAGCAATGCCGCCGCTGGTATCAGCCAATGTCGCAATCAAGCCGCCATGGAAAAACCCGCTTTGCTGGGTCAAGCTTTGGTCGTGCGGTAAGCGCAGCACCACATGACCAGGCCCTAAAATTTCTAATGTGACCCCCAAATGGGTCATAAACCCCTGAGAGGTAAAAACAGTCGCGGTTCTGTCGCGCCAGTCGGCTGGCTGCGGTTCTGGAAATCCCATCATCTGCCTGCTGTGTTGTGGTGAGCCCAAGGTACTCACCATAGGCAAAGTTACACCCGCGATACAATCGTTTGTATCTTTGGATAAGACTGAAGCTATCAATGAGCAGCCCATCAACATGTCATAAAAAAACGGGCCGCTATTAGCGACCCATGAACACTGCATAAAAAAATGGGCCGCTAATAGCGGCCCATGGACACTACATAAAAAAATGGGCCGCTAATAGCGGCCCATGTCAGGCGGGTCTGGGGAGGGCGGAATTCATGTGCTTTGTTACGGGTTGCAATCGGACTGTCGGGGGTCGACTGCGATTGTATCCCACAACAATTTGACCACTATGAACTCTTCCCTACCAACTAACCTTAGTATATATGCATATAGTTAGTCAATATATAATTGCATATATCATAAGAAAATATCTATTTAGCAGTGCATACCCAGGAAACGAAAAAAGGGGCCAGAAAATCCGGCCCCTTTTCAATGACTTATGGGTTTTGACCTTAGAAGTCCATACCACCCATACCGCCCATACCACCACCTGGCATTGCAGGCATAGCAGGTTTATCGTCTGGAAGTTCAGCCACAACCGCCTCGGTCGTGATCAACAGACCGGAAACCGAAGCTGCATCTTGCAAAGCTGTCCGCACAACTTTGGTCGGGTCGATGATGCCGGCCTTCACCAGGTCGGTGTATTCGCCCTTTTGCGCGTCAAAGCCGTAATTGGCTGTGGTCGACTCGAGCAGTTTGCCGGCAATCACAGCACCGTCATGGCCAGCATTTTCCGAGATCTGACGAACCGGAGCTTGCAGAGACCGACGAACGATGTCGATACCGACTTCTTGATCACGGTTGGCGCCTTTGAGGCCATCCAAAGCA
Organism: Alphaproteobacteria bacterium; assembly: GCA_037189785.1. GTDB lineage: Bacteria > Pseudomonadota > Alphaproteobacteria > Sphingomonadales > Govanellaceae > Govanella. Next base: position 4,983 of record JBBCIP010000408.1, read on the forward strand.
CGGATTGCATAAAGGAGAGCCGTGCCGCCACCCGGTACGATGCCTTCTTCAACGGCAGCGCGGGTTGCATGCAATGCGTCATCAACGCGATCTTTGCGCTCTTTCACTTCAACTTCGGTTGCACCGCCGACTTTGATCACAGCAACACCGCCGGCGAGTTTCGCCAGACGCTCTTGCAGCTTTTCACGGTCATAATCAGAGGTGGTGACTTCGATTTGTTGACGGATCTGACCGCAACGGCCTTCGATGTCAGACTTTTGGCCAGCGCCATCAACGATGGTGGTGTCATCTTTGTTGATGGTGACTTTTTTGGCTTTGCCAAGCATGTCGAGGCTGACGGTTTCAAGCTTGATCCCGAGATCTTTGGAGATCACTTGACCACCGGTCAGGATCGCGATGTCTTCCAGCATTGCTTTGCGACGATCACCGAAGCCAGGAGCTTTCACGGCAGCAACTTTCAAACCACCACGCAGCTTGTTGACCACGAGAGTGGCAAGAGCTTCGCCTTCAACGTCTTCGGCGATGATCAACAACGGGCGGCCGCTTTGAACAACAGCTTCGAGGATCGGCAACATGGCTTGGAGGTTCGAGAGCTTGTCTTCATGGAGAAGAATGAATGGATTCTCGAGTTCAACAGCCATCTTTTCAGCGTTGGTGATGAAGTAAGGCGACAGATAACCACGGTCAAACTGCATGCCTTCCACAACGTCGAGTTCAGACGCCAAGCTCTTGGCTTCTTCAACGGTGATCACGCCTTCTTTGCCAACTTTTTCCATGGCTTGAGCGATCATGTCACCGATTTCTTTTTCGCCGTTGGCCGAAATCGTGCCGACCTGAGCGATTTCGCCATTGGTCGTTACTTTCTTAGACCGTGCTTTAAGATCAGCAACAACAGCTTCGACAGCCGTGTCTACACCGCGACGCAGATCCATCGGGTTCATGCCAGCAGCAACAGCCTTCATGCCTTCGCGAACGATGGCTTGAGCCAGAACGGTTGCTGTGGTGGTGCCGTCACCGGCTAGGTCGTTGGTCTTCGAAGCCACTTCGCGCACCATTTGGGCGCCCATGTTTTCGAATTTGTCCTTCAACTCGATTTCTTTTGCAACGGTCACACCGTCTTTGGTGATCCGTGGAGCGCCGAACGACTTTTCGATAACGACGTTACGGCCTTTTGGCCCAAGCGTTACTTTAACAGCGTTGGCAAGGATATCGACGCCGCGCAGAATGCGATCACGAGCATCGGTATTGAATTTAACTTGTTTGGCAGCCATAGGATGAAAACTCCTGAAAATCTATTGGCAATAATTCAGCAAATAATTGTTGTCGCGTGAGCAACGATTATTTCAGCACTTATTTGCCGTCGACGATGCCGAGAATGTCCGACTCTTTCATGATCAGATAGTCTTGACCGTCAACCTTCACTTCAGTGCCCGACCATTTGCCGAACAGAATACGGTCACCTGCCTTCACGTCCAATGGCGTCACTTTGCCATCTTCAGCTTTGTTGCCAGCGCCAACAGCGATCACTTCGCCTTCGCTTGGCTTTTCTTTAGCGCTATCTGGAATGATAATGCCGCCAGCGGTCTTTTCTTCGCTTTCGACGCGGCGGACGAGCACGCGGTCATGCAAAGGACGGAAACCCATATCGTACCTCTTACCTGTTGATGTGGCTGCCAAGGACCGACAGCCAACTCCCCAAAAAATTTGTCCCAAGACGCTAGCGTTTACGCCGTTAGCTGGCCTGGGGCCCATTATTAGCACTCATGAACGTGAGTGCTAACGCGCCTACCGATATGGGCGAGCCAACCCCACCCGTCAAGGCCCCCCCGGTAAATTTTTGAAAAATAGTCGATTTATCCCAAAATCGCCCGCTAGACTGAAATCCCGGCGGACGAGTCGCGGCACTCAAATGACCTACAAATCAGCCCCCAAAACAATACCGATTTAGTCTTATATAAAACAAAGATTTTTGGGATTGCGGCTGCCATTAATGTTTATGGGGAGCCACGGCTCCCCATAATTGGGCCTTTCGGCCAAGATAGAATAAGGTTCCGACCCTAGAACTTTGTCCGGATGGCAC
>JBBCIP010000409.1:0-15746 GCA_037189785.1 Alphaproteobacteria bacterium
GTTGGCTCGTCGATTGAATATGCCAATATCAAGGACGGCGTATCGGAACGGGATTATTACCTGTTTGGATTACGTGGCGGCGTGACCTATGACAGCCGTGACGACATCTTTGACCCGACCCAAGGTTGGCGCATCACCGGATCGATGCGGCCTTATGTCGGCGATGAAAACGGCATCATTCATTTCGCCGTCAATGAAATGGCCGCGAGCACCTATTGGCGTCTTTCGGATCGCGATTGGCGTGTCGGTGGCTATCGCTATGTGCTGGCCGCACGCATGCGGCTCGGCAGCATCTTTGGCGAAGACACACTACGGCTTCCGGCCGATAAACGGTTTTATGCCGGTGGCGGCGCGTCTGTCCGTGGCTATGGGTATCAAGAAGCCGGTCCACTGGATGCCAATGGCGACCCGATCGGCGGCCGGTCGGTTTTCGAGGCCGGCCTCGAATTGCGCTACAAATACAGCCGCACCATCGGCATCGTGCCGTTCGTCGACAGGGGCACGATCGACAACAGTGTCGTTCCAACGTTCGATGAACGTTTGTTCTTTGGCGCGGGGATCGGCCTGCGCTATTACACCACGTTTGCGCCGATCCGTGTCGATATTGCAGTACCGCTCAACAAACGGCCAACGGATCGCAGTTATCAGCTTTATATCAGTTTGGGGCAGAGTTTTTAGATCATGACGGATTTAGAAAACACCGCCCCGACCGAAACCGAACAGCGCCGTCCATGGTGGCGGCGCAAGCGTGTGCTTGGGCCAGTGGGGTTGCTGGCCATCACCGGCATTACTGTTGGCGGCATTTATATATTTGCCGCCGAACTCGCCTTATGGGGCTTAGAACAGGCGGCAAGTACAGCCCCCGCCATTGTCAAAGCTGAAAGCCTGCAATTCAAAGGTACACGCGGCATCGTGTTGAATGGTGTCACCGTTAGTGACGATCGTGGTGTGTGGGCTTCGGTCCCCAAATTGGAAATTCGCTGGCATCCGCGCGCTTTGTTGGATCGTATGGTCGACGTTGAGCGTGTTGCTGCCGCTGAATTGACTGTTAATCGCTTGCCTGTCACGGCATCACAATCCGACAGTGATGAAATTGTTGTTGAATGGCCGCGTGTCAGCTTTGATATTTTATTGAAAACATTGGCGGTCGACACAATCAAGTTGATCAACCCTGACGGCGGATCATATTCGGCTCAGCTTTATGGCCATTTTGAAATGCGCAACGGCGTGTTGTCGTTACGCACCGAAGCCAAGCGCACCGATGGCGTCGAAGAAGGCGCGACCATCACCGCCGACATCAATGAATTTGCCCGCCGCATTGCGATTAATGTTGCCGCCACATCGCCGAAAGGCGGATGGTTAAGCACGCAAATTGCCGAACAATCCGGACTTGAGCCCGGACTGTTGCGGGCCGGATTGCGCGGCTCCGGCACCCCTGAAAATTGGACCGGCGGACTTGAAGTTGCCTTTGAAAATGTTGTCACCGCAACCGCAGATTTCGCAATCGTCGTGCCGGTAATTGAGCCAGACGGTGAACCAACCGAGACCGCTAACGGTAATCGCAAGAAACAACAAAAACCCAATGATGAAGATCGCGATTTAAAAGTCACCGGTGCGGTGACCATGGCAAAACCATTTCTTGCGTCTTTTAACTTACCGCCAGAAATTGCCGACCGTGTGTCAGGACCGATTGCAGTTGATGCTGCCTTCGCTGTCCGCGATCGCACCGTCACCACAGTGCGGGCGGCTGTGAAATCCGATCACGGCGTAACCGCCACGGTCGTCACGGCGCCGCCGTGGTCGAACCATCAGATTACCGCAGAAATCAGCGGCAAACCTTTTGTCCTGAACGCCATCAGTATTGCGGGCGCGACCGCCAGCGGCGTGATCGACACCAGCAATCGCGAACAATTAAAAGCCAATATCGATGTCACGGCAAAGTCGTTTAATGCCGATAGCGTTGCTGCGGCAAAACTGGATGGTAAAATCGACCTGGCGATGGGGCTTGGGGATAAAGCCGGGCCGCTGACCGTCAACGGCAGTGGTCGCCTGTTCGATGTCACCACATCACTTGATCCATCACTACGCTTTCCGGGTCCGATCACTTGGGCTGCGGACGTCGCATGGGACGGCGAGAAAATTCTGACGATCAAAAAAGGTACGGTTCAAGATAAAGGACTGCGTCTGGATGCCCACGGCAAAATCGATGTCAGCAGCGGTGCAGCAGAAGCCGTGGCTGATTTCAAAATCGACGATCTCGCCAAGCTGACCAGCGGTCGCTATAGCGGTCAACTGGCGGCCCATGTAGAAGCCACACCGCGTGGCAAGGGGCAGACAGCGTGGCTCGTCAAAGCGACCGCCGATAATCTCGACAATGCCGATATTCCAGGTCTTCGGGCGCTTGGGAAATTGACCGTAGACGGTAATGTTGTCTATGGCGAAAGCGGTGGCGACGGCACCATCAGCATTGACAATGATGCGTTCACAATCACAGCCAATGGATCGTTATCGGCATCCGACTATGTCATCGCCCGGATTGAAGCGGCCCCCAAAGATGCGGTCGCATTGCGACGTGTTTTGGGAACGCCGATTGATGAAGGATCGTCCTTCGTCGCCGATCTTGTCGGACCGCGTGACGATCTTGGCTTATCAATGAAAGCATCGATCCCGGAGATGGGCACACCACCCATGTATTTCCGTAATCTTCGCGCCGACGTCCGGTTAAGCGATCTTTTGGGTGCGGTTGGCGGCAGTTTTTATTTCACCGGCGAAGGCCCATTGGGCAGTATGCGCGGCATTGCATCGGTTCGGTCGCCCGCATCGGGTAAATATGATATTCGCGATATCATGATCGATACGCCGGTCGCGACTTTCACCGGTGTGTTATGGGCCGATACCGGGATCGGACTGTTGAACGGTCGGATCGACGGTCTGTCGGGTGACTTGGCGCTGTTGGAACGCAACCTCGATTTTGAAGCAACCGGCGCCTTCACCATGTCGCTGTTTTTGCGCAGTCGTCAATTGGATGAAAGCTGGACAAACTTGGTTCAGGACATCGACCTCAGCATCAAAGGCAACAACATGTCGACGGTGTTGGCCGATCGTGAAGCCGTGGTTGCCAGTCTTTTGGATGCGGAACTGAAAGTCGGGGTCTTGGGTGGCTTGTTGGCACCGCGCGCCGTGTCCGAAGGTCAAGGAAAACTCCTCCTAGAAGGCTATAAATCATCGACGTTGTCATTGAACCGCTTGGCGCTTGATCTCACCGACAAGGGACGCAGCGGTGAAGCCGCGACCGTAAATTGGTCGTTGAATATTCTTGGTGACTATTTCGGTGCTTTGGATGTCAAAGGCGGCGGCGCCCTACGATATGATAACTACACTCTGACGGCTGATGTGAATTCTTTAGCCGGCAAGGTCATTGATCGTCCCTTAAACTTAACGGCACCGACAAAATATGTGGTCTCGGGCGAGGGGATGGAGCTATCCCCCCTCACACTCCAATACGGTCAAGGGCGGGCGACGTTTGCTTATAAGGCAAACGATCATGATATGGCCGCATCCTTAAAGACGGAATCCGTTGAACTTGCTTTGGTGCCGATTGTGCTTGGGCTTCCACCCTTCACAGGGACATTGGATGGAACTGCCGATCTTCGCTTCACTGATAAAGTTCCAAGCGGAACGGTTGCATTAAAAGCCCGGATTATTGAAACCGACGGCGCTGGTGAGGCTATCCAACCGTTCACAGTGGCCCTTGGCGGCAATATCACCGCCACAAACCCCAACGGGAGCACCGCCGTGCTTGCTTTGGATACGCGGATCAACGGCGACAATCTTCAAGGCCGCTTAACCGCCAGCGTGCCGTTGTTCACGGATCTTAGTCAAATCATCGCCCTTGATGAAAGATCGCCCTTAACCGCCAATCTTACCTGGGATGGCGGCATTGAACCGTTTTTTGCAATGTTGCCGCCGATTGATCATGTGTTGGCCGGTAAACTTACGGCCGATGTCAGCATGACCGGATCAGCAAACGATCCAATCTTCGACGGTAGTTTTGGCTTGAGCAATGGTCGTTACGAACATCTGATGTATGGCACGACGCTCAGCAACGTCACAGCCAAAGCGACGCTTGATAAACAAACGCTGACCATTAATGAACTGACCGCCAATGATGGGGAGAAAGGCAAATTGTCCGGGTCGGGTCGCATGACCTTGGATGAAGACAATTTGCCGTTGGGTCGCGTGACGATCAAACTCGATTCCGCCAAAGTCGTACGCATGAACGCGGTCGAAGCCGATACGTCCGGCACCATCGTTTATGCCCGCAACAAACGCGCCGGGCGCGTCACCGGTGATCTCACACTCAATCGTGTGGAAGCAAAGATCGTCGATACCCTCCCGCGTGAAATCACAACCTTGAACGTACGCGAAATCAATCGCTATGGTATCGCGAAATTCGAATTAACTCCGGAGCCCGAACGCACATCTGTGGCGGCCATCAGCGATTTGAATTTAAAAGTATCGGCACCGAGCCGGGTTTTTGTGCGTGGCCGCGGGCTTGATTCCGAGTGGGGGGGGACCCTGACCGTGCGCGGCACACCGGACCTGCCGAAGCTTGTCGGTCAACTCAATCTGGTGCGTGGTACATTCAGTTTTGCCGGGAAAGATTTCAATCTGACCCAAGGCACGTTCCGCTTTGACGGCGCCGATAAAATCGACCCAAGCATGAATCTGAAAGCGGAATTCACGTCGGCGGATTTGACCGCTTATATGGCCATTACCGGCACGCTTTCAAAACCGTCGCTTGCGCTCACCTCAACACCGTCCTTGCCGCAAGATGAAATTCTGGCGCGGATTTTGTTCGGAACCTCGATTCAGCAATTGTCCGCGCTTGAAGCCGTGCAGTTGGCCAGCGCCGTGTCAGGCTTGGCATCGGGCGGCGGCTTTGATTTGTTTGGCAAAGCCCGCAGTATTTTCGGTCTCGATCGCCTCAGCGTCGGCAGTGACCCAAGCGGCAACGGCGGCAATATCGTCTCGGGCGGAAAATATATTTCGCGCAAAGTATATCTTGAGGTTCAGACCGATACCGACACCGGCGAAAGCAAAGCCAATGTGCGGATCGACATCACCCCGAGCTTACAAGTCGAAGGCGGCGTCGGCGCCCAAGACAATTCGAGTGTCGGCATTCGCTGGAAACGTGATTACTAAAAACCAACCCTTTTGGCGATTTATACAAAAGCGTCCGGTACAATGCCGCACCGAACGCTCTTGAACAGATCAGCGCTTTTAAAGGGACCGCGGTTATTTCGCGCTCACCACACCGCAGGCAATGCGTTCAGCATCGGAACCGGTCGGCATGGCTTGATGATTGTCTTGGCCTTTGTGAATGACGATGGCCGTACCATTCCCAGCCAATAGCGAGTTATCGCCGTCACGCAACGTTGCATGCGACGCAAACGCTTCCACATGCGCTTCACCCTTATCGTTCACGGTCAGATTTGGTAAATCGCCGACATGGTGGCCCGCCGTGTTCAACAAGCCGTGGTCCCGCTTTGACGGATTGAAGTGACTACCGGCAGCCGCAAAATTCGGGCTGCATTTTCCTACTTCATGAAAATGGATGGCACGCACACCGGCGGGCAATCCCTTCAATGTACCGCTAATCATCACACCACTGCCGCTGTCGGTCAGCGTCAGCACGCCCAAGGACTTTCCGGCTGGATCATGCAATTCTGCCGTTGCCGTCGGGCTTTTCACAGCTGGTACGACGGCCAAAGCCGCGCTTGTCATGGCCTGCACAGCAACAACTGCACAGGCCAGCCCAAAGGTCCGTCGGTTTTTCATCTTGTGCTCCTATCGTTTTCCTTGATCGTCATAAACGACTTGATCCATGACACAGTTCCTCAACCGACATGTAAATTGTCGACCGAACCTCATCACCTTAATGCAATCAAGAATTAATATTAAAATAAAATGGATTATTTCTTCAAACTGATTTCGATCAAGCGGTCGACATTATCGGCAACCGATGCCGCCGGACCGCCTTCGCCAAACAACTGACCGGAGACATACGCGCCTTCGATCAGCAGCAAAATACCGTCACCCAAGCGATCAGGATCGCTTGCGCCCATATCGGCAGCCATTTGCCGTAAGCGGCGACGCAATTCATGTTTGTTGGCGGCGGCGATCTGACGCGCCGGATGAATGTCACCGGACTGGCCTGCCACGGGATATTCCACTGCCGCATTGGTCATTCCGCAACCGCGATAACCGGATCGGGCGGCTTTCTCGGCCAAGGGGGTTAAGAAATGCCTCAGCTGGGCTCGCGGATCATGCGGATGCGCGGCAACGGAGGCATCGAATCGTTGCCAATAGTCATGGTCGTAATCCCGCATATAGGCTGCGGCCAGCTCATCCTTGGATGAAAAACTACGGTAGAGACTGGGCTTGGTCACCCCGGCCCGGGTCACGATTTCATCGACACCAACCGCCCTGATCCCGAGTCGATAAAACAAATCCCGGGCGCTTTGGCGCACCCGATCCACAGCCCGCAACGGGCGATCGCGAGCCCCGTCCGATGATAAAGCCATATCCGATGATAAACTATGAGGCTTAGACGCTGGCATCGGGATCCGTATCATAATAACGCTTGACGATGTTACTGACCGGTACGTATCTTTGGCGAAATGCAACGTACCGGTCAGTAACATGAATATAGCGCGCACCCGTCCTTTTGGCCAGACCTACGCTTTTGTCGTTATCGGCATTATCTTTCTGGTGCTGTTGATCGCCGCCGCCCGGGCCAGCACACCGGGGGTCCTTATTCTGCCGCTTGAACAAAGCTTCGGCTGGCGACGCGATGTCATTTCGCTGGCCGCCGCCATCAGCATTTGCCTTTATGGCTTGGCCGGACCGTTCGCAGCGGCGTTGATGGACAGCATCGGTATCCGCCGCACAGTGTTGGGGGTTCTGGTCGCCATGGCTGGGGCCACCGCCGCCAGCACCTGGATGACTGAACCGTGGCATTTGATCGTCACCTGGGGGGTTATTGCCGGGACCGCTTCGGGCGGGGCGGCCATGGTTCTCGGCGCCACCGTGGTCAATCGCTGGTTCACCACCAATCGTGGTTTGGTGATGGGACTTTTGACCGCCAGCACCGCCACCGGCACGCTGATCTTTTTGCCGCTGTTGGCCAGCCTCGTCCAAACCGGGGGCTGGCAACCAGCGGTTTGGACTGTGGCCATCGCTTTGGCCGCCTTGATCCCGCTTGTCTATTTTTTCGTGCCGGAAAGACCAGCCGATATCGGCCTCATACCTTATGGCGCAACAACCGCGACCAACAGCGTGCCGCCACATCCGGCGCCGGCACAGAATCTGTTTGCATCCGCCTTTGGAAGTTTAGCGCGGGCGTCAAAGACACGGGCATTCTGGTATTTGTTCGGCACTTTTTTCATTTGCGGCTTCACCACCAACGGCTTGGTCGGCACCCATATGATCGCACTGTGTGGTGATCGCGGTATTTCTGAAGTCCAAGCCGCCGGCCTGCTTGCCATGATGGGAGTATTTGATTTGATCGGCACCACGTTATCGGGCTGGCTGACCGACCGTTTTGATCCGCGCAAGCTTCTGTTTATCTATTACGCTTTGCGCGGGCTATCGCTGATCTATCTGCCGTACTCGGATTTCTCGCTCTATAGCTTATCGATCTTTGCCATGTTTTATGGGCTGGATTGGATTGCGACGGTGCCGCCGACGTTGAAGATCACCAATGATGTTTTCGGCGATCGCGAGGCCCCGAAAATTTTCGGCTGGATCTTCACCGGCCATCAATTGGGCGCTGCCAGCGCTGCATTTTTTGCTGGTTACGTGCGGGAGACTCAGGGCGATTATTTCAACGCCTTCATCATCGCAGGCTGTACCGGATTGCTGGCGGCAGGCTTAAGTTTGTTGATTTCGCGGCGACGGGCTTTAGCGCCAGCGTGACGCCTCATCAACTGATCTTATCGACCGGGGGTTTTGCTTCGACCATGTGACCACTGATATCGGCACCCGCCGAGGGTGACAATTTGATATTCCACAGCGCCGCTGCCACTGAAATCACACAGACCACCACAAACGTGATGGAAAAATCGCTACGCATCGGATCGGCGTGATTTTGCGCCAGCATCGCGACCTGCAAGGCTATCGCCCCGGCGCAAATTCCAAGCGACAAAGTGAGCTGCTGGAAAGTCGCATAGAAACTGGCGGCAGCACTCATTTGCGACGCGTTGATTTCATCATAAGCAATGGTGTTGTAGGCCGTGAATTGAAGCGACATCAAGAACCCGCAGACCAACAAAACAGCAAACAGCGCCCAATCGGGCCACGCCGGGGTGAAAAACGCACAGACCAAGTAAGCCGCGCTCGACAACACACTATTGGCCGTCAAACAATTGCGGAAGCCGAACCGGCGCAGCACATAAGGGGCCACCGGTTTCATCAACAAAGCGCCGAGCGCTGACGCCAAAACGATCATGCCGCTCCGTTCCGCCGACATGCCGAAGCCGATTTGAAACATCATCGGCAACAAAAACGGTTGCGCGCCCTGCACGATCCGCGTCAGCGATCCGGCAATTAACGAAATTCGAAATGTCGGAATCCGCCACAACGACAGATCGAGAATAGGATTGGGATGCCGCCGCGCATGGCGCACATAGAGAACAGCAAATAAAGTTCCGATCAACAAAAGCGCAAGGGCGACATGTGTTTCCTCGGCGCGGCTCGCCATTTCAAACCCGAACAACAACGACCCAAGCGCCACGCCGGATAGCACCATCCCCAAACCATCAAACCGGCCAAGCTTTTCGCCGCGCACATCATCGATGTAAATCGACACCAGAATAATGCCGAGAATACCGAACGGCACGTTGATATAAAAAATCCACCGCCAATCCGTGTGTGTCACAATCAAACCGCCAATCGGCGGCCCCAGGATCGGGCCGATCAGAGCCGGCACCAACAACCAAGCCATCGCCGCCACCATATCCTGGCGCGGCACGCTTCTGAGGATAATCAATCGCCCGACCGGCATCATCATGGCGCCGCCGACACCTTGCAGCAACCGCGCCGCCACCAACAACGGCAAGTTCGGGGCCAGAGCACAAAAAACGGATCCGAGCGTGAACACAAACATCGCCGCCCGGAACACAGTGCGACTGCCGAACCGATCCGCCACATAACCGCTGACCGGAATGAAAATCGCCAAGGTCAACAGATAAGACGTCAGTGCCACGCTCATATGCAGCGGCGTCACCCCGAAATCGACCGCCATGGTCGGCAAGGCGGTCGCTAAGATCGTCGAGTCCAGCTGCTGCATGAACAACGCGCTGGCAATAATCAACGATGTGGTGCGGAAGTTCGGTTTGCCCGCTCTGGCGTCTGAAGGTCCTTGGGGGGAAGTCACCTGGGAATGGTCCGGTTGGTCACATGATCACATACACTCTGCCGCTGCTTATAATCGACTTATCCGACTTCGGCCAGAGCGCATCGGGGGCCAGAGCGCATCGGGCATAGCCGCAAGCTCGGAATGGCATATGAGCCCACCGGAATCTGCGGTCAATATTCACTAATAGACTGATATGTAATTGTTTTTTCAGAATGCGCCGGAACAGTGACGGTCCAGGTGATGCGGCCGTCCCGGCGCGTCCAAGATTGCGATGCTTTTTTGATGGTTAAGCGCTCATTTTCAAACTGGACCACTTCGATTGTGATCGGCACTGATTTGTAATTGATAAGCCGGTGCGACAACCAGGATGTGATCCGCGTCCGGTGGCCAGACAGGTATTTTTCATCCTTCCGCACGATCCGGGCCTCTGCTTGTACATCCGGTGTTGTCCCAGCCACGAGCTCCACCGGAAGATCGACCGCTTTGTTGATGATGCTGTCTTGCCCCAGACGGATCGGTGTATCAGTGCCACGATCCTCGACAATCACCACCTGACCGCCCGGCAAGGCCATACCGATCCCGGCTTTTTCCGTATTCATGAAACGCAGCAACACCGCGGCATTCAGATATTGATCCTCCTGTTCCGACCAACTGTCAGGATCGGGGATGATAAATTGATAGCGACGTTCGGTTTTGATGGCCGCCTTATCCAAGAACCGCACTTGCTTGGTTTGCTGCGCCGCCACTGTGGTCGGCCACGGCACACGATATAGTTTGTAATCGAAAAACTCTTCTTGAACGGCCGCCGCCTCGCTCCGCTTCATGGCTGTGACAATGATATCCTGTGCCATCGCTGCGGTGGGAGCAGGCGGTGCAGGTGCCGCTACATCATACGCTCCTGGAATAATTTCTTCTGCATGTGGCCAACGCCGTCCGATCATCCAGCAATTGCTGATTAACGATCGAAACCCATAGCCAATATTATCATCTTCAAAAAGGCGGTTAAGATCACCACTGATCACCGCCGTCTCGGCATCAGCAAAACCACCGTCATTTTGGTTTTTGATCGTAATCCATCCCGTCAAGGCAATCTTGTCACCCATCGGCGAAACCGTGGCCACATAATCCGCGGCCCAGGTCACCCCCATCGCCAAATAGCTGAGTGTGACGGTGTATTGACCGCCCGCACCCGGGGCGACTTTGACCGACAAGGTCGGATCGCTATTTAGGTCGGTGGGGATTTCATCAAACACCAAACCTTCCGGCAGACCTGAGCATTTCAGCGCTTCGGTTTCGCCATTCTCGAATTCCAAAATGGTGCCGTTGCCAGCCGCCCGAATAATGGCCCGGCGGCGCGTTTCAACACCGGTTCCGGGATTACGGCGCACCAGCGTCACGCCCTTACCGATCGACCGCGTCACCAGACTATAAGGGGTCAATAAATTGTAATCGTAATTCCGTTCGACCACACTATCCGGCAAACCTTCGATAATGGCCGAGACGGCAATCATGCCATCGGACACGCCACGAAATTGAAGGCTGATGGGACCGTCACCGTCCGCCCCAGGCGGCAATGTTATCGTGCGGGTTTCGCGGATCAGCGCCAGATCATCGTTATAGACCGTGACGGCAATCGCGTCCGGTTTATCAGACACCACGACTTGTTGCGCCAGTGCTACAGATACCAGTAGCTGGCCGACAACCACGCCCTTAAAAATTCTGGACCACCTGAGTTTGCGGAATTGCCCGGTCACAAGCATGCACCTTTATGGATACTTGACCCGGAATTCTAAGATTGTTTCGCCCTTGGCCGGGATCGCTATGGTCCAGCGATAGGTATCGGCGTTGAGTTTTTCGCCCTTATGGCTGGTTTCCGCGATTTTCCAATCGACATCTCGCATGCCTTGTTGATCGAACACGACTTCGACATTTTCAGGCCGGGCATTGCGGAAGGCATAACGCATTTTGACCGATCCGCCGCGCCACCAATCGCCTTGGGTTTGATCAACCACCGTCGACTGTGTCGTCACGTCGAATGCCTGTCCAACGGTCCATTGAATACCAGATCCGACCGGGGTGTGATCGACACGATCTTCCCCCAGGAACTGCGCGCGCCCCTGTTGATCATTGGCATAAAGGCGCACCGCCCCCGCCGGTAACGCCATGCCCAAACCACCGGCCTTGCTATTGGCCAGATCAAGCACAACAGAGGTGTTCTGCGCATTCTGTTGGGAATTAAACCCCGAAGCTGAGGCCGCATAAATTTTTTGTGCGGCGACGGATGACGCATTAAGGAAATTCACCTGCTTCTGTTGGCTATGAGCAATGGTCGTACGTTCAGGCAAATTATAAAGATAATAATCGCCGATCCGCTCCTCATCCCCACCATTATCATCATATTCGGTAAGACCAGAGGCTTGTCCACTTCTACCCCGTGGTTGCGGATAGCCACCACCCATATTCAAAGACCCGGCCACCAACTGAGTGCGGACATTTTGATAATTGATACCGCTGTTGTTCGAAAGCGTGATCCAGCCCTGTAGGTTCAAGCGCTTCTGTGTTTCATCATAAAGACCGACGTAATCCGCTTTCCACGCCAGCCCGCGCGATAAATAGCGGAGCCCGAGCGTTTTACTGCCGGGCGTGTCCGACGCCACCGTCACCGACAATGTCGGTCGCGCCCGCAGATTATCCGGCACCTTATCGAATATGATCCGCGTCGGCAGCCCGTCATCGCGCAACACTTCGATGTGATCGCCCACCTGCAATACGGCGCCGTCATTGACCGACAGCACCTTGGCCGTCACCGTCGTCTCCGCGCCGTTGCCGGGATTGGTGCGGATCAATTTCACCGTTTGTCCTACCGCTTTTTCCAGCATCTTGGTCGGCGTCAACAGATCGTAATCGAAATTCTGTTCGATCACCGTAATACCGGGTCCGGTCAAGGACACCGTTTGTGGAATGATTTGCGCCGAGACATCTTTGAACTCGAGCCGCAACCGCCCCGCCGTGACCGGCATCACCCGCACGTCGTCGATCAAAGCCATGTTGTCATTGTAGATGGTCATCGACAGACCGGGTGCGGGCTCCGCCCCTGCCCCTCCTGCGCCGAACGCCCATAATGCTGTGGCTGCTAAAACCGTTGCCCGCACAGGATACCGCATGGAGTGCCTCCCTTGATCACGTCCAGCCCAATGACGCTGGCTCCAGTCTAGTAAGTCGGCGCGAGCCGATCAAGAGAGGGTTGAAACACCCCCGGCGCGCTCTTTGGCCCAGAGCCGCCGGTTACGCGTGCTGCGTTATGTGTTAGCAGTGGCAAAAGGCAATTTTTGAACTATTATTAGGTGGATTTTGCATGACTGAGACAAAGCGTTGATGCTGTTTAAAATCGCCTGTGCATATTTAGCCTTTGCTGTGGCCGATAGCATCTTTATCGACTGCCTACACCCATTCTACAACGGCTATCCTGGCCGTCCTGCTGCCACGATGCCGCAAACGCATTGACGCCTAGTAGCGGTATTTGTTTCCTATCACTGCGCAGACCTATCTTCGGTCCATCCGAAAGCATATTTCATGAGATGGAACACGACATGCTGTTCGAGCACGCCGCCGAACATATAAGCGCGCGGGCCGACGGCATAGAGCGGCACGTCTTCACCGCCATGGCTGCCGATCAAGACGTCGGTGCCTTTGTAATTGATCCCGGTTGGGACCACGGATTGTTGACGGTAGTCGGCGGCAGTGGTGTCGGTCGCGGATAGATCCGGGCGCTCGCCTTTGAGCGCCCCAGGCCCGGTCCAATAGCCAAGCGTGGTATAGGGCTTGCCGTCGGTTGCCAAACTCGGCGCCTCATCGCCATGAGCGTCGCCATGGCTACTATAGGCATGAACCGTGCCGAGGATCGGATTGCCGCGCTTCGGGACCCCGGCCATGGTAAACGGATGGCTATGATCGGCGGTGACGATGATGGTGGTGTCCTTGAGATCAACCAGGGACAACGCCGTCTCGACCGCACGCGCCATCTCTTGCGCCTCAGAGAGGGCCAGGGCGGCGGTGCCTTCGTGATGACCATGATCGATGCGACCGCCTTCGACCATCAGGTAATAGCCGCCGTCATGCTGCGCCAACAGCTTGATCGCCGCCGCCGTCATCTCGGCCAGGCTCGGCTCCCTCATCGGGTCGGCACTTGGCTCGGCTTTGCCGGTTTGCGCCAACAACCGGTTGATCTCAGAATCCTGCACCGATTTTTGTGCGGCGGTCGGGGTTTTTGTTTTATGGAGTTGATAGCTCATGTGCGACGGCGCGAACAAGCCGAGGACATAACCGTTCGCTTGCGGCTGAAGCGCGTTCAACTGGTCACGGGTCGAGATCACACGACCCTTGGTGCGGGCTTGCCATTCAGCGATCAAATCGGCACCCGGATCAAGCCGGGCCCCGCCCTTGTCCTGACCCAGAAAATGAACACGGCCACCCGCAAACGCCACCGTGACCACCGGATCGTCCGAGACGAACTGTCGCGCCAGATCCTGACAACCCGCGGCCCGGGCCTCCGCCGACATCAGGGAATCATTTTCCCATTTGCGGGTTGGGGCATTGGCATAGACCGTGGCCGGTGTGGCATGGGTCAATGTCGTTGTCGTCACCACACCGACCGCCTTGCCGCGGGCTTTGGCGACCTGCCCCATGGTCGGCACGGCATTGGCCGCGACATTGTCGCATTGCTCCAACACCGCGTTGGCATTCATGCCGATCATTCCGGCGCGGGTTTTCACACCGCTATGGAGCGCCGTCGCCGTGCCTGCGGAATCCGGAACCTGGGCATTGGTGTTATAAGTTTTGATAAACGCAGTATGCGGGAACTTTTCGTAAGGCAGAAAGTGTTCCTCGCCCTTGCGGCCCTTCGATTGACCGTCATATATCCGCGCCGCCGTCACCGTCGACAAACCCATGCCATCGCCGATAAACAGAATAACATTCTTAGCCGGTGCCGGATTGGGGTGAGCCGCCGCCCGCGCGCGGATGGCATCGATGGCCGATTGCTGCCAATAGCGAGTATCGGTTTCGGGATAAGTCTGCGGCGAGGTGGTCGCCTGGGGCACAGTCACTTGTGGTGCGTTCGCCTGGAGCGTTGTCAGCGGGACCTCAGCCTTAGGGGCTTGAGTCTCAGCCGTCGCACAGCCGATCAAAACGATCAACGGCACGACCACAGTCGACCGCAACACACCATTCGCTTTCTTAAATCGGCTATCCATTGCTCTATCCTTATATTACATCGACCCTTATATACCATCGACATGCGCCAAACCTATGCGACGCGGCACCACAGAAAACTAAAATTTAAAAATGCTATGCTGAGCCAAGCACCCCTAGTAATGGATAAGAAGGGTCAGCGGAGTCACGTCGACCCCAGCCCAGGGTCATCTGCGCATCACGCACATATTCAAAGTCGTATATAAATTTGCGCCGATCAATAGCCCAGAGACCGGCTCGGCATGACCATTCATCCAAATATCGCCCACATCCGGTAATTACATACTGCTTTTCGTTTTTTCTGCCGATTAGCGTGACGGTGACATAAGTTTCACTAACGGCACAGTCTCCGTCTATATTGATCAGCATATTGGCAAGTTGATGAGACTGTGCCTCCAAAGTACTGTGATATTTGCATACCCAGTCAATAAATCCCCGGCCCGTGCCAACATAAAAAGATCCGTAATCCGCCAGACCATCTTCGTGCCAAACTGTGTATCCAAGGTCCACATCTATACGATCCATCGCACGGCAATAACGCTTCAAGACATCAGCGATTTTCTCTTTGGCAAGAAGTATATTTTCGGTCTCTGACATGACAGTCTTCCCTTCGTCGACATTTATTTTGATCGCAATGATCTCACCATGAAGGAAAATACTATCAACACCAAAATGCACCAACAAAGCCGATACCTAGTGTGCACTAAATGCACAGAATGTTTGTTGAGTGGTGACACCACTGAAGGTAATTCAGTAAAATATTTGACCGAATATCACAACCGACCGACTTCGGTCATGTAACCGATCAAAACGATGAACGGTCCAACCACTGTCGACCACAGCACGGGCTTTTTTAACAATCTAAAACAGGGATTTGGTCCAACCGCCGTCGACCTGAACCGACACCCCCGAGATATAAGACGCCCGATCACTGGTCAGGAACGCCACCATGGCCGCGAACTCCTCGGGCTCGCCGATCCGTCCCAGGGGAATGTCCGTAATCACATTGCTGAACTTCGGATCGGTCTTGACCAATTTGTCGAGCCGCTCGGTCCGGGTATAGCCCGGCATCACA
>JBBCIP010000410.1:0-19807 GCA_037189785.1 Alphaproteobacteria bacterium
GGACAACTGGTTGTCGATGCCTTGAAAAAGGAACATCAGCCGCTGTTGGTGATCGAAGACAGCCGCCAATCCCTGGAACCGCTTAGGACCGAAGGGATTGAAACGATTCAAGGCAATGCCGCCGGTCGGGATATTATCAAAGCGGCCAATTTGGAAGCGGCTCGGTGTTTATTTGTTGCGATCCCCCAAGCATTCGAAGCCGGTCAGATCGTCGCGCAAGCCCGGGCCGCCAACCCGAACCTCCATATCGTCGCCCGCGCCCATGCCGATGCTGAAGTCGAGCATCTGCGCAAGAACGGGGCAACCACGGTCATCATGGGTGAACGTGAAATCGCTCGTGGCATGATTGCGGATGTCTTTGGAAAACAAGCCTCAGCGTCTATGACCTAACGCTGTACCCGTCCTCAATGACGAAGGCGATTAACACAGACTGTTAATCGCCTTTTGTTTTTTATATGGTCCATTTTACAAACTTGGATCTTAGTCGCCTGTGGCCACACCTTCGCGCCGTGGATCAGCGCCGCCGACTATGTGCCGATCAAGTCCATCGCCCACGATCACAAAACCATTTAGGCCGCTCGCGATGCGACGTACCGTTACCTGATGACCCATGGCGCGCAAAGCATCGGCTTGGGCCGCAACTGCCGTTCCGTCTTCTAACGTTGTCGGGCCATTGCTGTTGAGGACGTGCGGCAGCTCCACCGCGCGTTGCGCATCAAGCTTCCAATCAATGAACCCGGTGATCGCCCGCGCCACAAAATCAATAATAGCCGGACCGCCAGGCGAACCGATGGCCATCCGGAGCGCGCCCGCCTGATCAAACACAAAAGCCGGTGCCATCGACGATCGCGGACGCTTGCCCGGAGCCACGCTGTTGGCGACCGCTTTGCCGTCGACTTCCGGCTGAAAGGCAAAATCCGTCATCTGATTATTCAAGAAATAACCATTGACCAAAAGCCGGCTGCCGAACGCACTTTCCACAGTCGTCGTCATACTGATCGCGAGACCGTCATCATCCAAGACAACGAAATGACTGGTCGACGGCAGATCGGGCGTGAAGCCCATGGCCAAATCCCCGGCCCCTTCCGGATGCCCTGGCTTGGCGACCCCCATGCTGCGCGTGGCGTCGATCAGGGCCGCCCGTTTTTGCAAATAAGCGGGGGCGATCAAGCCATCGGTTGGAACGGTCACAAAGTCAGGATCCCCCACATAAAGATCGCGGTCCGCATAAGCAAGACGACTGGCTTCGGCGAAAAGATGGGCTGCTTCGGCCCCATTCGGATCAAGATTGGCAAGATCGAAATTTTCCAAGACTCCTAAAATCCCAAGGACCGTGGTCCCCCCGGACGACGGCGGCGCCATGCTACACACCGTGTAGACGCGATAAGGTCCGCAAATGGCGGCCCGTTCTCGCACGCTGTAAGACGCCAAATCATCAACACTCAGCGCCCCCGGATTGATCGCGGATGTCTGCACGGCATCGGCCATGGCTTGCGCCAATGGTCCTTCGTAAAAGGCGCGTACACCATGATCCCGCACGGTCTTTAGAACGGCCGCGTATTCGGGATTTTTGAGCCGCGTACCGGCCGCCTTCGCTTTGCCATCCGCCGTGAACAGATAATCGCGCGCCGCGGGGAATTTACGCAGCAGCGGATCCGTTTCGGCCAAATACTGTAGCCGAGGCGAAATTATAAAACCCTGCTCGCTGAGCCGGATCGCATCGTCAAAAAGATCGCGCCACGGTAATTTGCCATGGATCTTATGGGCTTCCGCCAGCATCGCCAAAACGCCCGGCGTGCCGACGGAATGGCCCCCGGCCACCGCATCCAAAAAGCCATCGCGACTGCGCGGAAGATGAGCAAACAACGTCGGTTTGACCCCGTTCGGGGCCGTTTCCCGACCATCATAGCTGGTAATGCTGCGCTGGCCGTCCGCACCGGGGACGCTGACCATCATAAACGCACCGCCACCGATCCCGGATGATTGCGGTTCGACCAATGACAACACCAATTGCACGGCAATGGCGGCATCAACCGCGCTGCCGCCTTTGCGCAATATGGCGCGCCCGGCGTCGGCCGCGTCCCGATGAGCGGCCACGACGATATGTTTTGTTATTGCCTGCTGTTGGCGAGGCTCAGTCGTAGCTTGTGCGGCCACCGCAAACGGTGTCATCGCCATCACCGCGACGGCGCAAACCCATCCAAACCGCGACTGTCCCTGAACCCGCATCGTCTTCGGTCCTTTACTTTGTTTCTTTGACGCCCAACTCCAATTGACGCCAAGTACAATTGACGCCACACCCAATTGACGAGGGATATAAGGCTTTCTACCCTGACCGCTCGCTTTATACCCTGCAATTAGGATCATGATATGGCCAAACCCGGTATAAAAAACAACATTTTGGACGTGCCGGGCCTACGCGTGGGGCAGGCCCATGATCCTATCGTCCGCACCGGTGTGACCGTCATTGTACCCGATGTCCCGGCGGTTATGGCCGTCGATGTCCGTGGCGGCGGCCCCGGTACCCGTGAAACCGACGCCCTTGATCCAACCTGCTTGGTCGATGATTTTCATGCTGTGGTGTTGAGCGGCGGCTCCGCCTTTGGCCTTGACGCTGCCGGGGGTGTTGCCGCGGTATTGTCCGACCGCGGGATCGGCCTGCCGTTGTCGCCGCGCCCGGTCCCGGTCGTGCCGAGCGCCATTCTTTATGACCTGAACAATGGTGGCGACAAAAACTGGGGCTTAACCCCACCCTATCGGGCGCTCGGGATCGCGGCCTTGGACGCACTGGACGCGCCCTTTACGGACGGCAATGTCGGCGCCGGCTATGGCGCAGTCGCCGGCGGCTTAAAAGGTGGGATCGGATCGGCATCGGCGGTTTTGGACGACGGCACAACCGTGGCCGCGCTGATCGCTGTCAACAGTTTCGGCGCGGTGGTGACGGCGGACGGAGTCCCATTTGCTCAGATTTTCGAGCAGAACGGCGAATTCGGTCCAATCAGGCGATCGGCACAGCCTGTCACCATGGCGGTCGACTTGCCCAAAATGCCGATCCTGGCCACCAATACCACGATCGGGGTAATCGCCACCGATGCGCGCTTGGACAAAGCGCAGGCACAGCGGCTCGCCATTATGGCCCAAGACGGCTTGGCGCGGGCGATTCGCCCCATTCACACACCGTTTGACGGCGACAGTTTGTTTGCCCTGGCGACGGGCTACCGCCCGCTGGTGGAACCCACAGCATTGAGCCTGACAAAACTGGGGGCCATAGCGGCCGATTGCGTTGCCCGGGCCGTCACCCGGGCCGTGTTGGCAGCCGAAACAATCGGTCCGTTGCGCAGCTATAGAGATGTCTTTTTAAGATAAATACGCACCGCCAACGGCCCGGCTGCCGCGCTTTTCTCGTCCTTCAGGGCGATGCTGATGGCATGCGGGGCAACATTATAACCCCTGAGCTCAGCCATCACCCGCCGCAACGCCGCCTGTTGGGCCGCTGTTGACCCAGTGGGGCCATCCGCTTGTAAATCAAACGCGACATCGGGCACGGTTTTCTGTAATTCCAGCACCGCATTTCTGAGTGTCGCGCTGAACAAAGGTTGTTGCGTGGTGAAGCTGATGGTTGCGAACGGCGTGCGCCCGGCATCACCGATCGACGACGGCCCCGGTGATCCAAACGCACCCGGCGTCAGCGTTGCCAAGCGGTTGCCTTCGGCCGCCAAAGCGGTTCGATAGCGGCTATAGCCGGCTGCCGACCGTTCAACCAACTGGCCTAAGGCCAATAAATTCGCGGGCAGGCCGCTATCGGTATGCAGACTTTTGCTGGTGATCGCCAAGGCGTCGCTGGCGATATCTTCGCGGGCCACACGAAGCTCATCAACCGCCATGCTGAGACGACTGAGAGCCGATTGCGCCGCGCTCCACCACGACACCAAATCATCGCCGTCGGCGCGCACCGTCAAAAAGCGATCCAATGACCCGGTATAGACGCGATAAGCCTCATCGGCGGCTTGTTCTTTGGCGGTAAACGCCGCCTCGAGCTGTGGAAGACGCTCTTGAACCGAGATTTGGGATGCCGGCTCAAGCGGCTCGGGCGCCGCGACACTGGTTAAATCCGCTTGAGAAATTGGGCCCTGAAGGTCGGTATTTTGAGTGTCGGCCACTGCTCCGGCCGCTGCCGGGCGCGAGACACTGGACAGCTTCGGCCAATCCCCACCGCCCCCACAGGCCGCCGTCAGAAGCCCCAAGGCAAGGCTGGCTACAACGCTGGCCCCCATGGCATAGAGCCTTGGAAAATCATCAGAAAATCTAGCTGTGGTCATACCGCTCCGTCCTTCCGTCATGGCCTGACTTTAGGCGAAGGCCGGGGCCTTGGACAAGCCGCTTTCGCAAGCCGGACCTGCTTAAATCCCCCTAAAACCCGGAGCGGACAAAAAAATCTGCCCGGGGCATTATCAGACCTTGCCATTTCGATCTCAAGACATTAGGGTCCGACCACTGCGCCGGGGCGGTACTTTAACGCACCGGAGCCATGTCTTAGACTGTCATGTCTAAAGGGCGCCCGTAGCTCAGCTGGATAGAGCACCAGACTACGAATCTGGGGGTCGGAAGTTCGAATCTTTCCGGGCGCGCCAATTTCTTCAATACTTTAAAAAATCTCCGTACTGAAATTTTGCCCTAACCTGGGGGTTAACGCGGGGTCATTTAGATTTATTCGTCCTCAATTTTCTCCCACGATACAGAAATTTATTTTGCGTCTCTTGTTACAGAACCCACCCCACAGTCAGCGCCCATAATTTATCTTCGTCTTCCGATCATCTATGAACGGTCTCTGTTTCATATTAAACGCGGCACGGCTGAAAGACCAACGACTGACGACAGCGCCACTCTAAGGCGTAGCGGACGCCTGGATTAACTGGAAAATTTTTGCGCAAGATTGCTGTCACAGCAAATACATAATTCCATGTGACGAAAGAGTTGGAACGGCAGACATACCGTCAAAGCCGACACGTGAAGAATTTAAAAAAGCCTACCAATAATAGGGAATAGCAGGATGAGATGGACTTTTGTGCAAACTCCGCCGATCAAAAGCGGTCCACGGCGGGTCGGCCCGGGTTAGGGAACAGGAACGACGTATACGATCTAAAGGTGAGCATTTGTGAAGACACCATATCCGCCTTCCTGACATCACTTAGATTGTAATGCAAAACTCTACGCCCAGGTCTTGACCGAGATCTTGATGGGCGCATGTCAGAAAAATGATGTGCCGACAGATAACATGAGCCCTCAAAGGCCGCCAAATTCAACACGACTGGTATGTTTAAACGCACTCAATAGTTGGGGAAGACAGTTTAAAAAGCTGGCAGAAAAAACTCCGTTCAGGCATACTGCGACAAAAAAGATATTTATATACAAAAGGTTAATCAGTGGTCCCACATATTCTTTTGGTTGAAGATGATTTAGTGTTGGTGGATGGATTAACAAACGTACTAGAAAATGAAGGTTTTCTGGTTAAAGCGTTCACGACAGGCGAGGCCGCTTTCACTGCCTTACACAACGACCTGTTTAGTCTTTTGGTGCTCGACATTGGTCTACCAGACATAGATGGATTTGAGCTTCTGAAAAGAATTCGGGATAATAATATTTCTATTCCTGTGCTGCTGTTAACCGCACGAGATGGAGCTGCGGATCGCGTGCTAGGGTTCGATCTTGGTACAGACGACTACGTGGTCAAACCGTTCATCGTCGCCGAACTTTTGGGTCGTATTCGTGCGCTGCTGAGAAGAAGCCAAGGGCAAACAAATGTTCTGAACTTCCAAGGATTAACTATGGATCTCAACGCACAGCGCGCCTGGTTGGCGGGCACCCCGTTGGATCTTTCTACACGAGAGTGGGTTGTCTTGGAACAGTTACTCAAGAACGTCGATAAAGTTGTCAGCAAACAAAATATTGTTGGAGCAATACAGGGAGCAGGTAATGAAGTTAGCCAGAATGCTGTGGAAGTGTACATATCACGGTTGAGACATAAACTTGATCAAGCCATTCAAATCCGAACCATCCACGGTTTTGGATACATGATCGAAAGTCAAGCTGATGGTGAGAAATAATGCAAGCATTCGCGTTCGCCTGCTAAAGTGGCTGGTCATCCCCTTAATTTTGCTGAGTATGATCGGTGGATACGCTGTATATTGGTTATCATGGCTCCCCGCTCGTAATGCCTATGATCTTGCGCTCGCAAATATGGCTTGGCAATTAGCATTACGCCAACAAGATTCTAGATACGGATTGGTTCTAGACATCCCAATTCAAATGGAGGTCGGTCTTCGATCATCAGATCGATACGATCAAATTTTTTTCGCCATCCATAGTCGCAACGGCATATGGTTAGCAGGCGACAGAGGCCTTCCCTACGCCCCAATACCTCATAACATTGATAAACCTGTTTTTTATGATGGTGACTATGGTGGCTTGCCGGTTCGCTTGGTATCACTCCCGACCCGACCATCAAATGAATTAATCATTGTGACGGTCGCCGAAACTAAAAACAAACGCACCAGCGGTCAACGAACAATAATGCTTACGCTTGTGAGTTGGGGAGGCGCTCTTATTATTATAATTACCGCATCAATTTGGATCGCTATTGGTTTGGGCCTCGCTCCCCTTAACCGCTTGAGAGCAGAAATACAGCAACGGTCGCTGCGTGATCTCGCCCCCTTGAGACAAGACAATGAGCCGGTAGAAGTGGCCCCGCTGGTTTCTGCAATAAATGAGCTGCTGGAACGAATCGAAAAAGCAGCAAAAACTCAACAAGTATTCCTGGCCGATGTCGCCCACCAATTGCGAACCCCTTTAGCGGGGCTAATCACACAGCTTGCTGTTGCTCAAAAATATACTCAATCTCCTGAGCTGCAAAAATCTATCACACTGATGCAAACCACGGCTGGCCGCGCAGCGCGCCTAGCCAATCAAATGCTCTCATTGGCCAGAGCGGAGCACAGCGCCTTTCATGCCCAACCTTTTAAAAAGATGGATCTTATGGAGATTGCTCAAGATGGTATAAACAACTGGCTACGTTTAGCGGATCAAAAGAATATCGATATTAGTTTTAAATTGTCTCCAGCCTATATCTTAGGCAGCAAATTTCTAATCTGTGAATTATTGGATAATATCGTTTTTAATGCCATTCAGTATACTCCCGAAAATGGTCGTATTATTGTTGGGTGTTCTGGAAACTCAATACTCTCTCAAATATATGTTGAGGATAGCGGCCCAGGAATACCTGAATCCGAGAGAGCATTAATATTTCAGCGCTTCTACAGAATCACCGGAACTACCCAAGAAGGAAGTGGCCTAGGCTTAACCATTGCCCGAGAGATCGCACTTGACCATGACGCTGAGATCTTTATCTCAACACCTCTAAAAGGTTTTGGTACAAGAGTTGAAATTCGTTTTCAGGCAGCCTGATTTTATGAAAATTTAGATATCTACGTCGGTTACAAACTTATAACCGCTTCCTCTCACTGTTTTTATCAAACCAGCATAGTGCGGCT
Organism: Alphaproteobacteria bacterium; assembly: GCA_037189785.1. Lineage (GTDB taxonomy): Bacteria > Pseudomonadota > Alphaproteobacteria > Sphingomonadales > Govanellaceae > Govanella. The sequence continues at coordinate 7,548 of JBBCIP010000410.1, forward strand.
GAACATTTGCAAACGCCTTTCTCAACCTCAAAATATGCACATCGATCGTGCGTTCGCCAATATTTGAATCGACAATCCGCAGTTGAGACATAAGCTGGCTACGGGAGAAAACTTGATTTTTATACGTCACAAACATTTTTAGTAAGCGAAATTCGGTAGGGGATAAATCAATATTTTTCCCCTGCAGCACGACTCTTCGAGTCTCTACTTCAATTTTTAATTCTCCAAAATCCAAAACCGGTTCATAGGAAAATTTCACATTACGCCGTATTATGGCTCGTGTTCTTGCCATAAATTCGGCAACGGAAAATGGTCGCATGACACAGCCATCGACACCGATCTGTAAGATATCGATGACTGTGTTCTCACTATTTGGCGGAACAATCATCATAATTGTTATATTCCGCGTATCCATATGCTTCTTCAAACGACTTAGGAGCGTCATCGCCTCGTTTTTTTTCAAACACCAATCGATAATAATCAAATCAGGGCGTTGTCTACGTACCCACGTTAGGGCCGTCTTTATATCCGTGAGCTTTCTGCAAAAAATATGATCACTATCAAACTCCTTTTGAACAGCATCATTAAATGCAGAGTCCTCATTCACTATAATGACAGACGAGCCTTTGAGGCTAGCGATGTTCCATCGACCAAAAGCGCTATACTCATTCACAGCACTTCTCCTATCGTCGTTTGACAAATTCTATGAATTCCGGTTAGCGGACGCCGCGCTATCGGCAGAACGCTTGCTCGCCATTTTCGTCAATTTTCCCCAATTCTCAATTGACTGAAGATGTAATATCAGCAGCGCCAGCCATCCACGTTTATGGAGAAAGAGAACCTGTTCGTCTGTCAGCGCCTTCATCTTGTCTGGATTGACCAACCGAAAACCCCGCAGGGTATAAAACTGACCATCCTCAAGCTCCGCCCGAGCGACGCGATCTTCCAAAATTCCACTTTTATCAAGCCATGCACCGAACTCCAGTGTGTTTGCATACTGGGCTTGGAAAATCTCGCAAAACTTCATTGCGTCTTTTATATAATCGCTCGGCTTCCCATCGCTGAAGAAAGGCGCCTTACTTTTTTCTTCAAAATTATCGGCCAATTCATCTACACAAAGAATGAACTTATCAGACTGAGAATCCGACAAAAATATATATGGATAGCGCCGGACATAAGCGGGGATATAGCTTTCCTGATCCCAAACGCCATGGCCGTCAACAAAAAGGTTTTCGTCGTTTTTAAGGCCAACAATAGCAAAGGGAACCGCGGACCCTGCCTCTGAAAATGCTATCGGATAATAGCGTGCCGCTTGCATGAATTCGCCGCCCGCCAGCATGACGGCATTGGTGTTTGCCGCAAAATTATGGCTAATCTGCTGGCTGAGGCCCGACTGAGCATGACTGTTTAAATTCAAAGGAACCGGCTTTTTGTAAAAGAGCGGTAAATTACCAATGTGAGGCGCTTGCCCCCCATCATCCTGTTTATTTTCCAAAACTTTGTCTTGTGCGTCAGTCATTTTAATACCCAATGTAACTTGATGATTAATGGTCCGACGTGAAAGTGTGGGAGGGACCCTTCACTTCCACGCCGGTGTTGCCTGCAAACCGGCTACTGCCTGGCGTCCGAAGGCAAGCACTCTTCCCGATCTTTGGCGCATTCTTCGCCATAGCCGAGAACTTTAACTTCAATAATCGAAGGGGCCTTGATAGCGGCATTTTTCTTTACATCTTCCAATGAGTCCTTCAAGGCACCAAGAACCCGCGATCCTTTGGCTGCCGCATCATCAACATTCAGTGATGTTGGCGGCGCGGCTGGCGGAACGGGCAGCCCCGTGCTGACACCCTGCACCTCGATATTGTCGGTACCGAGGATTTGCACTGCAAACACGTTGAAGTTACCGCTGACACGAAGACCCGCATCCCCGGCATCAACGATGCCGTTCGGAGCAACCAAATCCACGTCTGCTGGCGGAACACCAGGTTGCGACGCGAGGGTACCGATCCCTGCACCCGTCGGTAGACCGGCTGGAACGCGGTTCATATGCGCTAGAAGCGTCAGACTGTAATCATAGAACTGCGGGCTAATCGAAGTCTTAGCACCCTTGCCGGCAGCAATGTCGCCATAGGAGGACCAGATCATCACGTTGCCGCCCTTGGTGGTCAGGATGCGTGATTCATTCACTGTCACACTCTGACCTGTGAAAATATTGACTTCACCACCGTCCTGACTGACGATCCCGGCCCGCAAGGCATCGCCACGGCCCATTGCCCCCGACCAATCGGGTACAGGCTGCCCGACATCACCCGGTGCTGCCGCGACATTCGCCAATTTGAAAGCACCACCGGGAATGACGAACTCAATCTTCCCACCGCCGTTGGACAACACACGGCTGGCAAAAGTTTCAAAGTCGCCCGCCCAGAGAGATTCTCCTTCGGTACGGTCTTCATTGAGACGCTTCTCTGCACCAGGGAACAGTGTGGCAATCGCATTATACCCGCGGAAAGTGGTATTGTTACGATCACTGTCCGGATCGTTCGCTTCACGCCCCGTCGTCCGCAGTTCCATAAACAGTACGTTGCGATAGAACGGTGTTTTGTAATCAGCTTCAACCCCGCTCCAGTACGCCAACGCCTCATCCATGTAAGCGAGTTGCTCTGTCTGCGTTTCCAGGACATCAAGCCCCTGCAAACGGCGGACATAGTTGACTAAACCTTCGCGACGTTCCGGCAGGAAGAATTCCGGGCGGGCATTGGCTTGTGTTGGTTGTCTTGGAACCAAATCATCATAAGGCGTTTTCTGGCTGATCGGCAACGCCAGCCAATACGTCCACGCAGCCCCAAGATAAGCGGTCTGATCTGACGCAATCTCCAACGGCGGCAGACCCTGAAGGCTACGGACATAGTTCACAAAACCAGCAGCAAGTTCTGGTGATACGAATTCCGAAACAGCACCGTTACCACGTGCATACATACGGTCAAACAAGTAGACAGGCAATTCACGGCCATCACCGGCATCTGCCAGCAGATAATCGGCAATTTCCGCGATCATCTCAGGATTGAGATAAGCGTTTTCAAAAGCTTCATAATCCGGACGCTGATTGTAACCTGTGCTAATGGCGATATCGGCTGCATTTTCATTGGGTTTCCACAGTTCTCCGCCTGTGAAAGCAATGCTATTACTGGTGATGCCGTTGCCGTTGCTTGGGATCCAGAAGTCTCGACCAGTTTCGATTTCAAGACGACCGGGACCATAGATTTGAATTTTACCACCAGCGAAATAAAGACCGTCACCCGCCCGTACCAGCGACATGTCGTTGGTGTGGTTATGTTGAATTGTGTAGTCCGGGAAGTAGATATGCCGTCCGGCCTGCACTTTGATCGCCTTGGGCATATTGATGGCAGCCGTTGTCACGACATCGCCTTCGGCCGCATAGATCCGAACAGGAACAGTGTCACCGGCATGAAGATCCGGTACATATTCGCTGTTCCATGGCTGATCCAACCGATTGGTATTACCCGGACGCCAGCCCGCCACATAAAGTGGGTTGAGCGGCACGGATTCTCCATAGTGTTGACCGATATTCGTCGGGTTAGGCATCAGATCCAGCAACGCTTGGCTCATGTAAATGCCGCCAAATGTAGCGAAATAGTTCTGGGCATCCTGGTTCATCCAGGCGTAAGGATCATCGACACGCGTGCCTTGGCCTAGCAAGACATCTCCGCGCGCCAGAAGTTGCAGGTTGCCGGTCGGTGACGGGGCCATCATCATACCGCCCTTGACCTCGACATTGCCGGCTGCCGCAATCGCGTTGACCGTTGCCGGCCACAGCGCCGGAATGGTGTTGCCGATCGACGTGTTAGGGCTTGAACCAGTTACAAAGTAATGAAGCGGTTCAAGGAACGATCCGGCCCAGGATATAAGCTGCGCATTATCGTAATTGTTCCAGATCTTGACATCACCCCCGGCCGAGAACAGATCAACACGGGCGTCTGGCGTATAGCTGATGGTCGAGAACCCGAAATTTTCCCGATCTCGGCTATCCCCCATATAGAACCGGGAGTTTTCAGGGCCATAGCGTCCGCCAGCCCCCATGGCGTTCTGGATTGCGGGCTTCATAGCCAACGGATCGGCGACGATATCAAGGTTCAGATCACCGCCGCTTTGCAGATTAAACTGCCCCGATGACGTGAACAGCATCGTGTAGATATCATAACCGCGTTGTATCGTACCCAGATTAAGCACCTGACGCATGGCCTGAAATTGGCGGCTGCTGGTGAATTCACCACCCGCCGTCAGATTGGCCTGGCCATTGGCGACATAGAAGATGCCGGTACCGATATTGCCACCCGCACGAACGGTTAAGTCACCACCGCCACTTGTGTGCAAGGTGCGGGCAATGCCGTCATACCCACCCGACACGCGCCCGGTGTCCGGAATATTGACGGTCACGTTATTGACGTTGCCCCCGGCAATGATTTCCACATTGCCGCCACCGAGCGCGCCGATCCCAGCCTGATATCTGTCGAAACGAACAAACCAAGTGGTCTGGTGATAGTCACGACCAAGATGCTTGCTGCCGTTGGTGTGGACATCACCGGTATTTTCGTCATCCCGCCCATAGCGCCACAGCCAACTGTTGGGTAGTTGATTACTACTACCACCAATAACGTCACCCTGGGCCCGCAACAGAATGTCACCGCCACCCTCGAGGTAATACCCCGTCATCGGACCCCAGATATTGCTCCAGGCTTCCAGAGGCAACCGTGTCGGGGCCTGGAAGTGCTCCACCTCCGGCGCGGACTGACCAGCCGTATAGATTACCGATGGCGCATACTGGAGCACGATATCGCGACCACTGGCGATATTGATGCCGCCGGTGCCGGTCCGCACCATATACCCCGTGGAATTGTCCCACTGCGCCGATCGATGTTGGCCGTATTGGGTATGTTGAGAGGGCTCATACAACCCAAACTGATTTAGCGGTTGATACCCTCCAGTAGCATAGACTTCTGGCAACGGACGTCGGCCATAGTCCACAGTATCGGTATATTCACCGGTGACCGGATCGGGGTGGATCAGGGCGCCGGTATCAGGGTCCATATAAAGACCTGTTACCGTATCGCGCGTGAGTTCTACGAAGCCGCTATGAGGATCGGGGTTTTCTAGTCTTGCGAAGGTTCCATCCGGATTCTTCCGGTATAATCGCTCTTCGATGACCCCAACCCGCGGGCCACTGGTAATCTCCACTTTATAATATTCGATCGTATCCGGTGTACCGCCGATGACAATGGATCCCTTACCGCCTGCAAGCTGCCCCACCGGCAATACTGCCAGCGAGTCCGGGCTGGTGGTGTTGGCCCCGGCGGTGAGATTGATGGTCCAAGAATTACCATCAACCAATGCTGCTTCGGCAGTGGAGCCATCAAAGCCATCGCTGAGATTGGCATTAATCAGAAGATCACCCTTGGCCCGCAAGGTGAGCACACCAGCCGACTGATCCGCGCCGAAACGTAGGCTATGGAGATCCCAGTCATCCACAAGCTCCATATCTGCAGTGCTGCGGAGCTCGATACCCGGAGCCACCGTGACGCCGCTGCCGAGCCGCGCTTGAATGGCCGCAACGTTGGTCATGAAGATTGTGGCGTCTGCCGCTACTCTGTCAATCACGGCCTGGTCGATAATTGCAATGTCGTCGTATACTCGGAAACCTTCAGCAATTACGGACCGGGCGCCAGTGATCGTGCCAGCTACAGGAGCAATCGCCACGTCATTCCCGCCGAACTGCGGTGCGCGTAGACGCACGATGCGTCCGCCCTCGCCGCTTCCGCTCACGTCGATCATCGAACCGGCGGCAACATTGATGCGGCCACCATTTTTGCCGGCAGTTTCAAGGAACACCGAGCCACCCGATCTGTCATTCTCTTTCGCCTTAGCGATCAACTTGGCACCAGAAGCCAAGGTCACGCCTTCAGCTGCAGAAATCTGGATCCGGCCACCGTTCGCATCCACCGTCTGGACGGTACCGCTCACAGTGACGGAACCATCATTGGCAATCATCGTGAATTCCTGCACCTCAACAGTACCGGATACGGTGACATCGCCTTCGTTGACCTCGAAGCGCCGGCTTTGACGGAAACCACCCGTATCGAGCTGCGCGTTCAGAGCAGAAAAATCGGCCATGTTGCGGCTCAAGACCGAGAACGAGCCAGAGCGATAACCCTCCTCAGCTTTCCCCAGAACCTGACCATGCAGATTAACGCTACCCAGCGCGGCCGACGTATTGAGCACCCCGGCATTACCCCCGGCCGTCGTACCAGATACGTCGATCACCGCATCCGCAGCCATGTCAATATTGCCACTATCGGCCATCAGGTTGACGGTACCGCCACCGACACCCACTTGGGCATCGAAAATCTGGCTGATTTTACTCGTTACATCGATAGCCGAGCCATTGGCCAAAACCACGTTCCCGGTACGAGCCCGTAGATTGACCGTACCACCGGTCAGACCGATACGACCTTCGCTCAAGATGCTGGCGCCGGTTATACCCAGCGTCGCCCCAAGTGTCTGAAACTCAGACAGCTCAGTATTGCCGTTGTTGACGATACGGGCTGCACCTTGCGCGTCAAGAAACAACTGCGAACCGCTTGAAGCCGTCACATCGGCCGCTTCGATAAGCAGCGTTCCGGGCATGTAGACCGTATTCTGATTACGACCGATCACCCGCTCCCGCGCCTTGATGGTGACAGCACCAACGCCAGAGATCCATTTGTCCTGGCCTTCAAAATAAATATTGTCGCCTTCAAGCAGCAAATTGATCCCACCCGTGTCAGCAACTGCCGTGCCACCGTTGGTGTTGGTCAGCGTCAGTGTTTCACCGGCGATCGTGATCGTGCCATCACCCCCGATAGCGCGAATCTGACGACTGTCGAGCGTGAGACCACCATCCGCCTTGAGGGTTGAAGCACCATGGAAATCCACGCTGCTATAGCTTTTCAGCAATATGTCTTCCGCTGCTGCCAGCGCACCAAGCGAACCGCCCGCGAAAACAAGACCCGTCGTCCCTGTCGGAACATTACCGATACTGACCCGAGATGCCGCCGCGCTGATCTGTTTGGTGGACAAGGTCGCCCCCGGCGCCAGCACCGTATCGTTGGTGGCATCCAGTGCCAAAGAGTGACTGCTTGTAAGTGATGCCCCATCGGCAATGGTCAGTTGCCCGCGCCGCGTGATGGGCGCCAAGCCAAATGCTTCACGTTGGCTGTTGACAGCCGCGAGACGCACCGGATCGGCGAGCAATGCTTCCATCGCGTCCACTGCCGCGACATTGCGCAAGATATTAACCTGCTCACTCGAAGACAGGCGCAATACCGTTCCCTGATCAAGATCCGGATGGATGACGACGTCATCGCCAGTCCAATCGGTGCCCTTCGTATCAATCACACTCGGTACCGACGGCTGGATCCGTAAGTCGCCCGAGCTACCGCTGATTTGACCGCGGGTTTCCAAACGACTGCCGCCCTTGACCATAATATCGCCGGCCGAGGCAAACAACAGTTCAGGCCCATACAGTATGGAACCATCATTATCGATCACAATATCCGTGGCGCCGACGTTGATTTCCAGATTAATCGCGCCCTGCTTACGGACACCGCCCAGCAGCAGGCTTTCCGCACCGAAGCTATTCAAACGATCACTGTCAAGAACAAGATAATCATCATAAGCGCCAAGGTCCGTGTTTGCGCCAGCAACAAGAATCTTCTGGCCTTTGATATCGGCGAAACCGCCACGACCACCTTTTGCCGCCGCCGATTTCAGCGTTGCATAAAGATTGATCGAATCGCTCGCATCCAGAACCACGCTGCCGCCATCAAGCGGAATGCGCGGCACCTCACCGACCGGGCGATTGGTGCGTAAAGCTTTCTTCAAGAATGCCTCGGACAAATAAAAGTCATTGGCGCGAGTTTCGACGTACAGAGAGCGCTTCCGCAATGTGTCGCCGGACATCACCAGAAAGCCCTGATTGTTGCCGGGTTTGTATTTTGGTGTACCATCCGTGCCGGGAATAAAGCGATAACCCGCTTGGATCGAGGATCCATCCGTCAGAGTTTGGGTTTGGCCCGCGGTCATGTTATCGAAACTACCGTAATGGTGCTTGGCCGTGACGCGGAAAGCGCCCGGCAACAAGGCATAACGTGCCGGCAACAGAATGTAATAGCCTTCCGGCAGACCGCTGCCGCCGGATAACCAGATTTTTTCGCCGATAGCGGGACCGCCCGCTGTGCCGCCGAGACCAATAGGCGCAATAGTGGCGTCGAAGTCAGGGATGACTGCAAAAATTTCACTGTTGTCGTTGACCCAGTTGTAATTGCTGTCACGATAACCGGTCAGCCAATCCGTCGAACCGCCGATACCCGGGACGAATTCCCAAGCATGGAGATTGCCGCCACCTTGAACATCCAGAACAGCACCTTCCTGCAAGTCCAGCGTGGCTGCCGTAAGATTGACCGCCTTGGTCGGAAGGGCCGTCATTTCAAGACCTGTGACCGGATCAATCCAGGTATCGCCGTTAGAGGTAACGCCATACGGAATAGTTTTACCTTCGGCTGATACCGAAGTTATGCTGCCGGGGAGCAGCGTAATGGTATTCGCTCCCTCACTCCCATCATCAATACCAATGAGGTTGATCGTGCCAAGCGGTGAGCGGATCGTGCCACCCTGCACGATGCGAGGTGCGGTCAGAGTCAATGTCGCCCCTGCTTCATAGGGGCTGCTATTGATCGGCGTGCCCTCGTCCTGCGGCAGGATCGTAAGTGTATCACCCACGGTGATGGTATAGTTGGTTGCTGTTGTAGCGTATATCTGATCGGCTTTGAGCGAAAGATTTCCATCCGTTGCAATGCCACCGGTAACCGTAGCTCCTATACCGTTTCCGAACATCGTGCCCACAAGCCGGATATCACCCTGGCTCGAGAGCAACGCATCCGAATAACCATAAAATGAGCTTGAGGTCACTTGTAATAAATCATTGCCATGAATGGCGATACGGGTATTCAGATTGCCCGCATCAACTCCCAAGCTTTTAAGCGCCGACTTGTAAATATCTAGGTCTGTTCCGCCGACGCCCTGCGCGGCGTCAAGATTCACAACACCCGCTTCGATACGGACATCGGCGCCCTCCTGCCCCATGATAAGACCGGTCGCTAGATCAATACGGTCAAGAATATATTCGCCGGTGGCGGTCCGGCCGCCGAGCGTCACATCTCCCACGAAAACAATGCCTGGACTGGCGTTGATCCCTAACCGTGAAAAACCACCATTCGTAATCTTCTCAGCCGAAAAGTTAGTAACGGCCGGCGGATTGGTATTCGCCTCCGGCATACGATATCCAAATGGTACAAAAAGCTCCAGCAGACCGGGATGGATCTCCGGCAGGACTACCGCCCCTCCCCCTTCAGCAGGCGGCAAATTGTTGCCGATCCTCAAAATAGGCGGTTGCCCCCTGGCTGCAACAGCATAATCAATAAATGGAGTGATCAAATCTTCACGACTATTGATCGTAAATCCTGGTGGAAAATCGATTGGATAACCGTATAAATATTCCCAGGCAATTGTACTAAAATCAGTGCCATAGAGCTGGCTAATCGGATTGAAGTCTTTATCAACGATATAGCCCCACTCCACATACATTTCCAGATCAGCAGCTATCTGTTCAGGGGTGGGGCCTGTCGGACCCGATTGTCCTGAACCAAAACTACCGGCCCAATCCAACGCAAAACTTCCCCCTCTTGCCCCTACTCCACCAGCATGAGCAAGATAGGTTGCATTGTCGATATCCAGCCTTTGGCCACCGATAGAAATCGTCCCGCCATCAGATGCAACCGTTGTTGGCACTCGTACTGTTGACTCGCCATTCTGCGGAACCATATCGAATACGGCACTGGCACCTGAAACATCCAGAACAACGCCACTGGCTATAGTCACCGCACTCGCATCCAACGTAATCTTGCCGCCTGGCAGAACCTCTCCGTTTACAATTTCACGGCCGCTGCTATCAAGTCCACGAGACAAAACACGCACAGCTCCCGGCGCCAGAAGACGAGCGCTTTCATGCACATTGATGAAGCTGTTTTCTTGGCTGCTACCTCCAGAGAGCGAGATATTACCGCTAGCGGCCTGCAGCGTACCGTAGACATCCATATCACCAGAAAAGCTAATGCTGCCGCCTGGCTCCGTTGCCAGCACGCTATCGGTTCCGATCAGCAATCCGGCCGTTCCGGTAAACTTGATGGCCATGCCATTGCGGCTGCTGGACGGACGCTGTTCCGGCGGTAGATAGCCTATGTCCGCAATATCATAGATATCTGTGCCCGATGGTTTATGGAAAACGGACGGGACATTGTTCATCAAGCTCGCTTGGTCCAGGATCAGACCGGCGCTAGTGGCATTGATCTCAACACCATCAGCCAATGTAAGGCTGCCACCAAAAGCCGTCAGGTCAATGTTCCCAAAGCCGCTGTTCTCAAAGAACTCAGGTCGGAAATGATAGACCTTGTTACCGTCCTCTGCTGGATCACCGTCGACTTCGTCACTGATAAGAATATTACCCCGGCCCTGGAAAACGAATGAACCGTTCCCACCAAGTCCATAGGCGCGCGCGCTGCTGAGAGCCGCGAGATCAACCTCATCCTCGACACCGGCAATAATTGTAAGATTGCCGCCTTTGCCATTTTTGATCTTGCCACCGCGATCAACCCAAGCGCCGCCGGACGTATCGATAACCATACCTTCGGGCATAATGAAGTTGAACGGATCTAATGGAGCTTGGGTCTCATAGCCCTCACCCGAATCCGCACGTAGGCTGATATTCCCGCCATTGATGCGCGGCATGCTGGCCAGAGCCACCGGTTCGTCCAGTTCATAATCACTGTACCATGAGCCACGGGTGTCCAACACGACCTTGTCACCGAACACCAGCCCCTGCGCAAGAAGATTTATGCTGCCGCCTTCGGTCCTGACACTGCCCAAAAATTCCATACGATTGCCGGCCGTCAAGGTCAAGGATGCGCCGTTCGCCAGATTCAGTTTGGCACCATCCTCCACCTGCACGGCATAGCCATCACGGGGTGGAAACTCATTTGCATCTTCTGCCGCATAGACACGGCCCCGTTGCGTGATATTATAGCTGCCCATGGTCGACCGGTTGAAGAAATCGGCCGAAGTAAGCGTGGCATTGTCGTTGCGCGTGCCCTTGCTGCCTGGTGCATCGGTTTCTGAATCGAATTCCTCACCAAAGAAATCACCAAAGAAGTCAGAAAGTTTGTCGTAAAGACCAAACGAGTCCGGCAGGATTTCTTCCTTTGCAGCGATCAACACGGTGTTGCTGACATATTCAGCTTCCGACTCACCAGCATTATTCAGCGTAAAACTACCGCCTTTTGGTAAGTTCTCACGCTGGTAACGGCCCGCTGTCGCCGCCCCTTTCAAAGTACCCTGCAAAAGAACATCAGGTGTCAGGATCGTAATGGCACCGCCGTTTCCGCCATGTTGGTAGCTGGTTTCATATTTACCCTGAACCGAAGACATGAGCGGAATATAATAGCTTTTCTGACGATTCCACTTGGTATCGTATTTGACCCATTCATTGGCGAGCCCCATATAAAGCTCGTCCGGATCAGCTTCCCGGATATCAATCACGCTGCCATCAAGACGACGCAGCAAGCTCGTGTAGACATAGCCGTCCTTATAGGTCGTCACACCGCCCGATACGTCGATCACCGACCCCGACTTCATGATGAAATCATTGCCAGCGTCCATTGTAAAGCTGCCGCCCTCGGTCAAGAATTGGGCTAAAGTACCTTGACTCAGATTGTCGAAGCTCTCCCAGTCAGCGATATTTGTGCCGTAACGGCGATCGATGGATATCTCCTTGCGATAAAGCGCACCGTCCCGCTGCAACGGTGCATCTTTCAGCTGAGCCGCGAAAAGCTTCCCGGTGACCTGATGGTATCCCATCTCCAACGTGACGTCCCAGCCGGATAGATCGATGGTCGCACCACGATCCATCATGAAGCGCGTACCATCTTCATTATCCTGGTTCATACCATTGCCACGGTTGTAATAGATGTGAGCGGTCGCATCCAGCAACACACTTACCTGGCCGCTCGGCATATAGATAACCGCATCTTCTTCCATGTGGACACGACCGGCATTGATCGTCAGACTGCCGACCGACTGCTTCCCTTCGCTGACCGGCA
>JBBCIP010000411.1:0-13598 GCA_037189785.1 Alphaproteobacteria bacterium
AAGAGCAGCTGACTCTTAATCAGTGGGTCTCGGGTTTGGGCACTAGCGTGTCCACCATTTTCTGCGAGTGAAATCCGTCGTTTGCCAGAAAGAGATCATCGCGGCAACGGGCGAGTTGTGCCCATGTTAGCGCAATACTAGCCACCTTCCTCGGTCTCCTGGTCTTGCTTCAATCTTTCCCATGGCCGTGGCCCTTTTGATTGATACTCATAAATTGCGTCGCCTGTATAGCCGAACCCGAGGCAGCGCCAGCAATATCGGATGGCTGCGTCGATCATTCCTTGCTCCAATTCGAGCATTGCATCCCAGCTTTTGCTCGGGCGAAACCCTTTTGGCAATTTAGCTTGAAGTAGTTTTGCTTGCGCTAGGCATGAGCTGATTATGAAAATGCCAGCACAGAAAACGCGCATCCTGAGTTGCATAGCTACAGGTGCCAGATTGTATGGCTCGGCATACTCCCTCCGATAGCACCAAATCTGTTCCCACTTGTGCAGTGATTCAGCTGGTCCGCGCACTTTCTCGTCCATTAATGAATGGATCCGATGATCGTGAGCAAAAGCATTCCGAACTTTCCGAAGCATATCCAGCTCGGATGATTCTTCAGACGTCAACCAAGTCAGACCTTTCGCTACGAGAACCCTCTGTGAGAAGGTTGATAGCGGCCCATTCCCTCCAAAGTACCGACCAAACTCCTTTTTCGTCTCTATCCTCCAATATTCACTGAAGGTGCGTTTGAGCGTGTCTTCGAGAAAGGATCCGACTAAGATGCAGAAGGTTCGGTCGTCTGCGGCCACACAGAACTCTGCAAGATCGTGTGCTTCATCCATGATAGAAGCTTCGAACTCGGTCGGCGGAACGAGTTCTCTATAAATTTCTGACCAAACATTGAAGGCAACGCGACGGTCTTGTTCGTTCGGTTTCACCTTTAACTTCACGTCCATTCCACTCACTCCCGATATTAGCCCCCTCAATACAAATAAACCGCCTCAAACTTCGCTAATGGTGCCATGCGGGCGCGGTTGAGGTGGAGGGTGGTGCCGGTCACAACGTAGCTGTCGACTTTACCAAGCACATCGAGGAATTCGTGTTCAAGCTCCATACCGTCGATGCAGGCCATCATCGTTCCGGCCATTTGTGTGAAGTGAATGCGGTTCGGCTCTTTCAGTTCATAGCCGCCGGTCATGCGGTTGCAGCCGCTTGATCCGTTGACGCGACCGGTTAAGGCGGACTTGTCGTCTTCATTGGCTTTCAAAATCATGTGGGCTTCGTTACGGGTTTTGGCGACGGGTTTGCCCATCAATTCGGTCAGCTTCCAATAGGTCTCGCGCAAGGTGGCTTCGGCGACTTTGGTCAATTTGTAATGGTCTGCGAGGGGGCCGGTGATTTGATTGCCGGTCTGATCCAACATGATCAATTGATTTTCAGCAACCTTGAACTGTGTCGTCGTGCCGTCGTCGGCGACCGAGATGCTGTTGCCGTCGGCGTTCCAGGTGACGGACCCGGTGGTGGTTATGATATCGGTCGATTTGCTTTTATAGCGGCGCTGGAAGCTATAACGATTGTCGGGCCACAAGCTGATGACGATATCGATCCCCGGGCAATCGGCGCAGGGCAGGACGCCGCGATAGGTGCCGCTCCAATCCAATGAATTTCTGCTGGTGTGGGCGGCATTGCCCGTTTCTGCAGTTTTCTGTGGCTTATTTGGTTCTGTAATGAAGCCAATTCTGGGGCCTGTAGACGGTTCGGTAGCGGTTTCGTTAACAGCGGTTTGATTGCATGCCACGAGCATGGTGAGGCTGAGGGCGCCGACAAGCGTTGTTCCAAGCTGTTTAATCATACTATGTCCCTTTTGCTGCATTGTCCCTGATAGCGGCCCCCGATCACGGTAGTATAGTTTAAAATGAAATCCCTGCAATAAGGGTGGTTTTTTGATTGCCAACATGAACAGAACATGACTGAGCCGTTCAAATTCAGCTCAGCCGCTGTTTCCTATGCTCAAATCGTGACTGGTTATACGTCTCGACCAACGAAGGAGCATCACCATGCTAAAGTCAAAACTGACCGCGTTATCCGCCGCTGCCGTGCTGGCCTGCGTGATCGGCCTCGGCACGGTGTCTCCAGCTGCCGCCCATAGCCGATACGACAATCATCGCGGGCCCGAGCGAGTGTTGATCGTGAAACAAAAAGCCTATGTGTTCACGCCCTATCGTGACGGCACGTTGTACAACACGACGGTCGGTTACTGGCATCCCCGCTATGGTTTTGCAAAGCCGATCCGCCAAGCCCATTACGGGCATAACCCAGCGCCGCAAAACTGGCACGGGAAGCCCGGAAATCATTGGAAAAACCCGCCCCATCATAAGTCCAACCGGGGCTGGGACGATCGCGGCCGCAATGACCGGCGCTGGTAAAATAACCGCCCTATATGCTTTCCCGTTAGGCTATTCATCTTATGATGTTATAGTGTTTAGATGATAATCTAATTATGAGAGCAAGCGATGCTTAGAATTGTGTCCTACAGTTTGACTGTAATTGTTTGCAGCCTGATTGTAGGGCACATGCTTGGGTTCGCCTATTACTTTGTTTTTAAATCATTTGTGTCAGACTATGACGGTGTTTCAGCGGCTTGGTTGCCCTTGAGTGCATCAATACAGGCCGCGCTTGGCATTCTCTTTTTCTGGCTGCCCATTCTTATTTATTCCCATGTCAAGATAGTAAGTAAGAGTAGCATTATTATTCTTGCCGTGCTCTCTCAAGGGGTGGCGTTTCTGGTTTACTATTTTACGCTTCACATGAAGTCTGAATTTATTTATGTTGAATATATTCCTGTCTTGAGTTCAATAGCCTCAATTCTGATCGTCGAACAACTTCGTGACAGGTTTAATCACCGCATTGTGAGCCGTTAAGTCTAGCAATCAGCACGATTTTCGGACAGACTAGCTCAGTTTTTAAGAACTGTTCTCAAACGGCTCATATGAATACAGTGTGGAAAACGATTTTCGGCTTTTTTGTGCTGGTTTGGGCGGCTGTTGGCCAGGCTCAAGCCAACCCGGTTCAAAAAGAATACACCAAAGCTGAATTGATCAGCGCCGTAGCGCAAGCGGCCCCGGGGCAGACGTTTCGGGTCGGCCTGACCCTGACGCCGCGCGATGGCTGGCATACCTATTGGCGCAATCCGGGTGATTCCGGCATGGCGACCTCGATCGCTTGGGAATTACCGGCGGGGGTCAGCGCGAGCGAAATCATCTGGCCGGGCCCCGATCACATCCCATATGGGCCGCTTGTGAACTTCGGCTACAAAGGCGCTGTCACGCTGTTGGTCGATATCACCATTGCCGCTGATAACACCGCCACCAGCGTTCCGTTAAAAGCGCGGGCCGATTGGCTGGTGTGCGAGGAAATCTGCGTCCCGGAAGATGCCGAGCTGACGTTAACGCTGCCGCTGGGGCAAGACAGCCAGGCCAACCCAAATGCGGCTGCCGTCATCGCCCGGGCTGAACAGCGTTTGCCGCAAGCTTATGGCGGTCAGTCGACGGCGCGTGTGGGGGCGCAAACCATAGATCTCACGGTTGCGACGCTGCCATCCGACCGTAAAATCTTTTTCTTTCCCTACGCCGAAAACAGCATTGAAAATGCGACCCCGCAAACCGTTACCCAAAAGGGTGAGGGCGGGGATATCGCCATCACCCGTGGCTTCGCGAAAACGGTTCCAGATTTTTCCGGTGTGCTGCGGATCGATCATGACAGCGGCGCGGCCTTTTATGAATTGAATCCGGTTGTCGAAAGTGTGGCAGCCCCCTCAGCAGCGGCTGAGTCATCGGCGGACAGCGGTATCACTGTGTGGCAAGCGGTGCTGTTCGCCTTTATCGGCGGGCTTATTTTGAATTTGATGCCGTGTGTGTTCCCGGTCCTGTCGCTCAAAGCTTTGGCCATCGCCAACAAGGCCGCCAGCCAACCTGGGGAAGTCCGGGCCGAGGCGTTGGTGTTTACACTCGGTGTGTTGGTCAGCTTCGCGGTGTTGGCGGCGGCGTTGCTCGCGGTGCGGGCCGGGGGCGAAGCCGTCGGCTGGGGGTTTCAACTGCAATCACCGTTGGTCGTTTTGATCCTGGCCTATGTTTTGTTTGCGGTGGGGTTGAGTTTATCGGGTGTGTTCTCGCTCGGCTCGCGGTTGGGCGGGGTCGGCCAAAGCCTAGCCGCTAAATCGGGTTATGCGGGAGCGTTTTTCACCGGCGTGTTGGCGACCGTGGTCGCGACCCCGTGCACGGCGCCATTCATGGCCGGTGCCATCGGCTTTGCCTTGACCCAATCGGCGGTGATGGCGGTGGTGATCTTTTTGGCGCTCGGGTTAGGCTTGGCCGCACCGTTTTTGATCCTGGGTTTTGTCCCGGCGTTGTATCGGCGCTTGCCGAAGCCGGGGGCGTGGATGGATACGTTCAAGCAGGCCCTGGCGTTCCCGATGTATGGCGCAGCAGCGTGGTTGGTTTGGGTGCTGGCGCAGCAGGCCGGGCCGATGGGCGTGGCCGCCGCGCTCACGGGGTTGTTGTTGATTGCCTTTGCGGCCTGGGCCTATGGCCGCGCGGCGGGGCGGGAAGGGCGTTTGCCGCTGTTTGAAAAAGCTTTGGCGGTTGTTGCCATAGTCGCGGCCTTAGCCTTGCTGCGGGTTCCGGAAACAGTTACGGCGGCCCCAACGGGCACGACAGCCGCTTCGGGGGCATGGTCGGCGGACCGAGTTACTGACTTACGAGCAGACGGCAAACCGGTGTTCGTGAACTTTACCGCGGCCTGGTGCATTACCTGTCTTGCCAATGAACGGATGGCGTTGAGTTCCCCCGCTGTGGCCGATGCCTTGAAACAGCACGGTGTAACTTATTTAAAAGCGGATTGGACCAATCGCGATCCGGCCATCACCGCAGCCCTGCAGCAGTTTGGGCGCAGTGGCGTACCGCTTTATGTGTTGTATCCGGCGGATCCGTCGGCTGCCCCACAAATATTACCGCAAATTTTGACCGAGGGCATGGTCATCGATGCCTTAAAAGACCTTACGAAACCTTGAGATCTTCGAATTATTATTTGCAAAGGAGAGCATGATGAAACGTATTATTGGATTGGCTATGGCTGCAACGGCCATGATGGCGACGATTGCTGTTGCTGCTCCTAAAACTGGTGCCCCGGCTCCGGCTTTCACCGTTGCTGCGAGCGACGGCAAAACATACAGTTTGTCGGATTTCAAGGGAAAGCCGGTGATTTTGGAATGGACCAATGATCAATGTCCGTTCGTGGTCAAACATTACGCAACCGGCAATATGCAAGCGTCGCAAAAAGCCGCGAAGGAAGATGGCGCTGTGTGGCTGACGGTTATTTCATCGGCCCCAGGCAAACAGGGTCATGTATCGCCAGAAGCTGCTAATAAATTGACCGCCGATCGCAACGCTGTGCCGACCGCTGTGCTGTTGGATGAAAGCGGCGTGGTCGGTCAGGCGTATGCCGCCAAGACCACACCACATATGTATTTGATCGATGAGGCTGGCATTTTACGGTATCAAGGTGGTATGGACGATAAACCGACAACCAAACATGACGATGTGAAAACCGCCAAGAACTATATTCTAGCGGCTTTGACGGAATGGAAAGCGAGCGGCACAGTGACCGACGCTGAAACAAAACCCTATGGGTGTTCGATCAAATATCCGGACTAAGTTTAGTTTGAACGGACATATTTGTTTTTAGTTTTTAAAAGGCCCACATATGTGGGCCTTTTTTGTTTTTGGATAAGGCTATGGGGTGCGTCACGCAATTCTCAGTCAAGCGTTCTGGAAGCAGATTCATCACGACGATCTTGGTGGATTCATTTGACACACTTATTGAATTGGAGCCATCTGCATGCTTCCAAAATTTTCGACTATTACTACGCAATCGCCGCTTGTTCTGGTTGGTTTCGGAAAAATGGGAAAAGCCCTGCTGAAAGGCTGGCTGAGACAAGGCATTAATCCGGATGCCATTAAAATAATCAGTCCTAATGTCGGTAAGGATATTCGTGATTTTCCGGAGATCAATTCGAAAAATTTCCTGACCGGTCCGGATCTGCTTCAGTCTTCTGTGGTGCCATCGATTGTGATGTTGGCGGTAAAACCACAAAAAGTGGATGACGTGGCGCCAGAGTAGAAATGCTTTTACAACGGAAAGACACTATTTTTTTCAATCGCAGCCGGTAAAAATTTGACATTCTTGCAGACGCACTTTGAAGATGCCCCGATTGTTCGCTGTATGCCGAACACACCGGCGGCAATTGGCTATGGTATGTCGGCCATGATCGGAAATGATTATGTCACGAGTTCCTATAAACGTGTTTGTGACGAATTGATCCAGAGTGTCGGACAAGTGGTGTGGCTGGAACCCGGCAACGAAGACCAAATGAATGCCATCACGGCCATTTCAGGCAGCGGTCCCGCTTATCTGTTTTACTTTGTCGAGTGTCTTTATCAGGCTGGTTTGGACCAAGGGCTCAGCCCCGCTGTCGCCTTGCAGCTGGCAAACGCGACCGCTATTGGCGCCATGCGCTATATGGAAAGTCAGATTCTGAGCAAAGGCGGTGATAGTGCAAGCAACATGATATCGAGCCAGTTGCGGCAAGATGTCACCAGTCCGAACGGCACGACATTCGCGGGGTTAAGTGCTTTGGCCAATGAAAGGACTGGATTGCAGTCGCTATTACACGAAACTGTCCTCCGCGCGACCAAACGATCGCGCGAACTCGGTGAATTTATAAAAAAACCGGAAGAGTGATCGGGTTTATTTTTCTTTGCCTTTCATCTTTTTCGAACCCATGGCGATCCAATCCATCAGAGCCAGGAGAACGCCGGACACGACAAATACAAGATGGATGATAACCATCCACATGATGTTCTTTTCATCCATCTTGTCGACTTCCATGAACACTTTCAAAAGATGAATGCCCGAGATGGCGACAATCGACGCAATCAGCTTGAGCTTCAAGGCCGAGAAATCTACGCTACCCTTCCATTCGGGTTGGTCTTCATGTTCATGATCGACCATTTTCGAGACGAAGTTTTCATAGCCGGAAAAAATAACGATCAGCAGCAAGTTCCCGGCCAAAGACAGATCGATCAAAGATAAGATTCCCAAGATCACATCGTTTTGTGTCAGTTCGGTGATATGGGTGACCAGATGCCATAATTCCATGGCAAAACTGTGTAGTAGAATTAACAAGGCGCCGGCCAGACCGACATAAATAGGCGCCATGAGCCAGCGGCTGGCAAACAATCCCCGTTCTATAAAAATCTCGATAGCTTTACCCATGGTCGTCGCCGTGTTCCTCGTTATATCCATAGACCCGGCCTGTGCCGCGCCGCGCGGAATATACTGGGATCCCTGTGTATTGACTACAAAAACTGAAAGCGACGGTTAAAGCTTGACGAGGGCTTGGATGGGGTGCGAAAAAAGACATCCCAGATTATTTGATTTCAATGGGTTAGGTGATTTTATGAGTGATGAAACACGGGATAGCAACGGAAACGTATTACAGGATGGTGATTCTGTGACCCTTATTAAGGATCTCAAAGTTAAGGGCACTTCGGAAACTATCAAGCGCGGGACCATGGTCAAAAACATCCGCTTGACCGGTAACCCCGCGGAAATTGAGTGCAATACCAAACAGGTCAAAGGGTTGGTGTTGAAAACGGAATTTCTGAAAAAAGCCTAAGACTGATCTGTTTTATGTCGTTATCGATTGTCCTGCGGTGATGGTGGCGTCAAAAGCCAGCGCAAGCCTAGTATGGCATACCCTGCAATTTCCGTTACCACGGGTATGAAAAAGACCGCGTAAAATGCTTTGGAAACACCGCAAGCAATTGTCAGGCGTCGCCATATATACCAATAAGCCGGGATCATAACGAGGAACCCGGCCGCCCGCGCCATTGAAACAAAACCATAAAAGAAGTCGATCACTTTGGTGGCGATCATAGCAATGACTAACAGAATACCGACAATGGAGGGAAGATCCGCTTTGCGCGCCAGTTCGTATAATTGGATGACTGGAATAAAAACGATTGGGCTCACGCGCATACCTTGATGACGGGCAAGGCCCAGGAAAAAGATAACGAGCGCCACATAAAGAATTGAATGATAGAGAACAATTTCATAGGCCCATAACCGCTCCCACGACCGCAGCCACATTTGTTCCCACATAGCTCATCCTCCCTTAGATCGGCCCCATAAAATAAACCTGGCGTGTGATTGCACAGAACACGCCAGGTTTATGATGTTACGACTTTAGTATTGTATTGAATATTTCAGACTACCCCGAGCGCCGGGGGCGGCGGTGGCACAGAACGAGTCAAACAAAATATTGTCCGAACAGTTCATATAGGTCGCCAGCGGAAAGTATTGATTATTGAACAAGTTCTCAATACCAATGCTGACACGGCCACCCAACAAGGGGCCTGAGATCAACAGATCAAACACGGTATAGCCTTTAACATCGCGCTGAGAAGACCCAAATGGCGCTTGGAACCGGCTTTCATTCAACAAAGTTGTGGCTTGAATGCGGGTCGTCCAGTCTTGAAGGAAGTTAAATTCCACATAATTCATTAAAATGGGGGGTGGTACACGGCTGAAGTCGAGGGGACCTTCAAAAGTCCCATCATTGTTGGCGTCGGTTTTACTATCCATCCAAGCGAACGATCCACCAACTTTCCAGCCGTCAGCCGGACGAATTTCGGCAGCGATTTCGATACCCCAAATACGTTCCGGTGCACGCACCGTTTGCAAGGTGATCGGATCAAACGTCGCGCCTAGATCGCTTTTATTGTAGAAAGCGGTGAAGCTACCGCTGAACCAATCACCGCCATAGCGGATACCGGCTTCAAAGCTATCAACTTTAACCGGTTCGATAAACAAACCAAGGTTGGCGACGTTATAGGTTACGGCCGGTCCGGGCGTTAAAGGACGCAAACCGCTGATCGTGCGAACAACGTTCCCGATCGAGAAACCACGCGACCAGCTGCCGAACACATTCAAGTCATCGGTCAGATCGACAACAGCGCCGAAATTTCCGGATAAGCTATTGTATTTCAGGTTAGCGCCAACGACGTTATGCAGCACGTTTGGATTAAAGAAATCCAATGACTGAAAGTCTGGAATGTCGAGCTTAAAGTCATCGTAGCGGAGTCCGGCGCGAATATGCAACCAATCGGTTGCATCAATTTGTGCCTGGGCAAAGAATGATAAGCTATCTTGTTTTAGCTGCGATGTCCGAAGACGACCATCTATCAATGTTTCTTGGGTTTTATCCTGGGTCAGATCGACACCCCACAGAATGAAACCGTTGACACCGGTAAAGTCTAGGTCGGTGCGAACGTCAATGCGTGCCCCGGCTTTCGAGTTGTCGGTGACAAGTTGGCTACCCGATGGTGGAAAACCGGCCGACGTTGGAACAAGCGGGATGTAGTCCAAATGCCGCCATACGTTTTGGCTTTCTTTATAGAACGCTTGGACTTTGACGGTGCTGTTCATGACGTCGTCGAAAATCAGCGATGTCGACAACAACGTGTTATCGCTAGACGGATCTTCGGCTCCGATAAAGTCGAAGGCAATCAAACCGCCGTAAAGGACGATATTATTTTGGCGCTTTAACTCGGCCACGGATTTTATGCCGTTTACAAAGCTGCCTTGGGCGACAGTGTATTTGGTGTCGACCTGTGCGGTGTAATGCATTGCCATGGCTTCCCACCGAATATTTGGGGAAAGCTCAACACCGACCTTGGCGAATAAGCTCCATTCTTCCATATCCGCAATACCGGTTTGACCGGTCGGATCCGGTGGAATGGCGTCGCCATCAGCATCATAAAATAGACCGCGCGATTGATAGGTCACGTTGGCTACAAAGTCGACTTTATCGACTTTGCCGGAAATACCTTGGGCTACCGAATATTCCAAGCTCTTATCAGTGATTTTGGACAGTGCGCTGGTCAAGCCGACTTCTGAGAAGAAGCTGATGCCATCTTCGGTTGGTCGTTTGGTGATATAGTTGATGACGCCGCCCGATCCACCGAGACCGTAGATCGACGTTGCACCATTGATAACTTCGACCCGTTGTAGAGCGTTTGGATGAATGATGCGAAGGTCGCGTCCGCCGCCCCGCATTTCAGCCGATTGTGGGATACCATCGATAAAGAATGCCGGTTTGCGTCCGCGCAAGGTCTGAGAGAAATTGTTACCATCATTGGTCGATAAAGACATGCCGGGAACAGAACTTGCCAGGATACGGCCAAGGTCGCTGCTGATGGCGGCCTGGTTTTGGATCTGCTCCAAACTGATCAGTGTCACGCTGCCGGGCACGGTGCTGATATCGGCTGGCAGTCGGGATCCTTCAGCAAAAACGATGATTTCTTCAATTCGTCCGTCAGTTTTAGTTTTTTCGTCTTTTGTAGCCTGTGCAAAAGCTTGCCCAGGTATAGTCAAAAGCGCGGTGGTCATCATTAGGCTAAGCCCTAATCGCTTTGCCGCAACCGTTTTAGTTTTCATCTTTCAACTCCCGTATGCCCTTTTTCGTTGCCCCAGACCGTGGGCGCGAATATATGCACCCCGTGACCGGCACCCCTGCGAAAACGGCGCTTGAATTTGAGGCCGTTCTAAATGGACGACGACGGTTTTGTGAAATTCCCGGACAGCTTTTCATGGAAAATTATATTTTGTGGCTTTTCGGCAACAAGCTTGGGAATAATTGTACGGAAAATGAGATCGAATACCGTCTTCTGTCTGTTCCCCTTAACGTAAAAGGATAGTTTGATGAGATTTCCGAGTTCCAGGCTTATAGCTGGATGGCTTATGGGCGCCACCCTGGCAGTGGCCTCAATCGCTATCGCGGCCCCGCCAGAGCCGACCGAAGCCGAACTAAAGCTTCTCGAGACCTTAAAGCAGCCCAATAGCTACTTCATCGAGCGCCTTAAGAATCCGCAAGAAGTCGTGGATGGGCAAAAGCTTCACCCCAAGTTCCAATACTTCTTCGAGCAGCGCTCCCGCACCAGCGAAGGGGCGGCGATGCGCGACAAGATGGAGAAAATGCTCGATACGCCCGAAGGTCGGGAGTGGATCCGAACCTCCGTTGACCGGACCTGGAACTATCGCACCAAAGTGACTGAAGACATGGCCTCGGTCGAAGACCGCAAGATCGCCGGGCCAGGTGGTGACATCGAAATCCGCATTTATCACCCCAAAGTCGACAGCAGTGAACCGTTGCCGGTTTTGCTGTACTTCCACGGCGGCGCTTGGCTGTTTTCGAGCATCGAAGCCGTCGACCGGGCCGTGCGGTTGATTGCCAATGAAGCAAAAGTGATCGTGGTGTCTGCGAATTATCGTCTATCACCTGAGCATAAATTTCCGGCAGCTCAGGACGATGCGTTGGCGGCGTTCGAATGGCTTGTGAAAAATGCCGCATCCATCGGTGGTGATCCCGAACAACTGGCGATCGGTGGTGACAGTGCCGGCGGCGGCATGGCTTTGGTGACAGCAATCCGTCAACGCGATGCCGGTCAACCGTTGCCGCAATATTTGTTGATGTATTATCCAGCCGTCGATATGCGCACCGACCACCGCTCTTATCAACTATTCGGTGAAGGCTATGGCTTGGACAAACATCTGGCCCGGGTCGTGTTCGATAAAGTCTATACTGATGAGCCGACACGCCATCACCCCTATGCGTCGCCGATCCGGACCGAGAGCCTTAAGGGCTTACCGCCGACAATTATAGCAACCGCAGGCTTTGATATTTTACGTGACCAAGGCGCCGCCATGGCCAAGCGTTTGGACGAGGACGGTGTAAGCGTTACGTATCTCAACTACGGGTCATTGACCCATGGTTTCATGCAGCATTCAGGAACAGTGGATGATGCCGAACTAGCGTGCAATGAAACGGCTCGGCTACTCGGTCTCGCGCTGCGCAGCAAAGCTCAATTGAACACTATTGCGAAAACACTTCCATAACGAACCAAACGAGGATGAGTACGATGAAAAAGGGAGCTAAATTTATATGCGCAGCGGCGGTTGCTTTATCCGCAGGCTTGGCAACGGCCGTGTATGCCGGTGATAAAAAACCGGCCGTTGAGCCATGGCCCGAAAGCCGCAGTGCGGAATCGTTCGATGTATTGCTTGATAAAGTCTTTTCCGGTGATCCGGGCGGGGACGGTTGGGGTGTTTTGGATATGGCCCCGGTCGTGAGTTTCCCCGCATTGTCGGAAGCGGAGATCAAGCGCTTGTTCGCCGGAAATTCCATCCGCAGCGATGACGG
The DNA here is from genome assembly GCA_037189785.1 of Alphaproteobacteria bacterium. Classification (GTDB taxonomy): domain Bacteria; phylum Pseudomonadota; class Alphaproteobacteria; order Sphingomonadales; family Govanellaceae; genus Govanella. The sequence goes on from JBBCIP010000411.1 coordinate 12,305, forward strand.
CACGTCGTTATTGTATTTTGGCGCTGATGGCAGTGTCGAAGGATTTATCGAAAGCGAGAAAAATCTGAAAGGCACATGGACTATCCAAAACGGCTTGCTATGTCTCGATTTGAACACCACCAAGTATAAGATCGGTTGCAATTACACGGCGCTGATTATCGACCGGGTGGTCTTTTTTAAGCCTAACGGTAAAGCCCGCTTCAATGGCTTAATCAAGCAGGGCAAAGTAAAGTAAACCCAGACGCCCAACCGACGATAAACGCCCCGTGTGAATGCGCCCGGGGCGTTTTTTATGGGGCAGGGGGCGGACCTGATTCGCTGATGGGGGCTGCAAAATAGGCTCAGAATGGCCGGATAACCCCCAGAAATCATGGTAAAATCAGACTTTTCATAAAAAACCAGGACCTCACATTAGTCGATTGAGTCAGGCCCAGGGATATGCTAAACCCCTTCGGCCGGGCAGGTGGCTGAGTGGTTTAAAGCACCGGTCTTGAAAACCGGCGAGGGTGCAAGCCCTTCGAGAGTTCGAATCTCTCCCTGCCCGCCAATTTCCTCAGAGTGATAAATGTCATAGAATTCACGCTACTTGTTGTTATATTAGTAGTATGGGCAATACACCTCAAACAAGAATTCATCCCCCAGCTTGGCGCGTGATTTTGGCATTTCTCGTTGCCCCCGGCTTAGGGGCATTCTTTATGGTTTTTATATTTTATTTATCCGATGATGTTTTCAACTGGGAGCAATTTGCGAAGGGTATAGCCATGATTGCCATGTATGGTGCATATCCCGCAGCTATTTTATTTGGCATCCCAACTTATTTTATAGTTAGGCGCTATTGCGCTCCTACGCTTATCAATTGTGCATTTGTCGGTGCAGCCGTTGCCACATTCCCGTGGGCTGTAATATTTTTGCTGTTAGGATCCCCCGATCAAGCAAGTATCGGGGGACAACCAACGGTGATCGATGGCCGCCGTACTGTCTTTGGCTGGTATATGGACTTAACGTATATTGCTAAAATAGCTGCGTCTGGGTTTGCGGCAGGCGCATGTTTTTGGCTGATAGCTGTTGCGGGAAATTTTGGTAAGGAAGGAAAGGCCGATCAAAATGATCGTTAAGGGGCAATATCGAGAAGGCTTCTCAATGAATTGCATCCAGCAGACTAATATATGATTTGTTATACTGAGAATTTCTACTTTTATGAGTAAAGATTCGTATTATAGAAGTGCCTAGATTAGAATGCTATGCGTTTTGATTTTGAAAAATGACCGGAATGACAATGAACAAAGAAAACTCA
>JBBCIP010000412.1:0-7422 GCA_037189785.1 Alphaproteobacteria bacterium
GAGCGGCCGTTCGAGAGGAAGGACCTCTCGACGAAACCAGTCGTGCAGCGTTGCCTCGTCAATCATTTACCGGGAGGATCCTTTTACTCATTACTACTCGTCATCCTATAAAGGCAATCGAGCGGGCAAAAGCTGTAATGACATCAAATATTATAATGATTTTTGCCCTTTTTGGGGGGTTAATTCAAGGAATTGACCATAATTATAAGGGCGGGAGCTGTCGACCCGGCGACCGCTCCCTTCAACCCTATGTCCAGCCCTGTTTTCCGGCCTGTTTTGGTCCTATTTCCAGACTTTGGCGGCGACCCGTAAGAAATTTTCACCCAGAATGCCACGAATGGCGGTTTCGCCGTATCCACGCCGCAGCAATGCTTCGGTAATTTCGGGAAGCTGTTCGGGGGCAACGAATTTCATGCCTGGGCGATACCCGAACTGAGCCGGCCAGGTGTTTTGATCGGCCGCCAATGACGCGTCCAGATCAGCGATATCAAAGACATAATCTAGCCCGATGCCGACATGATCCGGGCCGATCAAGGACACGGCGTAATCCACATGACGGACGAAAGCTTCGGTGCTGTTATCATTATCCCCGAGAAAAATGCCAACCCCATTGATGCCGACAACACCGCCCGTTTTTGCACAGGCAATTATCAGGTCGTCAGGAATATTGCGGGGGTGATCACGGAGCGCCCGGGGATTAGAATGGGAAAAAGTCACAGGCAGCGTGCTGTGTTCCAAAACATCCCTGGCCGTTTTATAGCCCGTATGCGAACAATCCTTAATCATCCCAACCCGGTCCATCTCGGCCAGCACTTCGTATCCGAATGCGGTTATGCCGGTGTCGGTATCGTCATGGCAGCCCGCGCCGACAAGATTGGCACGATTATAAGCGATCAACATCCAGCGCACGCCAAGGTCGTAAAACAAGCTGACGAGGCTGATCTGGTTACCGATAGACCGCGCCCCTTCAATGTCGAAACAAATAGCCAGCTTGCCGGATTTCTGGGCCGCGCGAATTTCGGCGACGGTCAGGGCCAGTTGGTACTCGTCGCTATGGAGCGAGATCCAACGACGAAAAAAAGCAGCCATGGTGATTTGCTTTTCAAGCGAGACCGCGGCGTCGCCGATATTAATGGTGACGACTTTGGCCCCCGCTTTGCGATAACGCGCCAGTTCCGACATCCATCGGTCATCGGTAACATGAGGTAGGCAGACATGATAATCCCAGATCAGAGCCGTGTCGTGGATCTGCTTAGCATCGACAGTAATTGTGGCATTCATGTCCTGTTCCGTCATAAAATTTTGGTGAGTTATATTTGGGGCAGCGGTCGTCCGCTTTTCAGTGTGGATCATGCTTACAACCCATTTTGTCAGTTGTCTATTGTTGGCATAGTAACCATCACGCTTTTCCCAGCTCGGTCTAGGATAATGCCGCTTACAACATGCACACTAAGTTTTGTTGCGCACAACCAAAGGGTAATGTCCAAAGTAGCAGTGCCTGATATGGAGCCCCACTTATCCACTGGAGATGCTTTGCTAAATTTATGAGCTCGAGTATTATGCGCTTCTCAATGAATATGGGGGGATCGTTTGCCGCATTTTATATGTATAGCGCTTGCGTCGTTTTAGGCGCCTATCAATATAGAGTTTCAGTATATGGTGCAGGATGCTGGTTGGTATCAGGAAAGCGAAGCCAAGGTGTCGCGAAAAGTGCCGTAGCGCGGCAGGACATAATTTAAACTGTAGTAGAAAATGAATGTAATTCCTGGAGGGCAGTAGAGAATATGGATTGTTTCTACTCACCTCGTTAGATTTTTGCTATTTGGAAATTATAGAGTACTGGGCGGACGTAAAACATTGAGTGATCCGAACAACAAGAATGATTGTTTGTTTTCCGTACTGAAATGATTATTGCCGGCAATTACTCTATGAGAGTTTCGGTAGAGGGGCTTGATTTAATGTGGATGCGTTTTTAAAAAAATGACCAAATGCCCATTTGTATTGTAGAGACACGTATTTTCTTTTTCAGCGAAACTTAAATTATTCATTATATATCAAGTAATTATTAATAAATATTGACGAAAAATCGAATCAATATAGTATGACCATATGTTCATTTTTTGTGGTGGGTAACATACGGGTTAATTTAAGGGACAGAGCAACTGGTACGAACGGCAACAATCCTTCCGGCCATGTCGATTTCTAAGTCTGTTGAATGCCCGAGTGAGCTTGGAGATGGAAAATGGTGTTGATATCGCTTTGTGGGTGCGCAATATCACCAACCAAATACATGCTACCCGTTTTCAAGATCTAAGTTTTCCGCCCATATTCTCAACTTTTCAGGCGCTGAGTGAACCGCGTACTTATGGCAGTGATCTTAGAGTAAACTTCTAAGCGGAATAGGATCTAGCATAGTGATTGTCAGGACTATTCTGTTCGCCATTATGCTTACATCTGTGGGGGGCGTTCACGCTGCTTCCGCCGGTGTTGATCTGACTGGAAAAGTATTGACGGTGTTGGGGCCTATCGCACCTGAAGATGTTGGCGTCACGCTACCCCATGAACATGTTTTTATCCATTTGGCTCTACCGGTTGATGATGTCGCTGGCTGGGAAATAGAAGGTCTTAAAAGACCCCAAAGCAAGGATGAGTTGCGCAGCTGGAGGCTTCCCGTCAGCTTAGCTGATCGTGCCTATATATTACGTCACTTGTGGTACAATGAGGATGCGCAAATCCTGGATAATATGGAAGATGCAATACGAGAAGTGACATATTTTAAGCATGCTGGTGGCAACACGATTGTTGATGTGACGAACATTGGCATAAATAGAAGCCCCCAAAAGCTTGCTGAAGTATCTCGCCGCAGTGGGCTAAATATTGTTATGGGGTCCGGCTGGTACCGACGTGCTTGGCATCCTCCTGGCCATGAACTCCGCACGGTCGAGAGCCTGACAAATGAAATTGTTCGTGACATTGTCGTTGGTGTGGATGGAACTGGAATCCGGTCAGGTATTATTGGCGAAGTTTCTGCCATGGATATTCAAACGGATCCTGTCGATTCGATAGAAGTCAAAGGACTCCGGGCCGCGGCCCGTGCAAGTCAAATAACGGGTGCTGCCATTACAATTCATCAATGGATTCGCGACGGTGCTGCGCTTTTAAAGACACTTGAGATCATCGAAGAAGAAGGGGGCGATCTCAATCGTGTCGTCGTAGGACACATAGATGCAATATCAGTTCAGAAAATGGCCTTTTTAAAGTCGATCATGGATCGGGGTGTAACCCTGGAATTTGATTTGCTGGGTACGCCGTACTTTATTGATGCCCCAAAATTTGATGATCGGCCTATGGCCGATGCAGTCGTGGTGCTTGTTAAAGAAGGTTATGGTGATCGTTTGCTCATATCGCAGGACGTTTGTACAAAAGTGCAAACCAAGACGTACGGTGGAAAGGGCTACGATTATATTTTGACGTCTGTGGTTCCCTATCTGAAAAGCCAAGGTCTTTCTGACGCGGATATTAGGACCATCATGGTGGAAAACCCTAACAGAATTCTAACATTCGTTGCCCCAGGATCGGTCTCGAGTTCGGTCTCGAGTTCGGCCCCGAGCTTGAGCGCGCAATAAGATGCAAGATAGCCGTGCTTTTCAATTTTTCCACTATGAACTGAATTCTATAGGCTTAGACAGGATATTCTATGTCATTTGAAACAATACTCTATGACGTGGACGGGCATGTTGCGCGTATCACGTTGAACCGGCCTTTTCAAATGAATGTATTCAATCGTCAGATGCGGCTTGATCTTTATGAAGCCCTGCGGAAGGCTAATGCTGATGATCGTGTCCGCGTCATTATCTTAACAGGGGCAGGTCAGTGCCTTTCTGCCGGAATGGATCTAGCGGAAGCGTCTGTTGCGTCTGCCGATGATTTGACGCGGATACTAAGCGAAGAATTCGGCCAAACCTTCATGACAATTATACACTCAGAAAAGCCGAGCATATGCGCCTTTCGTGGCGCTGCCGTAGGTATTGCCGCAGCCTACGCTTTGAGTTGTGACATAACGATTATGTCGGAAAACTCTTATATGTATATGGCATACTCAGATATAGGTTTAATCCCAGATGGAGGGCTGACATGGCATTTTGTGCGCTTGTTGGGCTACAAACGGGCTTTTCGGTTATTCGTCGATCCAACTAAAATGTTAGCTAAAGAGTGTGTAGATTTGGGGCTTGCCACCATGGTTGTCCCCGATGATCTTTTGCAAGAAACTGCAGAAAATATGGCGGTCAAGCTATCTAGTCGATCGAGCCTAGCCCATGGTTTATTGAAAAAATCATTATACCATGCCTTCGAAAACGATCTGGAGTCTTCTATTTTGTATGAGACAGAGTGCCAAAAAAGTGCTGCAGATAGTGCTTATTTTAAGTCTTCTGCAGCAGCCTTTTTGAAAAAAGATAAAAAGTAAGATGCGTAGATTATTGCTTTGCCGTTTCAGAGCATATTTTAAATTTATTTAATGTAGCCGGCACGTAGAAATTCGTCTGTGGCTATTTGTAATGTTGTTTCGAATTTTTCGCATAATTCCATTACTTGGCTTTCTTCTATGATGAGTGGCGGTGTTACCATCAACCAATCGCCATACTTTCCGCCATTGGCCCGACGCGGATAAAACATCAAATTGTTTTCCATCGCAATTTGATTGACCCGGGCAGGGGCATTAAGTTCTAACGGCAGCATCCTTTTTGATTCTTTGTCCGCGACAAATTCTACAGATAATAATAATCCTTTTCCGCGCACATCACCGATGATGGGAAATTTATCTTTCATAACTTCCAGTTTTTCGAGCAGAATTTTTCCCATGTTCTGTGAATTTTCCACCAAATTATTATCAAGAATTTCGGCCAGCACCGCCATACTTGCCGCGCCAGCGAGGGGGGTACTTGTGTATGTTTGTGCATGAGGAAAACCACCTGATTCTGCAACAAGTTCTGCCATATAAGCTGGCACAACCATCGCGCCCACAGGCATGTATCCGGCTCCCAACCCTTTTGATAGAGCCAGTAAATCTGGTCGTGCATCTGGCCAGTAATCGGAGGCAATGAAAGTTCCGCTACGGCCAAGTCCGCTCAAGATTTCATCAAATATAAGCAGAACGCCATATTTTGTGCATATGTCGCGAATTTTTTTATAGTAGGTGGCAGGCGCATAATCTGCACCGCCAGAAAGTCCAGCTATCGGCTCAATGATAAAGCCCAGAACGGTTTCGGGGCCCTGTTTGATAATTTCAGTTTCTAAAGCAGCAGCGCATTGGTTTGCATATGATTCGATTGAAAGACCGTTCGGGATACGATAACTCAGTGGAGCAGGAATTTTATAGGATGCTTTTGTGATCGGAGCGAACATTTCGTTCATCGTCTCATCACCGGTCATACCCTGGGCCCCTAAGGTTGCGCCATGATAGGACGGATTGCGGCTGATGAATTTATGGCGGTTGTCCTGGCCACTTCTTATGGCATAAATACGAGCGAACTTCAGACAGGCTTCGATCGCTTCTGATCCGCCGGAGGTGGCAAATACGCGATCAAGACCGACAGGTAAATGCTTTACCAGCTCATTGCCGAAATTGATGTTCGGTTGGTTTTCAAACATGAGCGGGAACGCAAATGTCGTGTGTTTGGCTTGTTCGGCGATAGCGCTGATAACGCGTTTATTACCATGCCCAATATTAACGGCTACAGGGCCCGACGAGGCATCAATATAACGCTTGTCATGAATGTCCCAGATATAAATGCCATCGGCGTGTGAAATAGTCGGAAGCCGCATTGCATTTTTATAATAGAAGAATTGTTGTACGCCCCCGCCTCGCGTTAGCAAGTCGTTCCGATGTTCAGGGATATGGGTTGGCATTCTTTAAATCACTCCTACTCGCCGCATTGTTCGCTGCGGTTTCTTCTTAAAAACCATATGGTCATTAATTATTGGGCATATATTTGCTATAATTAAGTACATTTTGTTAAAAAAGTTTGTTGACCAAATTTATAATGACCATATATTCAAATGAACAAACGGTCAATGATCATAAATAGGGGGTGGCTTAGGACATGAAAAAAGTGGAAAAGGCGATTATCACCTGCGCGGTAACAGGGGCAGTGCATATGCCTTGCATGTCTGAATACTTGCCTATCACCCCAGATCAGATCGTGGAGGCTGCCGTTGAAGCGGCAGAGGCTGGCGCAGCCATTATTCACTTACATGCTCGGGACCCAAAAACCGGCAAGCCGACGCCGGATGTTGATGTGTATGGTGATTTCCTGCCGAGAATAAAGCAGCGATGCGATGCCATCATCAATATTACGACAGGCCAGCCAGACTGTAGCTTTGAGGAGCGGTTGGCTGCTCCCATGAAGTTTGCGCCAGAAATCTGTTCGTTTAACATGGGGCCCTTGAACGTTGGCCTTTTTGCCATGTACGAGCGCTATAAAGATAAAATTCAACATGATTGGGAGCGTCGATTTCTTACAGAAACCAAAGCCGCCACTATGATCAACAGCTTTGCCAATATGGAATACATTGGCAAAGAGCTGGGCGAAAAACGTGGTGTGCGATTTGAATTTGAATGCTTTGATATTGGGCATCTGCACTCGTTGAAGTTCATCTTGGACCAAGGATGGGTAAAACCGCCGTTATTTATTCAGTCCGTATACGGTTTTCTAGGTGGCCTTCAGCCGGATCCTAAGCATGTGTTGCATATGAAACAAACGGCAGACGATTTGTTTGGTGATCAATATTATTGGTCCAATCTGGCTGCCGGTAGAAATCAAATGAAAATCATCACGATGGGCGCTATTTTGGGGGCCAATGTTCGGGTCGGTTTGGAAGATAGTTTATGGATGGATCGTGGGCGATTGGCTAAAAGCAATGCCGAACAAGTGGCACGGATTCGTAGAATATTGAACGAGCTGGGCATTGATACCGCCACCCCGGATGAAGCACGTGCAATGCTTCAAACAAAAGGATCTCAGAACGTAAATTTCTGATTCACTCTAATTTAAGCCGGGCAGAGCAGTGTTGGAAGCGAATTGAATGAGCGATCAAAGAAAAATGCCATCACATTGGCTTGCGGTTGCTGCGTTGTCATGCAGCTTATGTCTTGGTGAGCATTTTTCTGCGACGATGACGATGGCCGCAGGAAAGCAAATTGTCGCCGACGCTCTGAAACGCCCGACTAAAGAAAATCACGCCATATACATTACAATGCCCGATGGCGTAAAGTTGGCGGCGGATATCTGGTTTCCAGAGGAAGCTCTGTCTGGCCAAGCTGTCCCGGCCGTGGTTGAGTTCACGCGCTACTGGCGGGCCATGGAAACAGAACCGGCCACTGATCGGCAACCGGCTCCGGCAAAATATTTTCTAAAAAGTGGT
>JBBCIP010000413.1:0-4551 GCA_037189785.1 Alphaproteobacteria bacterium
GCGAGCCGTGATGAACTGACTGGATCTACGATCACGATTACATCCCTTGGCGCTTTGGGTGGATTAGCAACCACCCCAGTTATCAACTACCCCGAAGTCGCGATCATCGGCGTGAATAAAATGACTGTCCGCCCCATGTGGGATGGACAAGCGTTCATTCCACGCAAAATGATGAACCTATCCTCAAGCTTTGACCATCGTGTTATCGACGGTTGGGATTGTGCAGTTTTCATTCAACGCATTAAATCACTGCTTGAAACCCCAGCACTGATATTTATCGAGGGCCAATAATGAAAGAAATATTGTGTAAACTCGTTGTAATCGGTGCAGGTCCTGGCGGATATGTTTGTGCAATCCGCGCCGGTCAATTAGGCATAGACACCGTCATCGTCGAAGCCAAGAAACCTGGCGGAACATGTTTGAATGTCGGCTGCATCCCATCCAAGGCGATGATTCATGCGGCCGACGAATTTTACAAGATCGCCCACATGGCTGGTGGCGATCAAACGTTGGGAATATCCGTCGCCAAACCAAGCCTGGATTTAAGCCAAACGGTACGCTGGAAAGATAGCATCGTCACCCGCTTGAACAACGGCGTATCCGGGTTGCTGAAAAAAGCGAAAGTCAAAACTGTTGTCGGATGGGCAGAATTCCGCGACGGCAAAACCATCGCTGTTGAAACGGAAACCGGCCTGCAAATTATACGCGCCGAAACCGTGGTCATTGCGACTGGTTCTGTGCCCACGAGCTTGCCATTTCTACCGTTTGGCGGGCCTGTCATTTCGTCCACCGAAGCATTGGCTTTCAACCATGTCCCGCAAACTCTTGCGGTGGTCGGTGGCGGGTATATTGGTCTCGAACTCGGAACTGCTTTTGCGAAGATGGGGAGCAAAGTCACCGTAGTCGAAGCCGCTCCGCATATCCTGCCGCAGTATGATCATGAACTCACCCGCCCGATCATGAAGCGCTTAGCCGAGTTGGGTGTCACCATAAATACCAATACAAAAGCTAAAAGCCTTACAGCAGATAAATCAGGCTTAATCATCACCTCCGCCGATGGACATGACCAAACAATTCCGGCCGAAAAAATTCTGATCACTGTCGGCCGTCGCCCTGCCGTCGATGGCTGGGGGTTGGATAAAATTGATTTGGATCGCGATGGCCCATTTATTCGTATCGATGATCACTGCCGCACATCGATGCGTGATGTCTACGCCATCGGTGACGTCACAGGCGATCCGATGCTTGCTCATCGTGCCATGGCCCAAGGTGAAATGGTGGCCGAATTAATCGCCGGACATAAGCGTGTATGGGATAAACGCGCCATACCGGCAGTCTGCTTCACTGACCCCGAAATTGTGACCGTTGGGCTGTCACCTGAAGAAGCGCGCGGCCAAACTGCGGTGAAAATCGGCCAGTTCCCCTTTGCTGCCAACGGCCGCGCCATGACCACCCAAGGCGAAGACGGCTTTGTTCGGATCATCGCCCGGGAAGACAACCATCTGGTGCTGGGGATTCAGGCCGTCGGCCAGGGCATTTCTGAATTGGCAGCAACATTCAGCCTCAGCCTGGAAATGGGCGCGAGACTCGAAGACATTGCAGGCACAATCCATGCGCACCCGACGCAAGGCGAAGGCTTCCAGGAAGCGGCGTTGAAAGCGCTTGGACACGCCCTGCATATATGAACGCTCTGCACTGAAGACTCGGGCGTTCTCACTGCCCACGGCAGGAAAACGCCCGAGTCTTTCTTTTTCACCTGCCCCCATGCTATACCCAAAGAACGATAACGATGCCGTAACAAGCAAAGAAAAATTGGGAAAAGCATGAAAATCAAAGCCTTATTGTTCGCCACTGTATTGTTGGCCAGCACCTCAGCCCAGGCTGCACGTGATATACGCTTCGTCGATCATGGTCTGCCACATGCCAAGGCCATCGTCCTTACTCTCGGTCAGGACCAAGACCTGAAAGGCATCGCGGCTCAGATTGACAGCGCCAGCGGTGGCGCACTGAAGAAAGCTTTGACTGCCGCTGAATTCACCGGGCAAGACGGTAATAACCTGACCTTATTTGCCATCGGCGGATATGATATGGTGGTTGTCCTTGGTATAGGGAAAACCCACTTAAATGATCTGGAATTGCAAAAATTGGGCACGAAAGTCGGCCAGACATTCGCTGAAGATGGCCCTGAAACTGTTTCTTTTGCAACAGACGCAATTACATCAAACAGTAACAGCATAGCCGCGAATATTGCCTTGGGCCTGAAAACCGGTAGTTATCGTTTTTTAAAATATAAACACGGCCGAGAAACGACATCAGGCACATTTCTCATCACCACCAATAATGTCAGCGATACGGAACGCGCTTGGTCGGGCCGCTATGCCGCAATCGACGCCGGACTAAGTTTTGCCCGTGATTTGGTCACTGAGCCTGCGAACGCCATGTATCCGGAACGCTTCGTTGACTATACTCGCGAGAATTTCAAAGGTTTGAAGAATGTCCGCATTGAGGCGCTTGATGTTGACGCCATGCGCAAATTGAATATGGGCGGCATTCTCGGTGTCGGACAAGGCAGTGTGCGACCGCCACGATTGCTGATTGTTGAATATAAGGGCGGCAAAAGCGACGCACGTCCAATTGCTTTCGTTGGTAAAGGCATTACATTCGATAGTGGCGGCATTTCACTTAAAAAAAGCGATAACTTGTGGATGATGAAAACCGACATGGCCGGCGCCGCTGCAAGCGTTGGCGCCGTTCTTGCCTTGGCTAAACGCAATGCACCTGTGAATGTTGTGGCCATCGCAGCCCTTGCTGAAAACATGCCCGATGGCGGTGCTCTTCGCCCCGGGGATGTTGTCACAACCATGTCTGGAAAAACAATAGAAGTGGTCAATACCGATGCCGAAGGCCGCATCGTACTAGCCGACGCTGTGTGGTATGCACAAAAAACATTTCAACCACAATTAATGATTGATCTTGCAACATTGACCGGTGCTTTACGCGTTGCGCTTGGCGATGTGTATGGTGGATTATTTAGCCGTCAAGACGATGTCGCCGATCAACTCGAAAAAGCGGGGCAAAAAACTGGTGATGCTTTATGGCGACTTCCACTTCATGATAGATATCTTAGTGTAGCAGTATCACATATCGCTGATCTTAGAAACTCGACAGAACAATCTGCTGCAGGCGCCAGCATTGGAGCAGAAATGATTGGTGCCTTTGTGCTCCAGTCAACACGCTGGGCCCATATCGATATGGCTGGCCATGCCTGGAACACAACCACGACGAATGGTGACAGTGCAACAGGATTTGGTGTTCGTTTGCTTGAACAACTCTCGTACGATAACTACGAGCATCCATAATTATGATGATGTAAAATAAATGAACCCACAGGAAATAGGTTATCATCTGAAGCAATTTGCATCGCTTTAATGATTATTATTTCCTGCGGGCTCTTCGTCACCAATATCCTATGATATGGATGACACAGCAAACTTAGCGTTGTGTCGGACGATCTTTTTGATCGCGTTCACGTTGCTGATTTTGCTGATTCCGTTGTTCCTGTTCAGGATTGCGGTTTTGCTGACTTTGCTGACCTTTCTGGGGCTGCTGATTTTGCTGCTCTTTCTGGCCTTGAGCATTTTGCTGGGCTTGCTGACGATTTTGTGGATTTTGCTCAGGATTTTTCTGGCCCGCATTAGGATTTTTATTTTGGTCGCGATTTTGCTCGGTCATTGTTAACTCCTACGAAGGTGATCGGTCCTCAAAGAACGGCTATCCGCAACAAACGTTCCAGGCTTTTTCAGCACCATTGTTAATCTGCCATGCAACACATTAAAAAATATCCGTTATTTAGTAACATTTTTTCATCGAACACGTTCGTAGAATGCGTCACAATAAATATCGTATTGAGAAATGAATACTTTTAAAAACCAACCAACGTTTCAGCTTTCAGCAACTCAGATCTCCAGGCACCCTTAAAGCGAAAACGTATTGAAAGAATTGTGGTTTCTGGAACCGAAACTGATTGTTGTATACTGGCAACAGTCTTGGATGCCGTAGACTTGGGATACTATGTCACCATCGCAGAAGATGCTATCTGCAGCTCGTCCGATGAAAATCACGATGCAATTCTCAATCTTTATCGTCGGCGTTACAGTATTCATATCAACTGCATGACAACTGCCGATATTCTAACCAACTGGTAATAATACCTTATTGATTTTCAATACTTTATTTAAAACCCCATTCGAACATGATTTTCAGGGAACTTATTCAATCGTTTTATCGTTTTGAATAGGGCCAATCAAGATATTGGCCAATTGCAATCAAATCATTGGTTGCACAAACAGAATTTAAGGAGAGAACTTATGGGCCGAGGTATTCTTCTGTGGTTACTAGGCGTACCAATTCCAATCATCATTCTACTAGCCATCATATTTTAAATAGGAGGTTGGAATGGTTGATGTGGAATCATCACGATCACAATCTCTGCCGCCAACCGGAAGGGTAATTTCGCCACTTTCCGGGGTCACTTGGTCGGCTGTAATTGCT
>JBBCIP010000414.1:0-24539 GCA_037189785.1 Alphaproteobacteria bacterium
CCTTTGACGAGGTTGAAAGGCAGCATCCTTATTCTGCTTGGGCGCGCCGGGCTCAGTTGATGTCGGCCTATTCTTATTATATGGCCAACCGCTATGAAGACGCGATTTTGGCCTCGGAGCGATTTATTTCTCTCCATCCGGGGAATAAAGATGCGCCTTATGCATATTACCTCATTGCCGTTTGCTATTATGAACAGATTTCGGATGTTGGCCGCGATCAAAAGATGACCGAGCAAGCCTTGACGGCTTTACAAGAGGTCGTGCGTCGTTACCCCAATTCTGATTATGCGCAAGATGCCCGGCAAAAAATCTCCCTGACCCAAGATCACTTGGCCGGGAAGGAAATGTCGATTGGGCGCTATTATCTAAAATCCGGCGAATACTTGGCCGCCGCCATGCGTTTTAAGACGGTGGTCGAAAAGTACCAAACGACGACTCATGTGCCCGAAGCCTTGCATCGGATGACGGAAACCTATTTGGCGCTGGGTATGATTGACGAGGCGCAAGCGTCTGCTGCGGTGCTTGGGCACAATTACCCCGGCAATAAGTGGTATCGTCGCAGCTATGCGCTAATGACCAATACCGAACTTGCGGCGGTGCCACAGGATCGGTCCTGGATGGGGCGGATGTGGGATACTATTTTTTAGTCATCCCGTGCGTGTTTTGTAACCCCCATACACGGTGGGCGGTCGATGCTTAAAGCGCTTTCGATCAGAAATATCGTGCTTATTGAGCGTTTGGACCTGGGGTTTGCCCCGGGTCTTTCGGTTTTGACCGGCGAGACCGGGGCCGGAAAATCAATCTTATTGGATTCTTTGAGCTTGGCCCTTGGTGGTCGCGGCGAACGTGGCTTGCTGCGTGCGGGCGCGGCTCAGGGCATGGTGACGGCGGTTTTTGATCTACCGTCCAGCCACGAGGCTTGGTCGCTCCTGGCCGCCCAGGGGCTTGGGGATGATTTGCCCGATCATGGGGCCGATCATGGTGATGAATTAATTTTACGCAGGGTGCTCGAGGCTGACGGTCGCAGCCGGGCCTTTATCAACGATATCCCGGTGGGTGTGGCGTTGTTGCGTGAGATCGGCGAGCAGCTTGTGGAAATTCACGGCCAGCATGATGATCGGGGCTTGGTGAATAGCGCCGGTCATCGGGCGCTCCTGGATGCCTATGCCGATAGCGACCCAGCCGTTGAAGCCGTGCGTATCGCGCATGGGGAGCTCCAATCCATCCGCGCCGAGCGCATGGCTGAACAAGCGGCCATTACCGCGGCCAAGGCCGATGAGGATTACCTTCGGTTCAGTGTTGATGAGCTGTCCACGCTCGATCCGGTGATCGGCGAGGAGCAGGACCTGGCGCTGCGTCGTAGCATGATGATGCAGGGCGAAAAATCCCGCGCGGTCTTGGACGAAATATTAGGCGGTCTGGTCAGTGACGGCGGGGTCGATGCCCAGTTACGCGGGGCCATGCGACGGCTGGAACGGAGCCCGGGATTAGAGCAAGCCAGCCTTGAGCCCATTTTAGGGGCGTTGGAGCGAGCCTCGACAGAAGCCGGGGAGGCCATTGCTCAGCTTGAAGCGTTGCTGGCGCAGCTTGATTTCAGCCCTCGTGATCTTGAAATGGCAGAAGAACGCCTGTTTGCCTTGCGCGCTGCGGCCCGCAAGCACCAGTGCAGTGTCGATGACCTAATCCCCCTGAAAGACGATATGGAGCGGCGCTTGACGGCGATCGACCACGGCGCCGGGCGACTGCTTGATCTGGAACGGGCGGAAAAAACGGCGGTCACGGCCTTCCAAAAGGCGGTTGCGGCGTTAACGGCTGTCCGGGAAAAGGCGGCCAAGGCACTGGATAAAGCGGTGGCGCGCGAACTCGCGCCGCTCAAGCTTGAAAAAGCCAAGTTTCGCACCCGACTCGATCCCTTACCCGAGCCGCAATGGACCGCGGACGGTGGCGAGCGGGTCGAGTTTGAAGTGGCGACCAATCCGGGGGCACCGTTCGGCAGCTTGATGAAAATCGCTTCAGGCGGCGAGCAGGCGCGGTTTATTCTGGCCCTTAAAGTGGCTTTGGCCCGCCGTGGCGGCGCAGTCGCCTTGATTTTCGATGAAGTCGATCGCGGGGTCGGCGGTGCCGTGGCCGAAGCGGTCGGTGAACGGTTGGAACGCCTGGCAGACACGTCCCAAGTGTTGGTGGTGACCCATTCGCCGCAGGTGGCCGCCGCTGGGGCTCATCATTGGCATATCGAAAAGCAGTCCCGTAAAGTTAAGGGCCGCGAAGAAATGGTGACGGCGGTCTCGGCCTTGGATGCCGCCGCCCGCCAGGAAGAAATCGCCCGTATGCTGGCCGGGGCTGAAATCACGGCCGAAGCCCGGGCCGCAGCGGCGCGCCTGATGGCACGCTAGAGCGACCCGTCGGCGTTGTAAGGCGGGGGCTCGCCAGGCCTCTCAAAAATCATTACAACATCCCTAATTTGTTCTTTTGCGTGAGACTGCCGTGACCAAGACACCCGCCGCCCCGAGATCTGTGGATTCCTTGACGCCGATGGACGCGGCGGCTGAATTGGCGTTGCTCGCGGCTGAAATCGCCGCCCATGACGCAGCCTATTACCAAAATGATGCGCCGCTGATTTCGGATGCCGATTATGATGCGCTCCGGCAAAGAAACACGGCGATCGAAGCGGCTTTCCCGGATTTGGTGCGTGGCGATAGTCCGAGCCACAGGGTCGGCGCCGCGCCCAGCAGCGGGTTCAATAAAGTGCGGCACGCCAAACCGATGCTGTCGCTTGGTAATGCGTTCAGTGACGACGATGTCAGCGATTTTTTGGGCCGGGTGCGGCGGTTCCTTAACCTTGGGGCTGATGAAGCGATCGATATCATGGCGGAGCCGAAGATCGACGGCCTGTCGGCGTCGTTGCGCTATGAAAATGGCGTGCTGGCGGTCGGGGCCACGCGCGGTGACGGCAGCGAAGGCGAAGATATCACCCAGAACTTACGAACGCTGAACGATATCCCCAAGACATTGGCCGGCACGGACTGGCCCGCCGTCGTCGAAGTGCGCGGCGAGGTCTATATGGCCAAATCTGATTTCCAGGCCTTGAATGCGCGCCAAAACGAGGCTGGAAAACCACCGTTCGCCAATCCACGCAATGCGGCGGCGGGGTCGTTGCGGCAATTGGATGTCAATATCACCGCGTCGCGCCCGTTGCGGTTTTTTGCCTATGCCTGGGGCGAGGTCAGCGCTCCCTTAGGCGATCGTCATTCCGCGGTCATGCAGAAATTTCGCGACTGGGGCTTTCAAACCAATCCTTTGGGAAAACGCCTGGCGACCTTGGCTGATGTGTTGGCTCATTACCGCTCAATCGAGGCGGACCGGGCTGGCTTGGATTACGATATTGACGGCGTCGTCTATAAAGTCGACCGCTTGGATTGGCAGGACCGCCTGGGCTTTGTCAGTCGTGCCCCGCGCTGGGCCATCGCCCATAAATTTCCCGCCGAACAAGCCACGACCATGGTCGAGGATATTGATATCCAGGTCGGCCGCACCGGCACGCTGACTCCGGTGGCCAAGTTGAAACCGGTGACCGTCGGCGGCGTCGTGGTGTCCAACGCCACATTGCACAACGCCGATGAAATCGAGCGCAAGGATGTGCGGATCGGTGATACCGTGATCGTTCAGCGGGCCGGGGATGTGATCCCGCAGGTGGTCGCCGTGGTCGACCCTGATCGGCCGGGCCGCAATCCGAAATTTGTGTTTCCCGAGCTATGCCCGGCCTGTGGCAGCCAGGCCGTGCGCGAAGACGGCGAGGTTGCGTTACGATGCACCGGCGGCCTTATTTGCCCGGCCCAGGCCAAAGAACGGTTGCGCCATTTCGTGGCCCGGGATGCGTTCGATATCGAAGGGCTCGGCACCAAACAGGTCGAAGCGTTTTGGGACGCGGGCGATATCAAGACCCCCGGCGATATTTTCCGATTACAGGACACCGTGGGCGATGTTTTGGCAGGCCGCCCCGGTTGGGGCGCGCTGTCGGCCAAAAATCTTTATGACGCCATCGACGCCCGCCGCAGGGTCGGTTTTGACCGCTTCCTTTATGCCTTGGGCATCCGGCATGTGGGGCAAACGACGGCACGGGATCTGGCCCGGGCTTTCCTCAGTTTCAAGACGTTTCGTGATGTGATCGATAAAGCGGTCGAAAATCGGGCCAAAATGCTCGATCTGGGACCGACATTAGGAGAAACAGCCGAAAAGTTCGAGAAACGCGTCGGGAAGGCCGTCACGGATGAGATCGGGGTGGCCGGGGTCGGGCCGGTGGTGGCGCAAGCCATGCTCGATTTCTTTGCTGAACCTCACAATCAAGATGCCGTCAATGACCTGCTGTCGTCGGTCACGGTCGAGGATATGGTCCCGATTGCCGCCACCAATTCAGCGGTGGCCGGTAAAACCGTGGTGTTCACCGGCAGCCTTGAAAAAATGACCCGGGACGAGGCCAAGGCCCGGGCCGAGGCGCTCGGCGCTAAAGTGGCTGGGTCGGTATCGGCCAAAACGGACCTTGTGGTGGCCGGACCCGGTGCCGGATCGAAGCTCAAAAAAGCCGCCGAGCTTGGGATCGAGGTGATCGATGAAGACGCCTGGATCGTCCTGGCAGGCCAGGGCTAATCTCAGGGCTAATCTCAGGGCTAATCATCGCATCTTGCCCTAGACCGGTAATTCGGCCGGGCCGCCGATATCGACCGTTTTCTTGAATGCCGGGCGACTTTCCAAGCGCCCGAGATAGGTTTGGATGGCTTGGTAGCGGCCCAGCATATTCCCCATGCGGGCAATGATCAGGGCATAATGCAAATTGATGTCGGCGCCGCTGAGCTCGGCCCCAAGCAGATATTCCCGGTCTTTCAGGTGATCGTCGATGTAATCAAGCGTCTTGGTGGCTTCCGGCAGGATAAAGGCTTTCAGCCCGTCTGATAGCCCCCCGGTCAATTGACCCAGTAAGGGCACCAAAAACGGCATCATGGCCGAGCCCTCCGCATAGTGGAGCCATTCGAGATATCGTGGCCAATCGCGGCTGCCGACCGGCGGCGCCAAACGTCCTTTGCCGTATTTGGTGATGATGTAGTCAATGATCGCCCCGGATTCGACCAGGGTTAGCCCGTTGTCCTCGATGATCGGCGCTTTTCCCAAGGGATGGGTGGCAGCCAGGCTTTCGGTTGCCCGAAATGTTTGCGGGTTTCGCTTGTGGGGGACCAGATCATAGGGTTCGTTCAATTCTTCCAGCAGCCAGACGATCCGGAACGAGCGCGAATATTCGAGGTGGTGGACTTTGATCATGAGCCTCTCCTTATGGCGTATATCGTTGCTACCCTCATCCCAGCTCCACTACACCATAAGGCGGGTTTTTCGGGTACTGCTAATTTTGACCAGACCCTACGTCGTCATAATACCTAAACAATTATTAATGCGTTTAACGCATAGCTGCGTTGCAATACCTCATCTTCTCAATGCCTTGTGCGTTGCAATATATAGGTCGTGAAAATGAGACACCCCAATCAAATGCATATGGTGCAGTGCAAAATGGGGAAGTTGGCTGAATGCACCATGAGGGTACTAAAATGACCATACGCGGCTTCTATTGGGCCGTCGTGAACAAGATTGCGGTGCTGTATGCCGCAGCCGATCGTCCGGCGACCAATTTCATCGATCTACTAGAACGAAAGGGCTATGGCTCTGTGACTAAGCACAGCAACAAACCATCCGGTTTGAGCTGTCAGGTTAACTGATCAGCTTAGCATACCACCACGCCACACTGTTCTCTGAATTGGTTTAGCGCCCTTCGAGCCGCTCTGCGTGCCGGGGGACGTGCCGCAAATCTTATGACTTTTTTTGAATAAGCCTATTTTGAATAAGGATGACACCCATGACCGTACGTAATTTCTTTGACAATGCTGCCGACAATGCTGTTCGGGCCTATGACATCGTTTCGCTTCCTTTCGCTGAAGTGCACGATTTCATCACCGCACGGAGCTACATGGACGAATTGTATGATGCCCGTTTCGGCGTTGTTCGTCCGGCTGAAACCCTGATCCGTGGCGCTTTCTCGCTCGCAGCGACTGTTGCTGCTCGTTTGGCCAACGACAACGAAGGCCAAGACGACCGCGCTGCTTAAGGGCCGCAACTCAGCACGCACTGTGGACCACCGGATCAAGTCCGGTGGTGACGATTGGGGCGGGTTTACAGAGTATTTCCCCGTCATTGCCGGGCTTGACCCGGCAATCCACGGTTGGTTCGGTTGAGCCTGTGGCGCGATGGACCACCGGATCAGGTCCGGTGGTGACGCGTTAGCGTTTTCGTCATTGCCGGGTTTGGCCCGGTAATCCACGGTAGGTTCGGTCGAGCCTGTGACGCGATGGACCAGCGGATCAAGTCCGGTGGTGACGATTGGGCGGGTTTACAGAGTATTTTCCCGTCATTGCCGGGTTCGACCCGGCAATCCACACCCTGCAACCATCGTGTTTAGGTAAACGACTGGCCTAGCGGCGCAAAACCAGTGCCGCCCAACCATCGCGATGGATCGCTTGACCAAGCATCATACCTTGTTGACGATAGGCGGCCTCTACGGCCGCCTGTTGCGTTTCTAGGAGCCCCGACAGGACGATGATGCCGCTCGGGGCGAGCGCCGCGACCACAGCCGGGGCCAGGTCGATCAACGGCTGCATCAAAATATTGGCAACGATGACGTCGAACGGCACGTCGGCTTGAATGATCGGGTCGTCCATGCCGTCGCAGGTTTGGGACACCAGCGTCACCTGGTGAAGCTCGGCGTTTTCGCGGGTGACCATCACGGCAATCGGATCGATGTCGGTGGCGACCACCCGCGTTTGCGGCCACACCTTGGCCATGGCGATGGCCAGAATGCCCGAGCCGCAGCCGAGATCCAGGGCCCGGGCCGGGGTCATCTCATGAACCAGGCGATCGATCGCCAAAAGACAGCCCTGGGTGGTGGCATGATTGCCGGACCCGAACGCTTGCCCGGCTTCGATTTCGAGCGGGATGGTGCCTGCCGGTATTTTATCGGCGTCATGACGGCCATGGACAAAGAACCGCCCGGCCCGCACCGGGGCCAAAAGCCGTAACGATTCCGACACCCAATCTTTCTGCTCGACCACATCCAAATGGTAATCCGGGATCCGACCCAGGGCCGTTTGCAGGGCGGCTTCAATCTGGGCGCGATCCGGCGCGACCTCGAAAAAGGCTTCGAACTGCCACAGATGCGGGGTTTCTTCGATCTCGAAATGGGTCATGGTCGGGGGACTGTCGAGATCAAGGCCCTGGATCGTGTCTTCCAGCAACGGAACCTCCGTCAGCGGCAGAATTAAATCCAGTTTGGTCAATGGCGCGTCTGACATGGGCGGGTCCGAGCTGTCTTGTGGTGAATAATGGTGGCGGCAAAGTGCCAGCAATGGGCCTGGATAGCAAGCAGGGCAAACCATCTCATAGAGAAGTTATTAACCAAGTTTCGCCTAAGCTCGGCGCTGGTTTCAGCGATATAAAGGCATCACCATGGGCCAAGCGGCTTTTCAAACCGAACAGGAACAATTCTGGGCCGGTGAATTCGGCAACGATTATGTGGCACGTAATAAAAGTGCCGAGTTGTTGGCGGCCAATCTGCATTTCTTTGGCACGGTGGCGCAAAGCATGGCGCCGATTACGAGCGTGTTTGAAGTGGGTGCCAATATCGGCATGAACATGAAGGCCCTGCGTCAGTTGCTGCCGGGAGCGGCTTTGACCGGGCTCGAGATCAACCGTCAGGCGTGCGACGAATTAAACAAGATCGACGGCGTCGAAGCGATCCACGGTAGCGTGCTGGAGTTTGAAAGCGATCGTCAATTTGATTTGGTGTTTGCCAAAGGCGTGTTGATCCATATCAACCCAGATCATCTGGCGGCGCTTTATGCCAAAATGGTGGCGCTATCCAGTCGCTATGTTCTGGTCGGCGAATATTATAATCCGTCACCGGTCAGCATTTCCTATCGCGGTCATGCCGACCGTTTGTTCAAACGCGATTTCGCCGGTGAGATCATGGACGCACATGGATTACGATTGGTGGATTATCGCTTCCACTATCGTCGTGATCCGCAATTTCCCCAAGACGACATCACCTGGTTTTTGATGGAAAAATGCTGATTGTGTTTGTGAGGTTGTGGACCACCGGGTCGAGCCCGGTGGTGACGGGTTAGACTCCACCAGCACCACGTCGTCATTGCCGGGCCTGACCCGGCAATCCACTGTCGTTTCCACTGCGCATGTGGCGGCCAGGGCCACCGGGGCGAGCCCGGGGGGGACGGGGTAGAGTCCACCAGCATCACGTCGTCATTGCCGGGCCTGACCCGGCAATCCACTGTCGTGTCCACTGTGCATATGGCGGCATGGACCACCGGGGCGAGCTCGGTGGTGACGGGGTAAAGTACACCCTCAACCGTCATTGCCGGGCTTGACCCGGCAATCCATTTCGGGGCGTTGCGGATCAGGCGCGTTTGACGAAACCGGCCATGACTTTTTTCGGGCTGCCTTGCTCGAAATCGATTTCAAGTTTGTTGCCGTCGCTTGAGGTAATTTTGCCATACCCGAACTTGTCATGAAACACGCGATCCCCGATGGCGAATGTTTGGCCGTCTTCGGCGGCGGCGACCGCTGTCGCTTTGCCGTCGATGACGCGCGGTGACTTACTCCAGGATGATCGATTGCCCCAACGGGGTGTATTCCAACTGCTTTGTCCCCACGGTACGCTGTCGGTTTGGTGATGATCGTCCTGTTGCTTCTGTCCGCGATAGACGCCGGGCTGGGCGATGATTTCAATAAACTCGCCCGGCAATTCGTCGATAAATCGTGACGGCAATGAAGACTGCCATTGACCGAAGATTTGGCGGTTGGCGGCGTGAAATACATAAGCCCGTTTGCGCGCGCGCGTAAGGCCGACGTAAGCCAAGCGGCGTTCTTCTTCTAACGACGCGAGGCCGCCGTCATCAAGCGCGCGTTGATTGGGAAACACGCCTTCTTCCCAACCGGGCAGAAAAACTGTTTCAAACTCCAAACCTTTGGCGCTGTGCAACGTCATCACGCTGACTTTATCGTCGCCGCGTTGTTCTTCGTTGTCCATCACCAGGCTGACATGTTCGAGAAAACCGCCCAGGTTTTCGAACCCTTCCATGGCGCGCACAAGTTCGACCAAGTTTTCAAGACGACCCGGCGCTTCGGGTGTTTTGTCTTGTTGCCACATGGCGACATAGCCGGATTCTTCCAGCACGGTTTCGGCAAGTTGAACATGAGTGGCGGTGTCGCGCAGGTCGCGCCAGCGCTGCATATCGGCGACAAAACCGGCAATCGTGCGCCGCGCTGCCGGTTTTAATTCTTCGGTCTCGGTCAGCATTTGTGCGGCCCGCATCAACGACACGCGGGCACTGCGCGCGACTTGATGCATGGCTTGCATCGCCACTTTGCCGATGCCGCGTTTCGGCGTGTTGATGATGCGCTCGAACGCAAGATCGTCATCGGGTTGCGCAATCAAACGCAAATAAGCCATCGCGTCGCGAATTTCGAGCCGCTCGTAAAAGCGCAAGCCGCCGACGATGCGATAGGGCATGCCGACGGTCAAAAAGCGATCTTCAAACTCGCGGGTTTGATAGCCGGCACGGACCAGGATCGCCACTTGCGACAAGCGTTGGCCTTGTTGTCGCAGCGTGTCGATGTCTTCGGTGATGCTGCGGGCTTCTTCCGGGCCGTCCCACACACCTTTGACACGGACTTTTTCGCCACCCTTAGCCTCGGTCCATAATGTTTTGCCGAGCCGCCCTTTGTTGGCGCTGATCAAGCCCGAGGCCGCGCCGAGAATTTCCGGCGTGGAGCGATAATTTTGTTCGAGCCGGATGATCACCGCGCCCGGAAAATCACTTTCGAATTTTAGAATATTGCCGACTTCGGCGCCGCGCCAACCGTAAATCGATTGATCGTCATCGCCGACACAGCAAATGTTTTTGTGCTTTTGCGCCAATAACCGCAGCCATAAATATTGACCGATGTTGGTATCTTGATATTCGTCGACCAGAATGTAGCGGAAGCGTTTTTGATAATCCTCGAGCACATCCGGGTGCGATTGAAAGATCGTCAAATTGTGCAACAGCAGGTCGCCGAAATCGACGGCGTTCAAAACCTTCAGCCGCTCTTGATAGGACGCATAAAGATCTTTGCCTAAACCATCGGCAAAGGCTTGGGCGTCAGCCGCGGTCAGGCGCGCCGGTGTCAGGCCACGGTTTTTCCACTGATCGATCAGTGATGCCAGCACGCGCGGCGGCCAGCGTTTTTCATCAAGATCAGCGAGGCTCAACACTTGTTTGATGACGCGCAATTGGTCATCGGTATCGAGAATGGTGAAGTTTGATTTTAACCCGACCAGTTCGGCATGACGACGGAGAATTCTTGCCGCTACGGCGTGAAAGGTGCCGAGCCACGGCATCCCTTCAACCATACCCCCGATCAAATGACCGACGCGTTCCTGCATCTCCCGCGCCGCTTTGTTGGTGAAGGTCACGGCCAGAATCTGGCTCGGCCAAGCCCTCCCGGTGCCCATCAAATGAGCGAGCCGGGTGGTCAACACCCGGGTTTTCCCGGTCCCGGCCCCGGCCAAGACCAACACCGGCCCATCAAGC
The DNA here is from genome assembly GCA_037189785.1 of Alphaproteobacteria bacterium. Classification (GTDB taxonomy): domain Bacteria; phylum Pseudomonadota; class Alphaproteobacteria; order Sphingomonadales; family Govanellaceae; genus Govanella. The sequence continues at coordinate 10,683 of JBBCIP010000414.1, forward strand.
GTCTCCACAGCCTGCCGCTGTGGCGCGTTCAGGGTCGTCACATAGTCGGGAACGGGCATAACTGCGGGACGATTCTGGGACGACGGGCCAGCTCGGGTACTATCGGGTAACGCATCTAAATCAAACGGATCACTCATGCCGCCCGTTATAGCCGAGGACGTCGGGTGGGGGAAGGGCGGATGCCAGTGCTAAAGTTTTGGGCTAAAGTTTGGGGCCAAAGTATTATCTGTCATTGCCGGGCCTGACCCGGCAATCCACATGGTTTCGGCACCATGGACCACCGGGTCGAGCCCGGTGGTGACGGTATCGCAAGAATCCCTGTGGTGACGATATTGCAAGAATAGAGGGTGCTACGACCGCCCTGTCACCAGTACGATTTTTCCTTTGGCTTTCCGATTTTCGATGTCGCGCATGGCGGTTGCGGCTTTGGCTAAGGGGTAGGTGGTGGAAACCACCGGTTTGATTTTCCCTTCGACGAACAACTGCATCAGGGCCTCGTGGTTGGCGGTGCTTTTGGCCGGTTCTTTTTGCATGAACGCGCCCCAGAACACACCCTGGATGTCGCAGCCCTTAAGAAGGGCGCGATTGAGGGCGATTTTCGGGATTTCCCCACTGGCAAAGCCGATCACCAACAGTCGGCCTTTCCAATTGATGGCGCTCATGGCGGCGTCGGTGGCGGCCCCACCCACGGCGTCATAGATCACATCGGCGCCTTGGCCACCGGTCAGGGCGCGGAGCCGTTCCTTCAGGTCTTCCGTGCTGTAGTTAATGACGTCGTCGGCACCTTCGGCTTTGGTGAAGGCGAGCTTTTCATCGCTCGAGGCAACAGCAATCACCCGGGCCCCGAGCGCTTTACCGATTTGGATCGCGGCGCTGCCGACCCCACCAGCGGCGCCAAGGATAGCCAGTGTCTCGCCCGGCTGAATGCGGGCGCGGTCGACCAGGGCGTGATAGGTAGTGGCATAGGTGATCAACAGACCGGCGGCTTGTTCAAAGCTCATGCTGTCGGGGATTTTGGTAACCGCTTGGGCCGGGACCACGATTTCCTCGGCATAACCGCCCCAGATGGCGGTGGCGACGACCCGGTCGCCGACCGTGAAATTTGTGACGCCGCTACCGATTTCCAGAACGATTCCTGATACTTCGCCGCCTGGGGAGAAGGGAAATGGGGGTTTGAATTGATATTTACCGCGAATAATCAACGTATCCGGGAAATTGACCCCAGCGGCATGAATGCCAATCCGGACTTCGCCGTCTTTTATGGCCGGGGATGGAACCTCGCCCAAAACCAAAGTTTCAGGTTCGCCATAGGCTTGGCATAGAATAGCTTTCACGGGTGACCCTCTTTCTTTTGCGTTTCCGGCATGACCACAAGTCTATTTTTTTACGGTTTTCCCACATTTTTGTGACTCGCGGCAATGGCCGGAACAGTATATAAATTGGGCAATGTTTAAAATACGGAAACGCGCTCCGATGTATTTTTGCAAGAGTGGGCGCGATTTTTCGTGTGTAATCAGCTATTTGGGCAATAGATCGGAGTAAGATGACGGAACAGCGTATCCCCTATGACGAGATGGTGCAGAATGCGCTGCTCAATGTCGTGCGTGAGGTGCTGGCTGAAACCGCGAAAACCGGTCTAAGTGGGGCTCATCATTTCTATATAGCATTCCGTACCGATCATCCCGATGTGTCTGTCCCGGCGTATCTTAAAGAACGCTACAAGGAAGAAATGACCATTGTGCTCCAGAATCAGTTCTGGGATCTCCGGGTCGAGAAGGATTTTTTCCAGGTCGGGCTCAGTTTTAATCGCAAACCGGCGATTCTGACCATTCCGTTCGCTGCGGTGACCGGATTTCTCGACCCTAGCGTCGAATTCGGGCTCCAGTTCCAACGCAACGGGGCCGACGCAGCGGACGGCAATGGGAAAGTCTCGCCACCGGTGAAAAAGGCCATTCCCAAGCGTCCTGCCGCTGATGATAAGGCCGATGCCGATGACGTTGTGACCGGGGATACCACCCCCGATGACAGCGGCGGTGGCGATGCCAACGTCGTGACACTGGACGCGTTCCGCAAGAAAAAGTAAAACCCTGCCTCGAACAAACATCAATTGGAGTTCGAGGCATGAGCACCCCTAAAGACATCCGAGTCGAAACCGATACATTCGGTCCCATCAACGTCCCTGGCGACCGCTATTGGGGGGCGCAGACCCAACGGTCCATCGAAAACTTCCCGATCGGCGGCGAGCGCATGCCGTTGCCGGTGGTCCGGGCCTTGGGCGTGGTCAAAAAGGCGGCGGCGCTGGCCAACCTACGCCTCAATAACCTTGAAAAAGACCTGGCCGACATCATCGCCCAAGCGGCCCAGGAAGTGATCGACGGTAAATTCGACGACCATTTCCCGCTGGTGGTCTGGCAGACCGGGTCCGGCACCCAATCCAACATGAACGCCAACGAAGTGATCTCCAACCGCTCGATCGAGCTTTTGGGCGGTGAGCTCGGCTCGAAAAAGCCGGTCCATCCGAACGATCACGTCAACCGGTCGCAGTCTTCGAACGATACCTTCCCGACCGCCATGCATGTGGCGGTGGCTGTTGAAATCAACAACAGCCTATTACCGGCTTTGGAATACATCCATGCCGAGTTGGACCGTCGCGCCAAGGACTGGAATCATATCATCAAGATCGGCCGCACCCATATGCAGGATGCGACGCCGCTGACGCTCGGTCAGGAATTCTCGGGTTACGCCCATCAGGTGGCGATGTGCATTGCCCGCGTCAAAGCAACCTTGCCGCGTCTTTATGAATTGGCCCAAGGCGGCACCGCCGTCGGCACCGGCCTTAACACCATTGAGAAGTTCGATGTAACGGTGGCCAATGAGATCGCCAAAATCACTGGCCTGCCGTTCGTCACCGCCCCGAACAAATTTGAATCCCTGGCCGCCCATGACACTTTGGTCGAAGTGTCCGGCGCGTTAAACGTGATCGCGGTGGCGTTCACCAAAATTGCCAATGACGTGCGCTTGATGGGATCGGGCCCGCGTTGCGGAATCGGCGAATTGATCCTGCCGGAAAACGAGCCGGGCTCATCGATCATGCCGGGTAAGGTCAACCCGACCCAGGTTGAAGCCTTGACTATGCTGTGCTGCCAAGTGATCGGCAATCATATGACGGTCACCGTCGCTGGGACTCAGGGGCATCTTGAACTCAACGTCTATAAGCCGGTCATCGTTTACAACGTGCTGCAATCAATCAAATTGCTGGCCGACGGTGCGTTGAGCTTCACCGACCGTTGTCTCAAAGGCACGGTGCCGAACGAAGCCCGGATCGCCGACCTGATGAACCGCTCGCTGATGTTGGTGACGGCTTTGGCGCCGGAGATCGGGTATGACAATGCTGCCAAAGTTGCAAAGAACGCCCATAAAAAGGGCACAACTTTGCTCGAGTCAGCATTGGAACTTGGCCTCGTGACCGAAGAAAAGTTCGCCGAAGTGGTGCGCCCGGAAACGATGCTTGGCCCAGATAAGGCCTGATTTTGCCTAGGCAGCGCCTGATTATGATAGGATGGGTTGTCGGCAGTGCCGGCAACCCCCTTTGCCGTTGATGCGGAGATGAACGATGGCGGCAAGCGATATAAGACCCACCCCCCAGCAAAGCTTTGCGGTCGACACACGGTTGACACACACCACGCCGACGGCGCCGACGGACAGCAGGCCGACGGATATGCAAAAGCATTCGGTCACCGTTGCCGGTCATCGCACGTCGATTTCATTGGAACGCGTGTTTTGGGATGCAATTCAATTGATCGCCCGTAAGAAAGGCGTGTCGCTTAATCGTCTGATCGCCCAGATTGATGCGGCGCGCACCGATCATCAAACCGGAAATCTTTCCAGCGCCATCCGTGTCTTTGTATTGGAACATCGGATAATGCTGGATTAGGGGCCGACTGTCGTGCACAGGGCGGCACGGACCACCGGGTCGAGCCCGGTGGTGACAGTGCGGTTTCAGTCATTGCCGGGCTTGACCTGGCAATCCACGGTCTTTTTCGCAGTGCAGGCGGCGGGCATGGACCACCGGGTCGAGCCCGGTGGTGACAGTTTAAAGTACACCCTCAACCGTCATTGCCGGGCTTGACCCGGCAATCCATTTTGCAATCCATTTTTATTGTGGTGTTGATTTAGCGTTTAACCGCAAGCGCTTTGTAGACAGCGTTTGTAGACAGCGTGCTCAGGCTGTCATGCCCAGTTTGCGGATTATCCAGATGCTGCTGCATACCGACAACGACCACAGTGTTCGCGGGATCGATCCAAAACCACGTGCCATAAGCGCCACCCCAGAAGTAACTTCCCGGTGCATATTTAAACGGGCTTTGTAGCGGATCGCGCACAATAGCAACATCGACACCGAACTCTAGCCCGTTCAACATACCACGGGGCTCTTGAACGCCAGTCGGCGTCTGGGCACTATGAATGAGTTTGACGGTTTCTGGTTTGAGAATCTGTGCACCGTCCAAGCTGCCGCCGTTCAACAACATTTGCGCGAAACGGAAATAATCCCCGGCTGTCGAATATAAACCGGCGCCACCGGAAAATAATTTGGGCCGCTGGGTTGGATCTTTGACCGGTAAGATATCAAGCGTTTGACCCGGAACCAGTTTATTGTCGAGGCCGTGGGTTGTGATACCGGCCAGACGCGGCAGTTTTTCCACGGGCACCCAGAAGCCGGTATCTTTCATGCCAAGGGGTTTGAAAATACGATCAGCAAAAAAGTCCGATAAATTTTGCCCTGATAACCGCTCGACGATCAACCCTTGAAGATCGACGGCGATTGAATAATACCATGTACTGCCCGGCTCGAACGCCAGTGGGAGCTTTGATATTTTTTCCAGAGTTGTAGACCAATCATCATCATGCAACACACCGCTTTCACGATAGAGCGCATCGACCGGGCTGCCGTCGGTGAGGCCATAAACAAATCCGGCCGTATGGGTGATGAGGTGACGCATGGTCATCACGCTCTGTGCCGGACGACGTTTGCCGTCCGCACCGACAACGTCAAGTTTGGCAAGTTCTGGAATGAAACGTGACACCGGATCGTCGAATGACCAGCGGCCTTCTTCATAAAGCATCATCAGCGCCACACCGGTGATCGGCTTGGTCATGGAGGCGATACGAAAGATCGTGTCTTGGGTCATCACGTTGGGCTCATTGAGCGTGCGACGACCAACCGGATCGAGTGAGATAATGCGACCGTTCTGGGCGGTTAAGGTTACCGCTCCAACAATCTGTCCCTTATCGGCAAGTGTTTGCAGCTCGGCACGATAAAGGTCTAAATTTTCTTTGAGACGACTTTGTGGGGCGTCTGCAAAACTGACGCTAAACGTGCTCGTGGTGATCAACAAAAGAAAACTGAAGAGAGCTATTTTGCTTTGGCGAAAGAGAGCAATCATGGTGGCTCTGTATCCTTATAAGGAAACCCATAACAATTAAGGTTTTTTCGGTTCTTTTTCGTTGAGTGACTTGAGCAGGTTTTCAAACAAGGCTTTGCCCTGCTCCTGCGGTGTTGCCGGCTGTTTTTGTGTCGGCTGACTTTGTGCAGGTTTTGCGGGAGCCGCGGGTACGGGTGTTGCGTCTTCTGCCTTTGTGGCAGGTTTGCCTTGTGCGTCTGCTTTGGCAGCGCCGCCGCCGGCAGCGCGCTCCAATAACGAGCGGGCAATTTCAGCGGCCACAAAAGTTTGCACGTCCTTAGTCACGTATTTGACTTTGGGATCCGTCAAGGAGCCTGAAATATCGACGCCGATTGGTGGTATTTTGGGATGTTCGGTCAATTGCATGCGGCCACTGGAACTCACACGCCAATTGGGCATATCCACGCTTATGGCCAACAACGCTTTGGCGGCGTCAAGCTCGCTGCTCATATTGGGTAATGTCAGCACACCATTGACCGCTTGCACCGTCCCGCTAAATCCTTTGTGCACGGTCTTACCGTCGGCTAAAGCATTGGTTAGCAGTTTAAGCACGCTGGCTGCATCGCTGACGGTTTTTAAATCCTGGCTCAATTGCGGCATATTGATACCTTGGATGATGCCGTTGCCAAGGTTTAAAGTCGACGCTCCATTGATCGATCGCACCAACTCCGCTGGACTGCGGCCTTGTCCGGTAAAGCCGCCTTTGATATTGGCGGACCCCGTTATGGCATCGACATTGGCCGCGGTGCGCAATGCTTTCTGTAGGGATGCGTTGGCGATATCGAAGCTTAGGTTCATGGTCGGCACATCGGCCCCGCCGAACACAAAATTCAGATCAACAGCGCCATCGAACAATTTGCCGCTGAGGTCTTTGATTGCAAGACGACCGTTTTCGATGATAAGGGCGAAGTTCGGGGCTTCGAACACATAGCCGCGCGCGGACACGGTGGCTGCTTTGAGTTTGAGGTCGACGTTATAATTATTCAATAAGCTCAGATCATACGGTGTGTCCGACCATTCCTTGCCGTCGGGCGTTTTCGATTGCGGTGTGAAGCCCAACAGTCGATCCAAATCAACGGCACCCGCAGTCAGTGCGCCACCGATGCGAGGGCGTTGTTCGCCCAATGTCATGGTGATGGCGCCATTCAGTTTGGTCGGCCCAAACGTACCATCCAATTGTGTAACGGCCACGGCGCGGTTGTCGCCACTGATCACGGTCGCCAGGGCAATGGGGCCGATAGTCTTGATGTTGTCTCCGTACGGCACACCGATGCCGCGCACAAAACCGCGGGCATCGTCGCCTTTGATGGTCAGGTTGAGATTATAGGATCGTGTGTCCTGTCCGGTTCTGGTTGTTGCCCGAGACAGGGTGGTGTTGCCTTGAGCGTTGATGGTGCCCTTTGCGACGCGGCCTGCAATATCGAAGCTTGTTGTGTCGCCCCGTCCTTTCAACTGACCGTCGAGCGATACCGCGCTATCGTCGGCGGGCGTCGGCGGCTCGATATCCAAATCCCATTGTTTTGACAGTGCTGCGAAACTTGGATTTTTGGCGGTCACGTCCAAGCTGAAATCGCTTAAGCCCTTGGTATCGATAAATGCCATCTGTCCATCGGCGCCGAAGCTGGTCGCGCCCAAATTGCCGGATACGGCAACGGTCATGGCTTCTGGGGTACCGTGAGCGCGCGCTTTTATGGTTGTACTGCCGATTTTTTCCGGCGCTGCCGGCAGCAAATTCGGAAAGGCCTTGCCGACGGCGGCCAAACTATCGCCGCTGGCGGTCATGGATACATCAAAGCGCTGTGTTTTTTTGAGGTCGTTGACTTTGCCTTGGGCGTTGACTTGCAGCCCCAGCAAATCCTTGGCTTTGAAAGCATTGAGCACCAACGAACCGCTGTTCAAACTGGCGTCGATGGAGACGGCCTGGCCATCCAGCGGGCGGCAGGAAAACCGGTCGACGGTTAATTTCAAGACGAGATTGAGATTGCCGATATCGAAGTCGTCTTGTGGTCCGAGTGTGCTTTGACTGCGGTTGGCTTTCGGGTCGGTCTCAGCGGGTAATCCGCATTGGCTGCCTTCGGCAAGATAGCTCGTGACGTCCAAGCGGTCGACCGCAGCGTTTAACGCCAATGCGGGTTTCGGCCCGGGCGTATAGTTCACTTGGCCTTTCGCGGTCATGGTGTCCAACCGAAACACGGCATCGGTGAACCGTGTTTGGGTATCGTCCATTGTGATGCCGCTGACGATTGCAAAGTTGGTCAACCGTCCTGGCGGCACGCCTTTGATTTCAATCTGCATCCAATCCAATAATGCACGCAGATTGTTGGAGGCGGTGGCGATCCGTCCCTCAAAGCGTGGCTTGTCGCCGCCGGTCAAGGTGCCGATCATATCGACGTCGGATCCACCGGGCAGCAAGGCATGGAATTTTTGGATGGCAATTTTACCATCGGCCGCCGCCAGGCGCAGTTCAGCTTGCCGGATGACCCGTTCGCGATGACGGATAGCGTCGGCGGTGACGGTCAACTCCCCGGCGATGTTGCCCGGATCAAGGGCCGACAAAATGTCCAAAGTGGTCAAGGGCGGTTTTGCCGGATCGGGTGCCGGTAAGGATTGTATGATGGCGTCGGCGTCGACACTGGAAAACCCAAGCGTCATGGCAACCCGGGGCACATCATGAAGCGCGACGATCAGGCGACCGTTACCCTTGGTTTCGCCGATATTGAACGTGAGTGCCTGAGTCTCAAAGCTGGTGTTGTTGTAGGTCAGACGAAAATCGGCATTGAATTGCTGCGCGAAGGTCATGCCGCTGACATCTGTGGCGCCGCTCAGCATTTGTACGGCGGTTGCCGTTTCGCCCAGATTCGGGCTGGTGATTTTGACCGTGCCTTCATAGGCGAAGGGTTCTTCCAGGGTGGCGATACCGCTGGTTTCGATTTTGGCCTTCCCGAATCCGATAAAGCCCTTAAACGCGGTTTTGCCTTTGATGCCCTTGCGGCCCATGGAAAGGTCGAGGCTGATCGGAACAGCCTGATACGTGATCATGCCGTTGGCGCGATAGGGACCGTCGATGCTGCCGACCGATACAGTCAAGCCGATGTCTGAAAGTTCGCGTTTGCTGCCATCGCGTTGGTCTAGATAGCTGATTTGGCCGGTTTCAATGACGAAATTATCGAGCCGGAGCGAGCGGCGGCCGGTGTTTTCCGTATCCTCGCCATCACCGAAATCCCAGTTATCTCGGCCGTCGGTAAGGGTTTCGAGGTTAATAATGGGCTTTTGCAGCACGATCTTCGAGACATCAAAATCGCCGACCATCAAGGGGAACAACGCGACTCGGACGTCCAAAGCGTCGATTTCAGCCATATGCTTGGCGGTGCCGCCCGGTAGATTGGCGATCGCCACCTGACGGGCCGTAAAGGCCGGGGATGGCAGCAGGGTGAACGTCACGGGGCCGCCAATGGTTACCTCGCGCCCGGTTAAGGCCTTGGCGACGCTTTCAATTTCCGGTCTGTATTTGTTCCAGTCGAGAAAGCTCGGAATGATCAGCGCTGCGGCGATCACGGCCACAGCTGTTCCACCCCCTGCAATCAGCCATTTACGGCGCGACGAGGATTTACCCCCTGCGGCCATATCTTTGCCCTTCCGATGATGCAGCCCTGGTATGCCTGCTCATGCCCTTGTTCTTTGATTGTACTACCGTATATGTTCGCGAAACTTCGTAAGCTAGCGCGGCTTTTGGGCGAAAGCATGACGTTGGGTGCAAAATACACTTGGCGATCATGCTCTTAAAGAGAATAATCGGGTTAATGACAAATATAGTGACCGAAAATAGTCCGATTAAATTACACCATTGTGTGGTTTTACCGCAGTGGGTGGATCATAACGGGCATATGAATGTGGCCCATTACGCGGCGCAGTTCGATGTGGCGTTCGAGGCATTCCTGGATTTCCTGAACATCGGCCGCCGTTATGGCGGAGAACGGGCCCATGCCTTGTTCGTGGTGGAAAGCCATTTCACCTATCAGCACGAAGTCGTGGAAGGTGATCCGCTCAGCATTCGCCTGCAATTGTTGGATCGGGACCGCAAGCGTATCCATTGCTTTATGGAACTTTATAACGATCGCGACAATTATCTGGCGGCGACGTCCGAGCAAATCGCGGTGCATGTGGACTTGGATACGCGCAAAAGCTTGTCCTTGCCGGCCCCGATTTATGATGTTTTGACCGGAATTCTGGACGCCCACCGGCGCATCGCGCGGCCCAAGGAAGTCGGCCATAAAATAGGTATCCGGCGCAAAAAGCCCGCGGCGGTACCGGCTTGATGGTGGTGCGGGTACAGAGTTTGCGATCAATCACCGTGGTTGGCCTCTTTACGGCCGTTGTGATGATGCTTGCACCGTCCCATGCGCTGGCGGACTGCAGCGATCCGGCCGGGCCCGGGGTTGATTGGCAGCGTTGTTCCCAGGACAACCGTGATTTCAGCGACAGCGATTTGACTGCAGCCCGGATGCAGGGCGCGAATTTCACCCGTGCCGACCTGTCGTCATCGGTTATGGTGAAAGCCGATGGGCGGCGTGCACGCTTTGTGACGGCCAATGTGCAGGGCAGTGATTTAAGCGAAGCCGATCTGACCGGGGCTGATTTCACACGGGCCGATCTGAGCGGGGCATCGTTGAAGGGGGCGACCTTGCGCGGGACCAGGTTTTTCAGAGCCAACCTGCGCGATGCTGATTTAAGCGGGGCAATCTTGGACCGGGCCGATTTTTTGAATGCCGATTTGACCGGGGCGCTGTGGACTGACGGCAAAACCCGGTGCCGCGAAGGTTCGATCAGTCGCTGCCATTAGTGATTTTGCCATTAGCGATTTTGCCACTAGCGATTTTAAGGAGATGACCGATGTCGACCAAACTTAGCCGTGCTGACTGGCAAACCAAAGCTGCGGGTCTCAGCCTGCGCAATCAAGCCTATATCAATGGCGCTTACGTGAATGCGGCATCCGGCCAAACATATGACTGTATCAGCCCGATTAATGGCCAGGTTTTGACCAAGGTCGCATCCTGTGATGTGGAAGACGTGAACCGCGCCGTGGCGGCGGCACGGGCCGCGTTTGAATCCGGGGTGTGGGCCGATATGGCACCCAAACGGCGCAAAAAAGTGTTGCTCAAATTTGCCGCCTTGATCGAACAGCATGCCGATGAATTGGCTTTGCTTGAAACGCTTGATATGGGCAAGCCGATCACCTACGCCAGGAATGGCGATCTTGCCGGTGTGATCGAGGCCGTTTCGTGGAACGCCGAAGCGATCGATAAGCTTTACGACGAAGTGGCGCCGTTGGGTAAAGACGCTTTGGGGTTGATCACGCGGGAACCGTTGGGGGTTGTCGCTGCGGTGATCCCTTGGAATTTTCCGCTGATGATGGCGGCGTGGAAATGCGCACCAGCTTTGGCAACCGGCAACAGTGTGGTGCTGAAGCCTGCTGAACAATCGCCGCTGTCGGCGCTACGGCTGGCTGAGCTTGCGACCGAAGCCGGTATTCCTGATGGCGTGTTCAATGTGGTGCCCGGTTTTGGGGAAACCGCCGGTCAAGCTTTGGGCCGTCATATGGATGTGGATATGTTGACCTTCACCGGGTCGACGCAAGTTGGCAAATATTTCCTGAAATATTCCGGCGAATCCAACATGAAACAGGTGTCGCTGGAATGTGGTGGTAAGTCACCGAATATCGTGTTTGCGGACTGTCATAATTTGGATGCCGCCGCGCAAGGGGCGGCGTCGGGCATTTTCTTCAACTCGGGTCAGGTTTGTGTGGCGGCCTCGCGGTTGTTGGTCGAAGACTCGATCCGTGACGAATTCGTCGAAAAAGTCAAAGCCCTCGGCGATAAAATGATGCCCGGCGATCCGTTGGATCCGGCGACCACCATGGGCAGCATGGTCGATGCCGAACAAGCGACGCGGGTGATGAACTATGTCGGCATCGGCAATCAAGAAGGCGCAAGCCTGTTGCGTGGCGGATCGCGGGTGTTGGAAGACACCGGCGGGTTCTATGTGGAGCCGACGATCTTCGGCAATGTCAGAAACGACATGACCATTGCCCAAGAAGAAATCTTTGGCCCTGTTCTGGCGGTGATGACATTCAAAGATGCCGAAGAAGCGATCCGCATCGCCAATGACAGCATTTATGGATTACAGGCCTATTTATGGACCAGCGACGTGAAAAAAGTTCACACCTTGTCGCGCCGGTTGCGGGCTGGGAGTGTGTTGGTCAACACCACCTCGGGCGGGGATATCACCTTGCCGTTTGGCGGTTACAAGCAATCAGGGATCGGGCGCGACAAATCAATCCATGGCTTGGAAAAATACACCCAGCTCAAGACCACCTTTATCAGCCTGCGCTAAGTTATCTGACCGGGAGAGGGTAAGCCGTTGCCTTTATATCTTGGCCATCGACAGCGTCATAGATAATGATAGCAACGGTTTGTTTGGTCACCGGCACAGTGATTTCAAAATTATGAACCCGAAATTCTTGGGTGCACATATCACCGGCCACCGTCACCCGCGCCGTGACGGCCACGGTATTGACAATCGCCGCGACACCGTCGGGGGCCCCGAGGCTGATGCTGCCCGGTTGATGGCACCCATTTGGCAGATCGACGGATGTCGTCACTTTAGCAGAGCTGTTGCCGACTCGGATTATGGTGGTGCCGTTGTGCGTGGTGGTGTCGACATCCGGTGGTGATGCGTGACCGGCCGTGGCGAGCGGAATGCTGGCAACAAGCAATGTTTTGAGCAGTTGACGCATCGTTTTTTCTCCTTAACGGAACAACATATCCGGCAACCAAGTCGCCCCCGCCGGATATAAGGCAAGCACGACCAGCGCCAATAATTGCAGCCCAATGAACGGCACAACCCCGCGATAAATATGGCGTGTCGTGACCGAGCTCGGGGCGACCCCGCGCAAATAAAACAAGGCGAAACCGAACGGCGGCGTCAGAAAGGATGTTTGCAGGTTCACCGCCATCATGACGCCCAACCACACCGGATCGACTCCCATATAGAACAGAACTGGGGCGACAATGGGGACGACGACAAAGGTGATTTCGATAAAGTCGAGGAAGAAGCCGAGCACGAACATCACCAGCATGACGACGAATACGGCGCCCGCAGCACCGCCGGGGATATCCGACAGCAAGCGATGCACGGTTTCTTCACCGCCGAAATCGCGGAACACCAAAGAAAACATCGCCGCGCCGATCAGGATCGCAAAGACCATCGATGTGATCAATGTGGTCGAGCGCGAGACATCATGCAGTGTTCTGGCTTTATATGTCCGCCGTAAGCTTTCAAGAATACCGATAGCCAGACCAAGGCAGCATAAAAAAGCCAAAACGATCATGGCTTGTTCTAAGCCGCTCACCGTCTGCCGCCCGAGTCGTAGATCAAACGTGCTGGTCAGGATCAATCCCAACACCAAAGATCCGGCCCCCATGTAGATCAACAGCGGTCGCTTTTGATCCAGGCGATAGCCGGCCAATAACAACGCACCGACAGCGCCGACACCGGCCGCTTCGGTCGGTGTGGCGATCCCGGCCAAGATCGATCCCATAACGGCGACCACCAAAAGAATGGGCGCCATCAAAACATGGAGCACATGCGCCAAGCCCGGCTTGTCGCCAATTTCATGCTGGGGGATGGCCGGGGCGGCGGACGGTTTAAAGAAGGCGACGGCAATTTGATAAAGAATATACAAAACCACCAAGGCCAAGCCCGGCAGCAATGCCCCGGCGAATAGATCGCCGACCGAGACCGGATCCGGTGTTTCATTGCCAAGGCGGCGTTGCGCATCCTGATATGACGATGAAATTACATCGCCCAACAAAACCAACACGATCGACGGCGGAATAATTTGTCCCAAGGTACCGGCAGCGGCGATGGAGCCGGACGCCAGCGCCGGGTCATAGCCGCGTTTGATCATGGTCGGGAGCGCGAGTAAGCCCATGGTGACAACGGTCGCGCCGACGATGCCGGTGGAGGCGGCGAGCAGGGCGCCGACGATGGTCACGGAAATGCCGAGGCCGCCGGGCTTCGAGCCGAACATGCGGCCCATGGCTTCCAATAATTCTTCAGCCACCTTAGAGCGTTCCAGCATGACGCCCATGAACACGAACAACGGCACCGCGATCAAAACTTCGTTGGTCATGGTGCCGAAAATGCGGAACGGCAAAAACTTGAGAAAGCTGGAGTCGAGGAGGCCGGTCGCAATCCCGATTCCGGCAAACAGCAGGGCAATCCCGGCCAAGGTAAAGGCCACAGGAAAGCCGCACATGATCAGCGCGAAGGTTGTGACAAATAGCAGAATATCAAGACTTTCAAGCAAGGTCATCGGCCTGTCCCATCACAACGG
>JBBCIP010000415.1:0-5140 GCA_037189785.1 Alphaproteobacteria bacterium
AAGCGCAGTCAACCCTGCACCTGCGCAATCCTCATCCTGTTCGGCACTTCCACCGGAAACGCCGATAGCGCCGATGATATGACCATCGGCTTTTATAGGCAGTCCACCCCCAAACGCCGCCATCGCCGGGCGTTCCAAAAGCCCGTGAAAAACCGTGGGCCCCATGCCGTGCAACACATCGCCCAAAACGCCGGTCGGCGCCGAAAAACTCACTGCGGTATAAGCTTTATCGATGGCAATCTGCACAGAATGAAACGAGGCCGCATTGTCGCGCAATACCGCCAAAATATGACCGCCACGATCCACAACAGCCACAGATACGGAAATACCCAACGACCGGCCACGATCCAGCGCGGCTTGCGTCAGATCGGCCGCCATATCTGTGGCAATAGTCGTATGCGCGACGGTCTTCATCAGGTGACGACCGTCAGGAAGCGTTCGTTCAGTTTGCGTTCGTAATAAAAGATACCCTTCCCCAATTCCGAGGCATCCCAATTGCGGTGCGGATGATCCGGATAGAACATGTAACCACCGGTAAAGACTTCGTTGCGATTTCCTGACGGATCAAAGAAATAAATGGTCTTGCCGCGCGTAATCCCATGCCGGGTCGGCCCGATATCCAACGACATATTATAACGCGCTATGATATCGGCGGCTTTTCCGACCTCGCTCCAATCTTCAAGATAGAACGATGCGTGATGAAACTTATTTTTCTCCTCATGACGGATGAACGCAACGTCATGGGCCTTGGTCGAACACGCCAAAAAGGCCCCGACACAGAGACCATCAGGCGTCGTTACATTTTCGGCAATTTCAAAGTCCAGAGCTTCGGTGAATAGTTTAACGGTGCCGTCCAAATCATCCCCATAAAGAAGACAATGGTCGAACCGACAAACACCCATGCCGCGCGGTTCAAACTGATAAACGTCCGGATTTTTGGTTTGCGGCGGATTGGCCGCTTCTTCCATATCGGCAAACAAATCAAACCGATGGCCTGTCGGAGCGACAAAGCTTACACGACGTCCCAGCCCAGGCTGTTCCCCAGCCGGAATGTCGGTCGTTTCAACACCCAAAGCTTGTAGCCGCGATTTAAAATGATCCAGGTCGGCATCCGACTTGACCTTGAAGCCCATGTAATCCATGCCGGGCGCATCAGCTTCCCGCAACACCACACAATGCCGATCGAAATCATCGATAGCATGCATATAAACACGCCCATCCGCTTCGCGGCTGACTTCGCTCAAGCCTAAGCGATCACGATAATGCACGATTGCCGGTTCCATATCCAGAACACGCAACTGCACGAAACCCGGTCTCAATACACCCGTGATAGCCATATCAAAGCTCCTCTATGTCTCTCATACCGAATGCCTGCCGCACATGCACAAGACTTAAATCCGACTCCGGATACATCTTGCAGGACAACGCATACCCCAAAGCCTGTTCTTGTTCTGTAATATGGGCTCGGCTCATACGCCCACATCTATAGCGACCAGAAAGTACACGGACCTTACAGGCCCCACATCCGCCGCCGCGACAACCAACAGAAATGGAACTCACATTCGCGCGTTCCATTGCAATTAAAACTGGCTGATCCGACCGACAAGAGAAACTCGTTCCATCTTGCACGTGGATCTTAAAAATTTTCACCCATCACCCTCAATATAAACAGAGCCGTCCCGGACGATTACTGTATATATTTTTAAGACCTCTGTACAAGGTGCCGCAGTCGGCTCGCCTGTTTTTATATCGAACGCACCCATATGATAGGGGCAAACAACCGAACAACCATCCAACTCGCCATCCGCCAGGGATGCATCCCCATGGGTACAGGTATCGTCTGTGACATAGATCGCCCCATCCAATTTATAGACAGCAAGCGGTGGCAAACCATCGCGTTCTACACGAATGATGTTGCCTTCGGAAACTGAATCGCTATCGCAAATTTTTTGCAATGTCTTTGTATCCATCATGTTAGCAAGTTCCAACCATCCTTGAAGGGCGTGATCGTTTGGAAGGTCAGATTGACGGTCCTAAACAACCAAACACCTTCAACCTGCACCAAACCGGCATCATAGGTCCCCCCCATGAAGGATGATTTATCTCCGTCAGCGTCACGGATCGTCGCCAGTTCCCACAACCACCAGAAAACCGAGGCCGATTGCAAATCGTCACTCACTGTTATCAAAGGAGACGCAGGAAAATGCAGGCTCCATAAAATTTTCTGAACAGCGATATCGCAAAGCGCATCAAGAATCTGAGGCTTGCCTTCAAAATGCCCGAACCCTTCCGCGGTCCAGGTTGCATCATCCGTAAACATCTTGGAAAACATGGCACGATCGTTTTTGCGATCACCAGCCAACGCATACATGCCGATTTGATGACGAATAGCCTCGATCGCCTCAATGCGGGCTATGCGGTGGTCCAGTGTGTCAGCCATCAGCCGCGATCCTGACCATGCAAAGCAATAAACCGTTCTTCGGTAAAGCTAAAGGGCACATTGGGATTACCGCTATAAAGCTCTATATGCGGCGCCACTTCTGCCAGGGATAACGCCATGAAAAAGTATGTGTCAACTTCGGGCGGCATTTTTCCCTTTGGATATTGATCGGCAAGATCAAGAATTTTCTCAAGCTCAGGCAACATGGCGTTGTAAAAAGCTTGCAACTCTTCTTTGGTAGAAGATTTACGCTTCGCACGGCGTTCATCTTCAGTGGCAAGCGACCATGCATCGACGAAAGGGGCAAGGCCGCTGAATTCTTTCAGCACATCCGTTGTCATTGGATCTCTCACTTATGATATCGGCCAATTAATATTGGCCAATTAATATCGGCCAAATAATATCGGACAGTCTTCAAACCTCAGGCACTTAAGTATTTCTCAAGCACGTGATAGCCGTGCCTGATCAAGATCTCATCATCCTGAAGGTTCATGTATTTCTTGGCACCGGATTCCAAAGCATCCTGGGTATCTTCCATGGTTGCCGTGTCTTCCAGCCACGCATTGCGTTGCAAGACTTTTGCGTATTCCTCAGCCCAGCGTTGGCTATTGGTTTCAGCGCGGCGAGTATAATAACGACCTTCCCACAGCGTCTTGTTATGCGCAATCGGCCAGAACTGGTGGGTAAACCAAACACCTTCCGTGATATGCACCAGAATGTTCGGGAAAATGACGCTCAATTCAAACCCAAAGTCGCTTCGTTTATCGGGATTAACGGTCGGCGGCAGCATAGACCGCCCGTCTCTTTTCACCACCAGAGACGAAACAGTCCGTTGCGTCGCAATTTTCGACACCGGATTTGCGTTGCCTTCAAGGTTCAAACACACGGCTGTCGTGCGATGATCTCCGAAAAACCGCACATGTTGTATGCCGGATGAAAAAACATTGGGGAATGAACCGGCATGAATTGTATTCACATGATAAGCCTCGGCAAAGGCATCATGGGCCACTTTCCAGTTGCAATCCAGGTAAGTGTGATAATTGAACGATGGCTCAAGTTCCTTATAAGGGAACCCCCCCATATGGTCCTTATACGTGCCAAGGAAATCCGACAACGATTGAACTTTTTCTGCCGGGTCGAGGTTGATAAAAATGAACCCTTCCCACACATCCGTATGAACGGCGGTCAGACCATTGTCTTCTTTCGCAAAGCAGGGCAGAAATTTTTCTTCTTCCGGCAGACTTACGATCTTGCCTTCTGCGTTATAGACCCAACCATGGAAGCGGCAGGTTACGACCGCGGCTTTGCTGCGCCCAAACGTCTCCTCACCCTTTTCGGTGATGACTTTATTGCCGCGATGGGAACAGGTGTTGTGAAATCCGCGCACCTTGCCGTCCTTACCGCGAATCAGAATGATCGATGTCTTGGCGAACGCAAGACGCTTTACTTTATAATCGCCAATATTTGGGATCTCTTCATCACGACCAACATTCAGCCAGGTTTTCTTGAATACTTTCTCAATTTCCTGCTGATAAATCTCCGGCGAGATACAGGGTTCGACTGGGATAGGTCCTTCGCCCAGTTCTGGAAATTGTTTTGCCCAACGAATTGCTTCTTGAGTAGCGGCCATGAAAGCCTCCTCTTTCTGTTCTCAATCACAAGCCATATTGTGCGGCGACCAAGTGGTCCAACCCTAGACGGCGCAGGATCGTACGTGGGCACAAGAATGTGACCCGTACAGCTCCCGGCAACCGGCTAATTTCTATGGACCCATTGATCGTGGCACGGTTCAAAATTTCATCATACGGCAGCCCGGTAATCGTGGCCGCACGTGTCAAGCCGACTTTTGTCGCTTCGTTTAAATCGCGCCCGGTGCCAATAAAGGTGATCGGCGCATTGTCTTCAAATGTCGTCTGTCCGTATTTTGCCCCAAGTGCTTTGGCTTTTTCGCGCATCTCGGGCTCCATTGGGCGCGCCATCAATGGCAAATCATCAGTACGTTGCAAAAGCATAGGCCCATCGATCGGTAGGTTTTTAATCAGCTCGATCTCAACCTCGACACTTCCGGCCACGTCCGTCGCATGCCCGGCGATTTCACCGTTCCCCTGCTGGGCATGCATGTCGCCCATATAGATACCGCCGCCTTTGACTTTGACCGGACAGATCAAGATAGCCCCTTCGCGCACCGAATTGGTGTCCATATGGCCATCGGTTTTATGCTGATTAAGCTGTTCTTCCGTCAGCGCATAGTTATGCGATGCGCCGACCAGAAACGATCCAAAATCACCGCAATTATGAGAATCCGGCATATCGATGGACGGCGTTGTGCCGATATTACCAAGGAACGGTTGCACACGCGCCATCAAACCCGGCAAATCAGCCCGCGCCAAAGCTAAGATCGAATGCTGTTCCGAATCGCTGGGCAAATTTGAATATTCTTTGGCCTTTTCCGCCAATTTTTCAGCAACATCTTTGCTGACCGTCACCGACACGCCTTGGTCTTGATCAATGACAATGACATAACCATTGGTGAAGCGGAATGCGTTAACCTCGGCGCCGCAGGATGAACAATGAATAGCTTCATCACCAATGCCCTCGACGTAACTTTCTGGGCTGACCGCACCACAGCTTGAACAAAGCTTGGCTACGAACGGGTCGCTGACATAGCGTCCGTCAACAAACTCCATCACCCCAGACGAT
>JBBCIP010000416.1:0-2361 GCA_037189785.1 Alphaproteobacteria bacterium
GACCTGGCCATCGTTCGGCAAATCAGCCACCGTGTCATGGTGTTGTACCTTGGCCGGGTGATGGAACTTGCGGACAACGACGCCCTTTACCAGCAGCCCAAGCATCCCTATACACGGGCTTTGTTGGCGTCCATCCCGGAACCGCATCCCGATGCCCCTTTAGGCCCACCGCCCATATCCGGCGATTTGCCATCCCCGTTAAACCCGCCATCCGGCTGTGTATTCCGCACCCGTTGCCCTCATGCTATTGATATCTGCGCGACAGCGGTCCCAGTGTTGGAGGCGGCGTCCCCCGAACAAGCTGTTGCTTGTCATCGCTGGCGGGAACTTGCATATAAGTCTGGTGTTTAAGCGTGAGCAGCGGGTTGTGTCCGTATCTTGAAAGGGTCATAGGTGGATCTGGCGACCGTCGATAGTTTTAAGGATCTGGGCGTGGCTTTGGCCCTGGGGTTTGTCGTCGGATTGGAACGCGGCTGGAGCCAGCGTCACGAAGAAGACGGCACCCGCTTTGCCGGGGTCCGCACCTTTACCCTCATCGGCCTGTTGGGCGGCTTGACGGCTGTCCTTGAGAAACAAGACTACCGTGAAATTGCCGCCATAGTTTTTATAACATTTGGTTTGTTCCTGGTCAGTGTCATCATCCGCAGTCGTGAGCGTAATGAACGCGGCATCACAACCATTGTCGCGGCGTTGCTGGTATATGTGCTGGCGTTCATCGCCGGACTTGGGGAGCATATTGTTGCTGCCGCAGCGGCTGTGGTTATTGCTGTCGTTCTTGGTATCAAAGATGCGCTTCATGATTGGATCGATCGGGTTGAACGGGCCGAAATTGACGCGATCTTGAAGCTTTTGGTTATATCGCTGGTTGTCCTGCCCATTCTACCGAACAAGGGATATGGCCCGTGGGAGGCGCTCAATCCTTACCAAATTTGGTGGATGGTTGTGTTGATCAGCGGCATCTCGTTTTTAGGACATTTTGCTTTGAAGTGGATGCCGCCGGGGCGGGGATTATTGTTGACCAGTCTGGTTGGTGGTTTGGCGTCGTCGACGGCAATTGCGGTCAGTTTTGCACGGATGGGACGCAACAATGAAAAGCTGGCACCATTGTTAGCCGCGGGTGTTATTGCCAGTTCCTCCGTTATGTTTCCACGGATTTTATTGGTGACTGCGGCATTTTCCCCGGCGTTGACCCTTCGTCTGCTTCCGGCATTCCTCTGCGCCGTTTTGGCTGGCGGTGCAGCGGCCTGGTGGTTGTGGTCCCATCAGACCACTAAAAAGCAAACTGTCGAAACGCCGAAATCGAGTTTTGATCTGACTATGCCGCTCCAATTCGGTGCGGTCTTGGCCGTTGTTATGGTGGTGACGGCAGCGGCGCGCGAATGGATCGGTGATGCCGGGCTTTATGTTGTCGCAGCTATTGCCGGGATTACCGATGTTGACGCCATCGTTCTGACATCATCCAAGGAAGCGCAAGCAGGTTTATCGATTATGGTTGCAACAATAGCCGTGCTGATTGTTGCTGCGGTTAATACGATTTCCAAAGCCGTGATCGTTGCATCAATCGGTGGCCGGGCCATGATGATCCCGGTGGCCGCAAGCTTTGCTTTTATGATTGTTATGGCCGGGGTTGGCTTTGCCGGTACTTTACTATTCGGGTCGTCGCTCAACGGATAAGTTTAAAAGCGTGCTTACTTTTGCGGCATCAGTTTAATCGTTGCAATGATGGCCAGCGCGATCGCCGCGCCCAAGGACACATAAAGACCCAAGCCGAAATCGAAAAATTCAGTTAGATCGGGAACGTCGTTACTTCCCATCAGCACTTTCATCGACTGTGTCGCTTCAGCATACATGTCGTATATTTTTGCGAACACCACAATCATGACAAGGAGTGGCATGAAATACGCAATTGGGGCTCGGCGGTCGTTCCAAAAATATGGGACGGCGATGGACAGATAAGACAGCACCAGAAGCAGTAATAACAAACCGCTGTATTGGCTAACGAAGTGATACAAAACGGCACCATGTTGGATGCCGATCATTTTGACGACAATGAAATTCAGAAAAATGGTGCCAATGATAAAGGCTATGTATCCGAGCAAAACGGGGATGCCGGTTTTTCCGAAAATCCCCGTTAAAGGTGGGATCTTTACGATGGGATTGAAGTTATATGTCCCATCATCGTTTTGATGAATTTCGATTTCATCGCCGGCTTGCGGCAATTGATCGGCTGTCCAGGCCGTAACGTCGAATGGGATCTGATGCCCCGCTTCCGAAACCAGCCCTTTTCCAGTGGCTGAATCATAGGTTAGTAATCTTCCCCGTGTGACAGCCATTTATTGTTCCGGCAGATTAAAGTGATAT
>JBBCIP010000417.1:0-8257 GCA_037189785.1 Alphaproteobacteria bacterium
CCATTATGGGCGTGGATGTGGCGGCTTTGTTCGTTGCAGGGATAGGCCCCGGTATCTTATTGGCAGTATCACTGTTGCTGTTGAATGCATACTTGGCGCGCCGATACAATCATCCAGGCGGAGATGACGTCAATCAACAGCCGTTTGTGCCGGCTTTCAAGCGTGCGTTTCTGGCGTTGTTGCTTCCGGTAGTCATTTTGGCGGGGATTGTTTTTGGCTTGATGACGCCGACGGAATCGGCGGCCGTTGCAGTTCTGTTGGCTATTTTTGCCAGCTATGTTTATGGCTCTCCAGGAATGGAGATGTTGGGGGATAGTCTCAAACGTACGGCCCGTATCTCAGGCTCTATATTCATCCTGTTTGTGGCGTCAGCTTTGCTGGTTTATTTGGCGGCATTACTTCAGCTGCCGCAACAGATTTCAGATGCAGTGGTCGAGCTGAATTTAACCTTGCCAGTTTATTTGATCGTGATGACATTAGTGTTTTTACTGATCGGTATGGCACTTGACACCATGATAAGCTTGGCATTGGTAGCGCCTTTGCTGGCGCCCGTGGCTGTTATTCAAGGTGCGGATCCGGTCCATATCGGAATTTGTATCTGTCTTAATCTTGCGCTGGGGGTGATTACACCGCCTTTGGGTGGATCGGTCATGGTTGTTTCCAGCATTACAAGGGTTCCTTATTGGCAATTAATGCGCTCTCTCTTTCCGTTTATTGCTGTGGAAATCGTTGTGTTGCTGATTGTTGTGTATGTTCCGGACATATCCCTCTTTTTGCCCAAAGCTTTGGGAATTATGTAATGCAAGCAGGACACGCCTTTCGCGTTTTGGCTTTATCTATTCTACTCGTCATGACAGGGGCGGGGAGTGGGCTCGCTGCTAATACTTGCCAAATTAAGATTGGCATGTCAGGCGCTTTGGATCCGAAGAAGTCTGAAGAGTTTATTTGGGCACAAAGCTTTGCCGATATTATGAAGGAAGGTGGATGTAAGGTTGTCTATTATCCCAATAGCTCTTTGGGCGGTAGTGCTGTGCGTATGGAAGCCGCCATGCTTGGGCTTTTAGAAGTAAACTTTACGGGTTCGGAAGATTTAAAATTTTACTCCCCTTATATTGAAGCATCGGATTTACCGTTTTTGTTTGATAGCAACGACATGTTTGACCGGTTTCTTCTGAAAACGGATTTTCTGGATAAAGTGAACAAAACAACCAGGCAAAAAGGTATTCGCGTGGTCGATGTCACTTTGGGGGGCGGGATGAGTGGTCTATTTACCGCGCGAACGCCTGTTGCTAATCTCAAAAGCGCGTCTCAACTGCATATACGGGCCATGGGAAAAGTTCAGGCCCGTGTTCTTCAATCTTGGAATGTGCCCGCTGTTCACGTTGCTTGGGAAGAAGTGTCTCAAGCACTACAAACCGGCATCGTCGATGGGTACATTAATCCTCCCATCATTGCAGTGATGTATGGTCATCAGGGGCAATTGGATTATTTCACGGATCTTCGCATCTGGCCATCTTCCAGATTTGTGACAATATCAGAGAAATGGTATCAAGGATTAAGCGCTCAAGACAAAGCCTTGGTGACACGTGCGATAGACCATGCACGACATGTCAACAGAGCATGGAATAAGAGCTTTGAAAGTGAATCATACGAATTGTTGCGTAATGCAGGCATCGAAATCATACCGCTCCCCAGTGAGGTGCGGCAGGATTTTCGCAAGGCATCTGAAACTCTATATTTACGTGATGCCGCGCAGGCAGTCTTGACAGATATTACGACAATGCTTGACCAGGTAAGGGAGCGGCCGTGATCATGGGACAAAGCCGCTTGAAACATACATTGCTATGGGTCGACGAACGGATCAGTAAAGCTTGCGAGTATCTTTGCATTTTCTTGATCGTCATCATGGTTGTTTTGGTGTTGCTGCAGGTGGGCACCCGCTATGTTTTATATGCGCCCTTGGCCTGGACGGAAGAGGCGGCGCGTTATTGCGTCGTGTGGGCTGGGCTTCTGGGAACAACCTTATCATTTCGTCATGGTTATGACGTTATGTTGTTTCAGAGGCCCAGAATGAAGAAAGAAATTTATAATATTTTCATTAGACTTGTCCATCTTCTATCCGTTGTCGTCTTTTTGGCGCCGGTTTTATGGTATGCGCCGGGTTTTATTGAGCGGCAGTTTATAAAAACCAGCGAAATTCTCGAAATTCCTGCTGGCTATATTACGGCGGTGGTGCCTATTTTTGCCTTCGTTATTTTGCACCATGCTGTGGTTGCATTTTTCTATTTTGATCACAAGGAAGAGGCAGAAAATCTATATGCTGAAATTTGATGCAAGCGCCACTTTTTTGTTCGCTGATTTGCCGCTGGAGCAGCGGTTCGAGAAAATAAGCAATTATGGCCTGCGCTATGTAGAACTACAAACACTCGATGGCATAGACGCAAATGATATTGCGGTCCCGATCGCCGCCGCGGATATGGGTGTTGTTTTAATCAATGGGCCGCTGGGTGATTTTTTGCAAGGTGGTGCCGGTCTTGTGGCTGTACCGGGCCGCGCAGAAGAATTCCGCGATGCGTTTAAACGATCACTCCAAAAAGCCTGTATCCTCAAATCGCCTTTGATTAATATTGGTCCGTCTTTAATTACTGAGGGAGAAAGTGCGGCGCGCAGTTTAGATATGTTCTATGATAATCTTCTGTTCGCGGCGGATTTGGCATCGGCATCGGGGGTCCGTGTTGTAATCGAGCCATTGAACAAGCTGGACCGGCCTCAATCCTTGCTCTGGTCAACGGCGCGGGCCGTGGAAGCGATCAGGCAAGTGGGAAGTGACAATGTTGGTCTTCAATTTGACATCTATCACACGGTCATGAATGGCGAAGATGTGCTGTCGGAGTTCACCACTCATCTGCCTTTGATCGACCATATCCAGTTTTCTGATGCTCCGGGACGGGGAGAACCTGGAACTGGCACCATTAATTTCTCTGCCGTCTTTGGAGCTATCAAGGATAGCAGCTACACCGGTTTTGTCGGAGCCGAATATATGCCGAGCCGAGCGAGTGACCAAACGCTGCAATGGCTAAACCAGTATGCCGGTTAGCGCGATTGGGCGCGGTCTGCGAGTTCCAGATACAGCCCGCTATGGTCCAGGTCAGCGCGACCGTGGTCGCACATATCTTGATAAAGCATATGCAGCAGGTTCAGAATAGGTAGGGTCAATCCTTCATCAGCTGCCTGGGCGGCGGCCGTACGCATGTCCTTCAATTGTACAGATGCGCGGCCACCGGGTATAAAATTTTGCTCAATGATACGTTTGCCGTGCTGCCGCCAGATCGTGGAATCGGCAAATCCCCCCATCAATGCCTGATGAACGGCAGCTATATCGGCGCCCCCTTGTTTTAAAAGCAGCATGGCTTCGCTGACGGCGCCGATCGTGATACCGACAATCATTTGGTTCGCGAGTTTAGCCAGTTGACCTGCACCAATGTCACCCACGCGGGTGACCTTGCCCAGGGTAGATAAAACAGGCAACACAGTTTGAATGTCGGCATCATCTCCCCCGGCCATAATGGTCAGGGTGCCGTCATTTGCGCCTTTCTGTCCGCCTGACACAGGGGCATCAATATACCGGCCGCCATACGCCCGCACTTTTTCTGCCTGGCGTTTAGCCGCATCAACGGGAATAGAGCTCATGACAACAACAATTGAACCGGCAGCCATAGTCTCCAGCGGAGAGCGCCCGTGCTCGTCTTTTTCAAGTAGAATTTTATCGGTGGTCGGGCCATCCAGCAACATGGTGATGATCATATCCGCATGCACTGCTGCCTCAGCAGGCGTATTGCAAATGATGCCCCCTGATGATGCCAATGATTGTGCATTGCTGGGTGTCCGGTTCCAGACTCTGACTTCATGGCCGGCTTTTAAAATATGCGCCGCCATGGGCAGTCCCATAATCCCGGTACCAAAGAAGGCGATTTTCATTGCAGCATCCTTACGCATTGGTTGAGGATCAGTTTGTGAAACTATTTTGATTTTTGCTATAGCCGTCAACGCATAGTGTAAGGTGTTCTGATAATATAGTCCAACATGGCGGCAATGACATTCTTAGCGTCCCCCGCTTTCTGGTCACACCATAGGGATGGGGTCATTTCATTCATGTAACAGCATTGTGCCAGTTCCAATTGCACGGCAATGACCCTCTCTGCGGGGCGGCCATAGTGGCGCGTAATATGTCCACCTTTGAAACGGCCATTAAGCACGCTGCTGAATATTTGACTGGTTTGGGCAATTTGTTGCAGCGCGTTTGCTATAGTCTGAGGACAAGCGCTGCCGTCTGCCGTCCCCAGATTGAAATCAGGCAGCTTGCCATCGAATAGTCCCGGAATTGTACTATGGATGGAATGGGCATCCCATAAAACGGTGTAGCCAAATTGTTGTTTTGCATCATTCAGTGCGGATTGAATTTTCTGATGATAGGGTTGCCAGTACTCAGTAATACGTTCAGAGATTTCGTGCGCTTGTGGACTCTGATTTTCTTTATATAGAGCAGTTCCGGCGAAGTCGGTGAGCGGACAGATGCTGGTTTCCCGCTGTCCAGGGTAAAGCTGTGCGCCGTTTGGCGGTCGGTTTAAATCCACCACATAGCGTGAATATTTTGCTTCTATGATGGAAGCGCCGATATCCTTGGCAAAATTATAAAGCCGAGCCACATGCCAGTCAGTATCCGGGAATTTTCGGGCGTTGTCGGTTAGTCGCCCATAAATCTGCGGCGGGCAGTCTGTGCCACCATGGGGAATACTGATAAGAAGCGGCGTGTTGCCTTGATGAAAATCATAAATCTTTGTCACAGTTTTGCCCTGGATGGCAGAATGCTTTCCGCATAGGGATAAAATATGCCATTTTCCACCAGCGCTATGGCGGCATCGATATCGGGTTTGAAATAGCGGTCGCTGTCGTAATGATCGATATCCTGCCGTACGATTTTGCACACATCATCCAATATTTCCGATGTGATTAGGGGATGATGAAAATCGATTCCTTGTACGGCAGCCAGAATTTCAATGGCGACCACAGCGCTGCTGTTACTTGCCATATCGGATAGTCGGCGGGCCGCGAAGGTTGCCATGCTGACATGATCTTCCTGATTGGCGGATGTGGGAATGCTGTCAACGCTCGCAGGATGAGCCAGGGATTTGTTTTCGGAAGCCAGAGCAGCCGCTGTCACTTGGGCAATCATGAAGCCGGAATTTAGGCCACTGTTTTGCACCAGAAATGCTGGCAGGCCACTCATCTTTGGGTCCACCATCAAAGACAGGCGACGTTCTGACAGATTGGCGATTTCAGCCAGTGCCAGAGCCAGCATGTCAGCGGCAAAGGCCACGGGTTCGGCATGAAAATTACCGCCGGACAAGGCTTCTTGGCTATCCGTGAAAATCAGTGGGTTATCTGTTACGGCGTTGGCTTCTGTCTCCAGCACATGGGAAACGTGACGTATCGTATCCAGGCAAGCGCCCATGACTTGGGGCTGACAGCGTAACGAATAGGGGTCTTGGACTCGCGGGCAATGCAGATGAGACGCGCGAATAGCACTTCCTGTTAACAACGCGCGGTATGTTTCCGCGACATCTATTTGACCTTGATGCCCTCTGATTGCCTGAATACGCGGGTCAAACGGAATGTCGCTGCCGCGCAGGGCATCGATACTGAGCGCGCCGGCCACGATTGCCGCAGCGAAAACATGTTCTGTGGCAAACAACCCAGCCAATGCCAACGCAGTGGACACTTGCGTGCCGTTGATTAATGCCAGTCCTTCTTTGGGCGCCAAAGACATGGGGGAAAGTCCAGCAATTTTCAAACCGTCCACGGCGGATATCACGTGCCCGTTGTGACGCACGGAACCCTCGCCCAAAAGCACGGCGCTCATGTGCGCAAGGGGGGCCAGATCACCGGATGCACCAACAGATCCCTTTGATGGGATAACCGGATAGACTTCATGGTTCAGCAAGGCCAGCAACGCATCAATTGTTTGCCGACGCACACCGGAATAGCCGCGCGCCAAGCTGGATATTTTAAGAACCAAAATCAAGCGCACGACGGCATCGCTTAAGGGCGCCCCTACGCCGGTGCAGTGTGACAGCAATAGGTTACGTTGCAGTGGTTCTAATTCTGTGTTGGGAACGCTGGTCTGCGCCAACAAGCCAAAGCCGGTATTGATGCCGTAGATGGCGGTTCCAGTGGAGAGGAGTGCTGTGACAGTGGCTTGTGAGGTCGCGATGACGTCGTCTGCGCCCGTGCTTAATGTTAACTCCTGCGGCGCAAGATATATAATCCGTAATTGCGATAAGCTTAGCTGACCGGGAATCAAAATATCCTCAGCCATCATAATCACCTTTCATCATCGGTAAGTTCAGGCCATGGGTGCGGGCGCACGCCATCGCAATATCATAGCCAGCGTCGGCATGACGCATGACACCGGTGGCTGGATCGTTCCATAAAACCCGCGCAATCCGTTCCGCGGCGTCTGATGTGCCGTCGCACACAATGACCATGCCTGCATGTTGTGAATACCCCATGCCAACGCCACCGCCGTGGTGTAGGGAAACCCAAGTGGCGCCACTGGCGGTGTTTAACAGGGCGTTTAAAAGCGGCCAGTCGGATACCGCGTCCGATCCATCGCGCATGGATTCTGTTTCGCGGTTGGGGCTGGCGACGGAACCAGAGTCCAGATGATCCCGGCCGATGACAAGAGGTGCGCTCAGTTCACCCTTCGCCACCATTTCGTTAAACGCCAGCCCTAGACGATGGCGTTGTCCCAGCCCGACCCAACAGATGCGGGCAGGGAGGCCTTGATACTGAATCCGGTGTTGCGCCATGTCGAGCCAGCGATGCAGATGCGGGTCATCCGGGATCAGTTCTCTGACTTTAGCATCTGTTTTCGCAATGTCTTCCGGATCGCCGGATAAGGCCGCCCAGCGGAAAGGACCGATCCCTTTGCAAAACAACGGGCGGATATAAGCTGGGACAAAACCAGGGAAAGCAAAAGCGTCTTTTACGCCCGCTTCGAGCGCCATCTGGCGAATGTTGTTGCCATAATCAAAAACCGGAATGCCCATTTTATGGAAGGCCAACATGGCGTCCACATGGACAGCTATGGATTGTTGAGCGGCGCGGCGTGTGGCTTCGGGTGCGTTGATACGTTTTTCAAACCACTGGTCGATCGTCCAGCCCATGGGCAAATAACCATTTACGGGGTCATGGGCGGATGTTTGGTCAGTCACGGCATCGGGCCGAATACCGTCCTGGACCATTTTCGGCAGAATCTCCGCAGCGTTTCCTAATAAGCCAATGGATGTGGCGTGGCCGGCCCGGTGGCTCCGCTCAAGTATTTCCAAGGCTTCTTCTAACGTGTTGGCGCGGTGATCCAGATAACCAGTGTCCAGCCGTTTTTCTATGCGGCTCGGCTGACATTCTATGGCAATCATGCTGGCGCCAGCCATCGTGGCCGCTAGGGGTTGGGCGCCGCCCATGCCGCCAAGTCCGGCGGTCAAAATCCATTTTCCAGCTAAATTACCACCGAAATGTTGGCGACCCATTTCCACAAAGGTCTCGTGGGTGCCCTGTACGATGCCTTGGCTACCAATATATATCCAGGATCCGGCCGTCATTTGGCCGTACATCATCAAGCCTTTGCGATCAAGTTCGTTGAAATGATCCCAAGTTGCCCAATGCGGTACCAGATTAGAATTGGCCATCAACACCCGTGGGGCATGGGCGTGGGTTTGGAAGACCCCCACGGGTTTTCCGGACTGAATAAGAAGTGTTTGATCTTGCTCCAATTTTTTAAGCTCATGGACAATACGATCATAACAATCCCAATCGCGTGCGGCACGGCCTATACCACCATAGACTACGAGTTCCGCCGGATTTTCGGCCACGTCTGGGTCCAGATTGTTCATCAGCATACGCAAAGGCGCTTCAGTCAGCCATGATTTGGCGCTAAGCGTCGTGCCGCGCGGCGCACGGATCAGGCGAGAGTTTGTGATGTGAGAGTTTTTCATTAAATACATACCAGTATATACAGGATGAGATAATATACGGGTAGAACGATCGCTTGGCAAGACGTCAGGGTTTAAATCGTCCGCCCATTTCGTAGCGGGAGCCCGGATAATAAAGCTGGGCGGTGGACGTCACATTGCCGCCAGACCAGGTTCGCCGCTGCAGGAGTAGGCAGGGCTCGCCCGTTTCCATCTCTAGCAGTTTA
>JBBCIP010000418.1:0-1314 GCA_037189785.1 Alphaproteobacteria bacterium
ATAGACAATGCGGTCATCGACTTGGAACGGAAAGCGCCACCACTGGTACCCATACTGATAGGCCACATCAGGGTAGCCCCAACGATCTTTCCATGTTTTCCGATAGTGGTCGAGCTTACCGTTTTCCGGGGCTTGGGACGCTGTGGACCGGGCAATCCAATCGGCAGACAGAACGCGATGATCTTTCCATTTGCCGTGGTCTAAAACCATTTGACCGATTTTTAAGGCATCGCGCGCCCGCAGATATAAACCGCCGCCGCCGTGGGCAATACCGTCTGGTGTCTTCAACCATTTATAGCGCGTGATCCCCAACGGCTTGAACAACACATCGTTCGCGAAAACATCTGTTGCCATGCCCGATGCTTCATGAACAGCCTCCCCCACCAAAATGGACAGACCGCTGTTGTATAGAAAGTGCTGGCCCGGCGCTTCGGCCATCGGACGATCGAGGATAAATCCCAGCATGTCGGCACTGATATTCATCAGATAGTCGCTGTTATCCGGACCGATCGGGGCATCAGTCGACCACGCCAATCCGGCACTCATGGCCAACGCATCATGCAAGGTAATCGGATACTGTTTCCGCACCCAAGCGTTATCAGACCGGTCTGGAAACAAGGTCCAAACCGGAACATTGACATTTTTAATCAAGCGACGATCGATCGCCGCACCAACCAATAATGACGTCACACTTTTGGTTGCAGATTGTATGGTCTGTAAGCGATCTGTATCGGAGCCATAGAAATATTCTTCAAAGATCAACTTTCCATGACGCGCAATCAGCACCGCATTGGCGGTCGGATAATCACCATTGGTCATGGCCTGACCAAGCGCCGTCAATTGTTTCGGATCAACCCCAACAGTTTTGGCGTGGGCTGTTTTCCAGTCATCGCGACGGGTGTTTGGTTTTTCAAACTTATAATGTGTTGTTGCTTTGCCGTTTTTATCGACACGTGGACTGTCAAACACCGACAACGCCGGATTATCCTGTTTCAGCGTTATCGGCAGCGCCTCCCCCCACATTGTCAAGGTACCGGTGATATCTTTTTGCGCTGGATCATAGCGACCGTCAAACGATACCCAATTGGGCAGAACGGTCATGGACACGGCCTGATCTTTATAGACAAAAGATGCCACCGGAATATCACCGGCCGCCAGATCCGCACTGCTGAACGACGCTTTGTATGCTTGATCGGGAACCGATGAATCCGCCTCTGGTGACACATCGATCTTGACCCGCATCGACCACCCGCTGCCATCCTCAGCGATACCCGTCCAAGATCCGACCAGGTCCGAGGCCATAAGCGTCGCCGG
>JBBCIP010000419.1:0-18897 GCA_037189785.1 Alphaproteobacteria bacterium
TGGAATGGGAAAAAATCCACAACGCTGCCCAATCCAAGTGAAACAATGCCGCTAAAGAGTCTGAAGCCGTCATTTTCACGACACTGACGACCAAAGCCGGTAACAATCCAGCAACGACCAAAGACGCGATAAGATAATTTCGACTGTTCAGGCTCGGGGTATCGCGAAACTGTCGCATCGGCCAACCAGCTGCAACGGCCCATACGAAATCGGCTGCAACGGCCTGGAAAAATTCCGGCCGGATTTCCCAGCCGCCGATGCCCCACAGAATAAGCCCGCCGAGCGCAATCGAAACCAGTGACCAGGCGCGATAAAATATGAAACCGGCGACCGCCACCCCGGTCGGCAGCCACAGCAGAAAATAGCCTGCCGGCGTTACCATGGCATGCAATGACAGAGCCCCGGCAACGACATAAGCAAAGGCTAATATGGTTAATACACGCGGGCTGGCCTGAAATGTCGCTTTTTTGCGTCCATTTTCCACCGCATCTTCCAACAGGAACGAGGGTGTCGGCCTGGGATGTCCCATGAAGCTCGCCATAGAGTGGCCTGATCACATGCTGTTTATTGTTAACAAAATACCCGTTAGTTTAAACTTTTGCTTATGATAAGCATTTTTCAGTTACCGCATCAAATGAAATAATTGTTTGTGAACAGGTTGTTTTTCAATGATTTTAGCCAAAAACTTTGTATCTCGACCCGAGCTTTGGCATAGTACCCGCAACACGCTATAACCGCCTTTCTGAAAGAAAGACTGTATGAAACGCGACTATCCGGACAGACCGTTTGTCGGTGTTGGCGCCATTGTCTGGCGCGACAACGCAGTCCTTTTGGTGAAACGTGGCAAAGCCCCACGAGCCGGGGAATGGAGCATTCCCGGCGGGGCTCAACATTTAGGGGAGACCGTGTCGGATGCCGTCCGCCGCGAGGTTAAAGAAGAAACCGGGCTGGATATTGTGATCGGCGGAATCGTCGACGTTGTCGATTTCATCGATAAAGACGACAGCGGTTTGGTTCGGCATCATTATAGCCTGATCGATCTTTGGGCTGATGCTGAATCCGGTCAAGCCGTCCCTGGCGACGATGTGATCGATGTGACCTGGGCTACACTGGAAACACTATCCAGGTACGGTTTATGGACAGAAACAGAGCGGGTGATTGAATTGGCGCACAGCCGACGAGGACCAATCGCCCCATGAACGCCTTCTTCAACCATGTTAAAACACACGCAAAAGTTTTCGGCTATGCTGTGGTCTGCGGATTAGGCGCCTATGCTTTTATTCATGTCTTGATGTGGGCGATTGGATTGCTCAGATCATTTGTTTACTGAGGTACTGCTATGTCTTCCCGTGGCCGTCGTGCGTTTGGTCTGTTTTCAGTTTTATTCGGCTTAATTATTTACTGCGTTCTCGTCATGCGCCTTGCCGTTTGGATCTTACCGATCCATTGGGCGGTTGATTTGGTATTTTATACGATTGCCGGGATCGCCTGGATTTTCCCAGCGTATTGGATCATGCGCCGGACCAATTAAGGTTCAATGATCGATATGACTGCCGGAAAGTCTGGCTTTGGCCAATCGATCCTTCATATCGAACAGTTCAGCCATCGCTTTCACTTTCGCGCTGTCACACCCTTCGGTTTTGATCGATTCCGTTGCACGCAATTCCAGCTGAGCAACACGAAAGCCGACCAGCATCGATAGATCACCGTCGGTCCGCTGTGGATTCATAGCCGCAAGCTCTCCTTCCACAGCGGTCGCAACAGCCTTGAAATCATGTCTGAAGGTTTTTAGGGCGGCCGGGTCCGCAACACCACAAGCTGACGCTGCTACGATAGACATAACCCCGCGATCAAAGAGATCGAAAACAGTCGGCTCAGCTGCCTTGACTGACACTACACCCCCCAACAGCGTAAATGCCACCAAACAACTCAAAAAAGGCCGTGTTTTCATACCCTTCTCCTCTCGCTCGACGGTCTGCTCAGATACTGCGGACCGGCCATGTAAGGGCATAGAGCAAGGGCTGTGCCAAACCTTGGTTAACGGCGTATTTACCAGGTATTATAGGCCTTGAGCGTCAGAAAAACTGCCGTATTACGGCCTTTTTGGCAGAATGTGTAAAGTTCACCGACAGCCCAAGGGCCGCCCCTAACGGCATGTATCGGATTGAAACATATCAGCTGTCGCCGTTGGCATTTTGGACAGTCAAGCCGACTTCCTGGCCATAGGACAGTTCAAGCACGTGACCGTCGGGATCATATAAAAACGCCCAATACCCGACCGGATAGCCCCAATCTTCGGGACCTTTGACGGTGACACCATGACGCTTGGCTTCGGCACACAGCCGATCGATTTCGCGTCTGCTCGGGCAACCCACACCCAAATGGGCAATGGGCCCAAGCCGACCTTCGACTTTTTCCGCCTCAATCAACACAATAACGAAGGGACGGGTGTTATCACTTAACCACACGACACGATGACCGCTATCCGGCTCTTGCCGATCATGGACAATGACCATATTGGCATATTTGGCATAGAAAGCGGCGCTGCGATTGATATCAAGACATTGCAAAGCGATATGCGTCAGTCCGACATCAACCATGAAACAACCCTCCTCTCCAAATATGGGGCAAAAGATGAGGGCGACACCAAGTCGTTTTTTTTATCGTTCCGTCTGCCCACTATTTTCGACGCGATCCCATTGTAACATCCGCCCATCCGCCATGGTTCCCACATAATCCGCGAGCGCATAGGCTTCGGGGCGGTTATGCGTCACCAGCAATCCGGTCTGCCCGCTGGCTTTTAAAATCGCCCGGACATCGCGCGCCAAGCGTTCGCGCAGATCGACATCGAGATTGGAGAACGGTTCATCCAATAAAATGAGCTTCGGTTTCGGAGCCAATGCCCGAGCCAAGGCGATCCGTTGTTGCTGACCGCCCGACAATTCATGTGGATAGGATTTGCCCGCACTGTCCAATCCGACCAGCTCGAGCATCGCGGCTACCCGCGCCTGGCGATCAGCACGCGACCAGCGCCGCAAACCAAACGCAATATTATCGGCAGCGGTCAAATGCGGAAACAATGCATAATCCTGAAACACCATACCGACATGACGATGTTCGGGGGCCACATGGAAAGCAGCGGTTGCAATGATCTGACCGTCCAACAAAATTTGTCCGGCGCGAACCGGTTCAAATCCAGCCACCGCCCGTAACACCGTCGTTTTCCCGCAGCCGGACGCACCGAGCAAACACCCGATCTCACCCTGCTCTAAGGTCAAAGAAAAACCGTCGACCACATGGTGCATGCCGTCGGCTGTGTCATAAGCCAGTCGTAGGTTGTCTAACTTCAGCGCAATTGTCATATCACCGTTCGCTGCTCCATCCCATGCGCGACAGTAGGATAACCGGTAACAAGCCAATCACCACAATAATCAACGCAGCAACAGCCCCTTCTTCATAGGTGCCCCGAATAGCTTCCGCATAAAGCCAGGTGGACAGTGTTTCAAAATTGATCGGCCGCAGCAACAATGTGGCCGGTAATTCCTTCATCGCATCGACGAACACCAAAAGCGTTGCCGCAACGATGGCCGGGCGCAACAACGGCAGATGCACCCGCCATAAGGTGGCGGTCGAATTTTCACCCAACAACCGCGACGCTTGTTCCAACGATGCCGGAACCCGCGCCAAGCCTGCGTCGATCCCGCCGATCGCAATGGCAAGGAAGCGAATGGTGTAGGCAACGACCAAAGCCGTCATCGATCCCATGATCAATAAACCGCTGTCGATGCCGAACAGCGCGTTGAGACCGATGCCGAGCCCGGTGTCTAGGAACGACAACGGCGTCAACAGACCGATCGCCAAAACCGTCCCCGGCACCGCATAGCCAATTCCAGCCAGCCGCAATCCCGAACGCCAGTTCCCAACCGTCGTCTCCCGCACACGCCGCGCCGTCCACACAATCACCAGACCACATACTATCGTTATGGGAGTCGCCACAGCGGCGACCAACACGGTGTTGCCGGCACTGGCCAACAATTGCGCCGACACCCCGCCGACAGTTTGAAAATGTTTGATCGTTTCCGACAGCAAATACCAAGCCGGGGCAATAAATCCAAGGCACACCGGAACAGCACAGAGTGCCGTCAACCCCAAGCCTTTCAACCCACCGACAGACTGCGCCTGCATCGGTCGCATGCGATGCATGGTGATATAGCGTTGACGCCGCCGCCCGCGCCACTCAAGCCACACCAGTCCGACCACAAGGATCAACATCAAAACGGCGATTTGTGCCGCCCCGGCTAAATCTGAACGCGTGATCCATGTGGTGTAAACCGACACGGTCAGAGTGCGAACTCCTAAAAACTCAGACGCGCCGATATCGTTCAACACTTCGAACATGACCAAGCAAGCGCCGACAGCAATTGCCGGGCGTGCCATTGGTAGGGCAACGCGATAAAACGTTTCACGACCATTGCAGCCAAGCGTCCGCGCCGCTTCGATCACATTGGCGGCTTGGGTCGCAAACATCGCCCGCGCCGTTAAGTATACATAGGGATACAGCACCAAGGTCAGAACAAAAATTGCGCCCGGCAAGGCCCGCAAATCCGGCAATCGAAATTGACGCGGGCTGTCATAGCCCAGCATATCCCGGATCACCGACTGCACAGGCCCCAACGGGTGTAAAATATCGAGATAAACAAACGCGACGATATAGGTCGGCACCGCCAAAGGTAACAGCAGCGCCCATACCAAAACACGACGACCGGGAAAATTATACGCAGTCACCAACCAGGCCGTGCCGGTGCCGATGAAAACCGTGCCGATACCGACACCGACCAGCAGCAATACAGTATCGACAAACGCTTGCGGCAAGACGAATTCAACAAGATGCAACCAATGCTGTAGCGACCCGCCGAGCGCCAACATGGCCAGGACCGCAACCGGCAGCAAAACGGCGAGAAGGATAAAAATCGCAGCACTAAGCCACGTTTTTCCTGTCTCGCCGTAAAGACTTGCGCGCGAAGAAAATGGCGCCGTAGATGGCATCGGTTTAGTTATCAAATCCTACTTTATCGACCAGTTCACTGGCAGCCTTACGGTTTTTCGCGATTTCAACCAACGGCAAACTATCGACATTGAGGACACCGAAGCTTTCGACGATCGGGTCCAAGGCAACGCCTTTTTTCACCGGATACTCATAGTTGGCGCGAGCATAAAGGCTTTGTGCGTCATCCGATACCAAATATTCTAAAAGTTTGACGGCACCATCTTTGTTCGGCGCGTGTTTGGCAATCGCTGCCCCACTGACATTGACCTGAGTGCCACCGCTCTTCTCGAAGGTCGGACGGATCACTTTGATCGCATCGCCCCACTTACGAGCATCGGTATCGGTGGCTGCCGAGCGCATCCGGCCAACATAATAGGCATTGGCCAAACCAACATCGCAAATGCCGCCCAAAATATCGCGGGCCACATCGCGGTCACCACCGGTTGCCTTGCGCGCCAAATTGGCTTTCACCCCACGCAACCATTGTTCCGTTGCTGCAGCACCATTATGCGCAATCATCGCCGCAATCAGCGCCGTGTTGTAGGGATGCTGGCCCGAACGGATACAAACCTTGCCGCGCCATTTCGGATCGGCCAAATCTTCATACCGGAAGCTGGTGAGCCCGAGATCTTTTTCGGCATAAAGCACACGATCCCGCAACGACAAGGCATACCAATTGCCATTTTCGTCCCGCAAATTGGCCGGGATCGCCTCGTTCAAGACAGACGATTGGATTGGTTGTGTGATGCCTGCGCCGACCAAGTCGACAAGATTGCCGATATCGACCGTCATCAACACATCAACCGGCGACTTCGCCCCTTCGGATTTCACCCGTTCGGCCAGACCGTCGCGCAGAAATACTGTATTGACCTTGGTTCCTGTTTCCTGGGTAAACGCATCCAACAACGGTTGGATCAATCCAGGTTCGCGGGTTGTATAGAGCGTGACATCCTTGGCCAGGGCAGACGTAGCCCCAATAACCATCGCCGCACCGGCAATCAAACTATGCCGAAATACACGAGAGAGACTCATAATCCTGAATTCCTTCATTAATTTCACACTATCGCATAGTATTTCGAATAATAATGATTATCAAGACTGTGAAATATACGCGCAACATGACGAAATAATGATTAAGTCGTTATAAAACTGTACATTTACGTCACGAGGTTTTGATCTTGAATGGATTAAAGTCCGTATCCGTATCAAACACTTCGACCCCTTCCCGCCGCTTGAGCCAGCCGA
This sequence comes from Alphaproteobacteria bacterium, assembly GCA_037189785.1. Classification (GTDB taxonomy): domain Bacteria; phylum Pseudomonadota; class Alphaproteobacteria; order Sphingomonadales; family Govanellaceae; genus Govanella. The sequence goes on from JBBCIP010000419.1 coordinate 6,293, forward strand.
CCACTTTATAAGTGACCGGCGTGAGCGCCGCCTCCCACGCCACCTTGATCAGATAGTTTGCGACCATGACTTTGATCACCATGCTGATCGGCCAGACACCGATAAACGCAAGCGGATAGAAAATCAGGCTGTCAACGCCCTGCCCGACCACCGTTGAGCCGATCGTCCGCGACCATAAATGCCGCCCCTTGGTCCAAATCTTCATTTTGGCCATGACATAGGCATTGACCAACTCACCCGCCGAGAACGCAATCAAAGACGCAATGACGATCCGCGGGGTTTGCCCCAACACGGCAGCGTAAGCGTCTTGATAGGGCCAGCCGTCGGCCGGGGGCAAATGCACGATGATCGACGCCATCAGCGAGGCATAGGCCAAAGCCGCGAACCCAGTCCACACCACCTTGCGCGCCCGGCTGTAGCCATAGACCTCGGTCAGCACATCGCCAAGAATATAGGAGATCGGAAAGAACAAAACCCCGGCACCGAATTGGAAGCCCCCGAACTCGGTCACCTTGGCCGGACCGATGATCATCGAACACAACAACACCGCCACAAACGCAGCCATGACAAAGTCGTAATAGCGAAAGCGATGATCGGCTGGAATAGTACTCACGAAGGGATCCCCACAATGACCGGAGCCCATAGCAAAACTGGATCTCCGTTGTTCACGAAGATCCAGTTAAGTCCGTTCTATCCCTTAATGGCAAGGGTAGAAATTATTGGCCGTCAAATATCCGCGTAGATTTTCTTTTCGGCTTTCGCGCCTGGATGGGTCACCGCCCCTTTGTAGGCTGGTCCGACGAGCTGGGCGAATTTCCAGATGGCGCCGGTGGTGATATCTGGCTCGCGTGGCGTCCAAGCTTTTTTGCGGGCTTCAAATTCGGCGTCCGACAAGGCAACATCGATGGTGCCTTTTTCAGCGTCGATGGTAATGATGTCACCGTCGCGGAGAAGACCGATCGGGCCGCCGACAGCCGCTTCCGGACCGACGTGGCCGATACAGAAACCACGGGTCGCGCCCGAGAACCGGCCATCGGTGATCAGCGCCACTTTATCCCCCATGCCCTGACCATAAAGCGCGGCTGTCGTTGCCAACATTTCGCGCATGCCTGGGCCGCCTTTGGGGCCTTCGTAGCGGATCACCAAAACATCGCCTTCTTTGTAGGCGCGCTTTTCGACAGCGGCGAAGCAATCTTCCTCGCAATCGAAGACGCGCGCCGGGCCGGTATGCACCAACCGCTTCATACCGGCGATTTTCACAATGGCGCCTTCAGGAGCTAAGTTCCCTTTCAAGCCAACAACACCGCCTGTCGTTGAAAGCGGATTGCTGGCCGGATAGACCACGTCCTGATCCGGATTCCAGGTCACGTCTTTTAAATTTTCGGCAATGGTCTTTCCCGTCACCGTCATGCAATCGCCGTGAATGAAGCCCGCCTCGTAAAGCGTCTTGATCACCAGCTGCACGCCACCGGCATCAAACAAATCTTTCGCCACATAACGCCCGCCCGGCTTGAGATCGGCGATATAAGGGGTCGAACGGAAAATTTCTGCCACATCCATCATATCGAAATCGATGCCGAGTTCGTTGGCCATCGCCGGCAAATGCAGAGCACCGTTGGTCGAACCGCCGGTTGCAGCAACAATACGAGCGGCATTTTCCAGTGCTTTCCTGGTCACGATGTCGCGCGGACGGAGATTGAGTGCCAGCAAGTTCATCACGGCTTGACCGGAGGCAAAAGCGTATTCGTCACGGCTTTCATACGGGGCTGGGGCCCCGGCGGACCCGGGCAGTGCCAGGCCGATCGCTTCGGACACGCAGGCCATGGTATTCGCCGTGAATTGGCCGCCACAAGCGCCGGCACTAGGGCACGCCACACATTCCAGTTCATGAAGATCATCATCATTCATGGTCCCGGCGGCGTGTTGACCGACTGCTTCAAAAAGATCGACAACCGTCACATCTTTCCCACGGAACTTACCCGGCAGGATCGAGCCGCCATACATGAATACCGCCGGTACGTTCAACCGCAGCATAGCCATCATCATGCCCGGCAAGGATTTATCGCAACCGGCCAAGCAGACAAGCGCATCATAACTATGGCCACGCATGGTCAGTTCGACGGAGTCAGCGATTATATCCCGCGACACCAGCGACGACTTCATGCCTTCATGGCCCATGGCGATACCGTCGGTCACGGTAATCGTGGTGAATTCGCGGGGAGTCCCGAAAGACTCGTTGACGCCTTTCTTCACTGCCTGGGCTTGGCGCGACAAGGCGATGTTGCACGGGGCCGCTTCGTTCCACGCCGTGGCCACGCCGATCAGCGGTTGGTGGATCTGTTCTTCCGTCAAACCCATGGCATATAGATAGGACCGGTGTGGGGCCCGCTCCGGGCCTTCGGTCACATGGCGGCTGGGCAGCTTGGATTTATCGAAAACGGGTTTATTCATGGCGGAAAAACTCCCTCTGCGTCGGTGCCCTTTGGGCGTTGATTTGTGTGTAGCGTGGACCACTAAGATGTGGCAAGGCCAAATGCCGCGGCTATTCCCAGAGCGCATGAGAGCTACGCGCTGTACGCCGATAAAACCGGCAAAGCGGCGGATCAGCGGGCCAATAACCGCTTTAATATCGCCAGGGCGGCTTTGACCGTTTCTTGACGGACCCGATCACGGCCGATGTCGCCGAAGTCATGCCGTTCGGCGAACGTATAGCCATTTCGCGCGGCACCAGCCATATAAACAAGCCCGACCGGCTTGTCCGCACTGCCCCCACCCGGCCCGGCGATCCCGGTCACAGCCACAGCCACGGACGCACCGGAGTTGGCCACAGCCCCCGCAGCCATAGCCAAGGCCACCGGCTCGCTCACCGCCCCATAGTGGGCAAGCATCGGCCCCGGGACCCCGAGCATTTCCATTTTCGCATCATTGGAATAGGTGATGAAGCCACGGTCGACCACATCGGACGACCCGGCAATTTCCGTCAAACACCCAATGATCAGGCCGCCCGTACAAGATTCCGCCGTGGCAATCATCTGTTTGGATTGCCGGGCGGTCGCTAAAATAGCCGTGGCATCGGCCAGAAGATCAGGAGAGAACATGACCCAAGGTCCATATCAACAAGGCCGCATAGGCCCCTGCCATCGCGTCATCGGTCATAATCCCGAACCCACCCTTGAGGCGGCGATCCAAAACATTGACCGGCCACGGCTTCAAGATATCGAAAAAACGAAACGCTAAAAACGCATAAAGATAACCGATCGGCCCCAACGCTATGGCCGGCATAAGGGCGATCCACTGCCCGACCACTTCATCAGCAACCACACTGCCAGGATCTGAAATCCCGATCCTGGACGAAAACCGTTCAGACGCTAAAACTCCCAAGGGAAATAGCGCAAGCGCAGCCAGCCCCAAGGCCATGGCACCGCCGAGATTGGCCAAAATATAGCCGAACGGTAAAGCCGCCAACGACCCCCAAGTTCCCGGCGCCTTGGGCAAATACCCCACACCAAACCATGTTGCGATCAGGCAATCCCACGTTCGAAGGGGTGGACGGTCGGTGGTCATCGGAACATCAACTCAATTGGTTGCGCGCTGTTTGACGAGCACAACGCCAAAAACACAGCCCACCCACATAATTGACAGCTGTGTGGTCTAGAGGCTGAATAATAAAGGTAAATTAAATAACCGGGATTGTCACCCCAAGGGGCTTGTTAACGCCCGCGCACAAGCATCCACAAAATTAAAGGATGATGTTTAAGGCTTTTTGACACGCGACAGGCGCGCGATTTCACTGGCAACGGCCCGTTCGACGATTTTCGGCAAATTCTGATCCAACCAGCTTTGCAGCATCGGACGCAGCATCTCCCGCACGACGCCTTCCAGCGTATTGTTTGAGCCGGCATAGCCAGTGACCAAAAGATCGGACAAAGCTCCGAACTGTTCCCGTACCGACGCCGCCGCCACAGGCGACATAACCGCTTCGCGATCACCACGTGGATCTACAGTATCCGCCAAATCGAAATCATCATCTTTCATGACATCCCTCATCGCAGCGGGCCCCATCGCATCGGGTTCCGACTCTGCCTCGAAATCATTATCGAAGTCGTCTTCGACCATGGCCTCGGTTATGGCAGCCATGGGATCCTCAACCACCGGTTTCGGATCGAAGGTGATTTCGTTGGCGTCTTCGGTTTCTAGAATATCGTCTATGGCGGATTGATCAAACTCTTCTTCAAGAACCTCTGTCAGTTCAAGTACATCGTCCTCAAGGTCCAGATCTTCTGGCTCAAAATCTTCTGGTTCGAGTTCGATTTCGGGTTCATCAATCAGATCTATAGCTGGAGCTTCGGCAAGGCTAGACTTCGGGTCCGGTTCGCGCACCGGCTCCCCTTCTTCGGAGATGATACGACGAATGGAGGCCAGAATTTCCTCCATCGTTGGTTCTTCTTGGTCTTTCTTTGCGCTCATAACCTACCTGTATGCCCCAATTCCGCCGTTTAGCCACTGCAAGCGCAGTCAATTGGGCGGAAGTCCCTATTCTCCTGAAACTATCAGGCCTGAGACTATCAGCATAGTATCTTCAAATTTAGTAAAAAAACCGTCTCTAACAGCAAAAGACGGTTTTTTTTAACCCTATAAGGCCTTGAAAGACTATGGTTTACGGACCGGGCCTGAAATGATCAGGGGTTATTCGGACGGTTCATCCTCGATTCCCCAGCCCCAGACCTTATTGGAGACACGATCATAATTGCGGATCGGATCATAATAAGTCACCGGTAATTCCAGACGATCACCGGTCAAATGACCGACAGACGCCAACAGGGCATAGCCGGCAACGACTTCATCCCGTTTATCGCGAACCAAGGCCACCCGGGCGTTCAACAGTTCTTGTTCGGCATCCAGAACATCCAAGGTTGTCCGCGCCCCGACTTCCGCTTCCTGACGAACGCCATCCAAGGCGATTTCATTGGCCCGGACTTGAGATTCGTCGGATTTCACCCGGTCCCGGGCCGAGCGTAAACTTTCCCAGGCATTGCGCACACCTTCTTGAACCTGGCGTTCAACATCGACAATCAACAGGCGGTACTGATTGTTGGTCTGACGGGCTTGGCGCACCAGCGACGATTGGATACCGGCTTCATAAAGCGGGATCCGGAGTTCGGCGACAATCGATTTTTCTTCATTCGCCGGTGTGAACGGCGAGACATCCCACCCCTTGCTATATTGGGCGCGCAGATTGATCTGTGGCAATAGCCCGGATTTGGCGACACCGATCGCATTTTCTGTCGCCCGTTCATTATAGCGGGCGCTATTCAGATTGGGATTATCGGACATCGCCAATTCGATGGCGGCATCTTCTGTCAACGGCAATTCCGGTACGATGCCGGGTTCAGCCAAGGAGCCGGGGGTTTCCCCAATCACGCGGCGATAAAACGCGCGGCTGGCGGTTAATTGTGCTTCGGCTGTGGTGCGATCGGCCATGGCCAGGGCCAGACGGGCTTCGGATTGAGCCACATCGGTGCGGGTGATTTCACCAACCCGGAACCGATCTTGGCTCGCTTCCAACTGACGTTGCAGAACCTGGACGTTGTTACGGTTCAGTTCCAGCACGGCCTCGTCGCGTTTCACATTCACATACGCGGTGATGGCATCAAGCAGGATCGATTGTTCGGTGTTGCGCAGATCTTCACGACCGGCATAAATCTCGTTCTTGGCCTGCTTTACGTCATTGACGGTGCGGAAGCCGCTGAATACCGGCTGGACCAGAGCAACGGACGCCGTTTTGCTGGTGTAGGTGTCATCACGATTATAAGCAACCGGCGGGACACTTTGCGTAATACCTTCCGTCTGGGTATTGGTGCGGCCAATACTCCCCGTCGCTTCGACCGTCGGACGCCAGCCCCCGCGCGCTTGCGCCACCCGCTCATCAATGGCCCGAAGCCGGGCCCGGGCAGCATCCAAAGCCGGATTGTTGGTATAAGCCGCAGCCAGTGCGTCTTGCAGCGTTTCAGCGCTCACCGGCCCCACCATGACCATCGGGGACATCAGGGACAAAGCAACAAGAGCAACCAGGGGGTATCGCATCACCAACCTCTTTCTTAACAACCCAGTTATGCCTCCCCTTGCGGTAAGGCACCGATGGTCAGGCGCCCCCAGGATCGGGAGTATTTTAAAATACGAAGCCTTGCGGCTGTTCAAAGCCTGGCAACGGCCCAATCGCCGCATCGAAAATGTCACGCCGACCGATCACGCCGCCATCTTTCCGATATAGAACCGCCTTCCCGGCGCCGTCGGCAAACAGCACCGTCACCAAACGACCACCTTCGGCCAATTGGTCGAAAATGGCAGCCGGGACCTGTTCTATCATGCCGTTTATTAATATTACGTCATAGGGCGCCTGGGAGGCCCAACCGGCCGCCAACGGGCCATGCGCCACCACCGCATTGTCACAGCGCACCTCGGCCAACAAGGCATTGGCGCGATCTGCTAAGCCCGCGTCGCTTTCAAGCGCCACCACCGCCCCCGCCAATTGTGACAAAACGGCCGAGGCATAGCCGGTGCCCGCCCCGATATCCAGCACCACATCGGACGGTTGCGGCTGGGCGGCATTCAGCAGCCGGGCAAAAATCATCGGCTCCATCAAATAGCGACCCGGCGCTATTTCAAGATCTTCGTCAACATAAGCGACGGCAGACAAAGCCGCGGGCACGAACAATTCTCGTGGAATAGCCCCCAAGGCCTCGACCAGTCGTGGATCGGTGACATTATTCGGTTTGATTTGCCCTTCGATCATATGGGTCCGGGCAATCACATGAGAACGGGCGGTTTCAACTTGCGTCATAACAGGCTTCCGATGTGGCGGGCCCAAAAACGGGGGCCGAATAGAGATCGAGGCGTTTATACTGAAGCCTGAGCAGCTTGACAACGACAGCCTTCGTTTCGAATTGCCGAATGGGGCGTTGCAGAAGCGCTGGACCGATGCTATATCGAGCCCCGGACGCAACGTCCGACGGCACCGTGGCGGAATGGCTACGCAGCGGACTGCAAATCCGTGTATCCCAGTTCGATTCTGGGCGGTGCCTCCACTCCATCAGCCTGATTTTCCTTCCTATTTTCATTCTATACCGAGCACCGCAGACAGACTCCGGTAACTCTCGGGGTAAATACCGGCTTGTTCCATAAGACGTTGCCGCCCCGTATAGTCTTGTTGCCATCCTACCTTGCTCTCGCCAGGCGCAAAAGATCTCTCCTGCTAAAGCATCAGGACCATATCGCCCTATATGGTACCAATCAGTACCGAATGTCAATGGCCGTTTGACTGGTCACGCCGGAGCTCCAACAATAGCCGAAAGCCGTTTCAGCATAATGTGTTATAAAGCCACCCAACAAAATGATGGGAATTGCTGATAAGGCTTGGCATTGCCAAATTCTCTCTGCTATAAGGAGCGCGTCGCGGCCGAGAGCGTTCTTTCGGCCAAGAAAAGAATTTGGAAACATGCGGGCACCACCCCGTTTCCATTCCCCGGTAGCTCAGTGGTAGAGCAATCGGCTGTTAACCGATCGGTCGCTGGTTCGAGTCCGGCCCGGGGAGCCATTCGTCAAAAAAGCCGTTGGGTTTATGCCCAGCGGCTTTTTCTATTTTCAGGTTTTGTTCGTTTCTTGGTGAGCAGTAAAAGGTCAGCTGTCATTGGCGTGACCTCTCTCCGTCTAAAGTTTGAAAGCACAAAATTGAGAACCCGCCTCCACAGTTCTTTGATGCGCTTGATCAGATTCGTTCTGGCGTAGACCTCTTTTGCTGCATTATGCGACGTGATGTTGTTGCAGTTGGATACGGTAGAGCTGTTGCGTTGTCCATTGCCAAAAATACCGGTAGCACAAAGATCACAATTATGTGGATAAATAATTCTTCTTAACGAGAAGCCTTTGTTTATAAAGCTAACCCAAATTTGAATAAGGTTCATTTATAAGAAATCAACAGTCGCGATCAGGCAACTGGATAGGGTGCGATCGTGCTGCGATTTTGATCCACCACTACCGAGCGACCGATCATAGGAAACGCTCTCTGCGGACAGCTTGATCGCTCACAAACCTTACATCCCGCCCCAATTGGTGTCGCTGTCATAGAGCCACCAAGATCAAGCCCTCGAGAGTAAACTAACTTTTCCGCATGGCGAATATCACAACCAAGCCCCACCGCGAAGACTTTACCAGGTTGATCATACCCCATATTGGCCGTGCCGACAGTCCGCGCGATCCACAAATAAGTTCGCCCATCAGGCATCTGCGCAACCTGCGTCAGTACTTTTCCGGGCTGAGTGAAAGCCTCATACACATTCCACAACGGACAACTTCCACCAACACGTGAAAAATGAAAATCTGTTGCTGATTGACGCTTCGAAATATTACCGGCGCGATCAACGCGGACAAAAAAGAACGGCACGCCGCGCGCATCCGCGCGCTGGAGTGTAGATAGACGATGACAAATCGTTTCAAAGCCCACACCAAAACGTCTTGCTAGTCGCTCAATATCGTAATGATCACTTTCTGCAGAGGTGAGAAACTCTCGATACGGTAGGAGCAATGCTCCAGCAAAATAATTAGCAAGCCCTACCCGCGCCAGCTGCCTTGCTTCTTCTCCTTGAAGAATTTGGTTGTCGGCAAGCCTATCAATGATATCTCCTAATTCAAGGAAGGCCAGTTGCGTGGCCAACTGAAAGGACTGCTGTCCTGGTTTTAATACAGCCGAAATCAACAAGGTTCGACTGGCAGAATCGAACTGCCGCTGCGTACCTTGACCGTCAGAAAAGACAACCTGAACGGCATGGCGATCTTTCAACCAGGACACAAGTCCCGCCACCATACTTCTTGGTGCCAAATTAGCTTGCACGTAAATCCGCTCAGCCGCCTCATCCAGTGGCTCAACATGATTGTGGCGCGCATAAAAGAAGTCTCGAACCTGCTCGAATGGCATACGAGCAGCACCACCGGAAATCCAGTCGTCGCCCAATTGGAGCGCCATGGCGTCGCTGCGTTCCGCGACTTCACGATAGCGCCGATGAAGCGACACCAGAGTTCGTCCAACTGCCGGCATATTCATGGCCAACTCGCGGATCTCCGCCAACGACACCTCTTCACTTCCTTCAGCAAGCGCATCACGAAGTTCCGTAATCAAACGTCCTTCCTCATCTTCTGAGAAAAGCTGTACGTCGACACCAAACACCGCATTGATCTTAAGAAGAACAGGAACCGTCAATGGTCGCTGATTTTGTTCGAGTTGATTGAGATAGCTTGGGGATAAACCGAGAGCTTCAGCAAGCTCCACTTGCTTCAGTTTTCGTTCCTCGCGTAGGCGCCGGAGCCGCACTCCCATATAGGCTTTCCGCATCACCCCTCCAAATATTCACAAAATTTGCAAATTTACGGAAACCATCCACAAATATTCGCAATTTCAGGCTTTATTGACCATTAAAACATGCGGATATTGCAAAGTATTTGAGAAAGAATCAAGTGGGAAGCGACAGCGGTGAAATCTGGCACGGCTTTAATGGCAGCTAATTGAGTGTGAAGCTGGCTGGTGCCGCCGGGCGCCAATAGTTTGTTGTCGCGGATTGCTAAGCCATCACAGACCTAGATTTAAGGACTTCTCTAAATCTATTACACGCTAATGCTTCGCGCTTTAAAGCCCAAGACCCAACAACCATATCGAACCACATAATCGGAAAACGACGATACAGCATTTTACATGTACCGGATCGTCATCCCTATTTGCACAACTAACTTTAATAGTATTAAAAATTATTTTTATTCTACTTACTACGAAATTGTCTCCGGCACGATAGTTTTGACAATGGAAACATCAAGCGCCTCATAATTATGCAAGCCAATGGTTGCGTAGAGTTCAGCCCGGGTCTGCATTTCGCCAATCATATTGTGCGTACCGCCATCCTTGGCAATTGCGGCATAAAGCTTTGCCTGAGCCTTATTCGCAACCCGAAGCGATGAAACTGGCCAAATCACCATTTTATAGCCCAACGCCTCAAACTCGCTGGCCGTAAAGAAAGGTGTCTTACCAAATTCTGTCATATTAGCCAGCAATGGTATATTGGGAACAGCCTTCGCAAATTTTTCAAACATTTCGCGGGTATTCAGTGCTTCAGGGAAGATCGCATCAGCGCCAGCTTCGATATAAAGCTTGGCACGCTCAACGGCAGCGTCAAAGCCCTCAACTCCCGCAGCATCTGTACGTGCAATAACGACGAGATCACGGGCCGCTTTCTTTGCGGCCGCTACTTTTGCGGCCATATCATGAGCGTCTGCAAGCTTTTTCCCATTTAGGTGCCCACATTTCTTAGGAAGAATTTGATCTTCGAGATGCACTGCCCCCGCCCCCGCATCTTCAAAAACGCGGACCATATGCATAACATTGAGCGCTTCACCATAGCCCGTATCACCATCAACGAGTAATGGTAACCCTGAAGAGCGCACAATCTGTCGAATGAAGAAAGCAACTTCATCGACAGTAATGATACCAAGATCCGGCAGCCCCATTGATGCCGTCATTGCGGCGCCAGACAGGTACAAGCCATCAAATCCTGCCTGTTTCGCCTGAATTGCTGCTTGACCATTATGTGCGCCAGGAAGCTGATAAATGATAGGCCGAGCCAAAGCGTTACGGAAGCGTTTTCCCGCACTCTCATTAGGTAGTTGATCTGCGATCAGATAGGGCATCGAAACTCCTTATATCGTCTGTGCTTCGCTACGCTCAGCAAGCGGCACGAATTTCAGATTATCCGGGCCGGTGTAATTGGCTGAAGGACGAATGATCTTGTTATCCTGTCGCTGCTCGATCACATGTGCAGCCCACCCTGACGTGCGCGCAATCACAAACAGCGGCGTGAACATCGCAGTCGGTACGCCCATCAGATTATAAGACACCGCCGAGAACCAGTCGAGGTTCGGAAACATCTTTTTTGCATCCCACATGACACTTTCAATCCGCTCGGCGACTGCAAATTGCCGATGCGCACCTACCTCATCGGCAAGTGTCTTAGCAACCCGTTTGATGACAACATTTCGGGGATCGGCAATTGTATAAACTGGATGACCAAATCCGATCACGACTTCCTTTGCCTCCACACGACGTCGAATATCGGTTTCTGCGTCATTTGGCGTCGCATAACGTTTTTGTATTTCAAATGCAACCTCGTTTGCGCCGCCATGCTTTGGACCACGAAGCGCACCGATAGCACCGGCAATACAGCTATACATATCTGAACCGGTTCCCGCAATAACCCGTGCGGCAAAGGTAGAGGCATTGAACTCATGCTCAGCATAGAGGATCAAAGACGTATGCATCGCACGCACCCAGCTGTCCGAGGGGGCTTTGCCATGCAACAAATGCAAGAAGTGCCCACCGATACTATCGTCATCCGTGTCGACTTCAATTCGTCTTCCACGGTGAGCGAAGTGATACCAGTAAAGCAAAATAGATCCGAGCGAAGCCATCAAGCGATCCGCAATATCGCGTGCGTCGGGTAAGTTATGATCATGTGTTTCGGGCAACACGCAGCCGAGAGCCGATACACCTGATCGCATAACATCCATCGGATGCGCCGCCGCCGGGATGGATTCGAGTGTGTTCTTCACTGACTGCGGCAAGCCGCGCAAACTACGTAGCTTTGTTTTATAAGCCGCAAGTTGAGCAGCTGTTGGCAATTCCCCGTGAACAAGTAGATAGGCAATTTCTTCGAATTCCGCAGTTTCGGCAAATTCGAGAATGTCATATCCGCGATAATGCAGATCGTTACCCGATCGCCCCACAGTACACAAAGCGGTATTTCCAGCAGAAACACCTGAAAGTGCTACCGATTTTTTGGGTTTAAATTCGGCCCCCATGACTTTTCTCCTGACTAGAAGATGCTGGCCGGCGCAGTCGTGCTTACGCAATAAGCCAGTGTGTTGAACTAAGTTAATCTAATTCTATGATCACTCACATCAGATGACACCGAACCAAGTGATAGAAAATATCGTGCCCTACCAAATCCTGCAGTCTCTAGATACGGGAATTTCATAGCGACTATATTGGGAGATTACGTTGGGCCATTTCATGAACGACAATGCTCCAATCTTGGAGCCCGCGTAAACGTAAAGCGCCCCGAGGCTGCTCTAGATCGTCCTCCATTTTGATGAGGAGCATTTGCAAAGACTGCGACAACAACTTTTTGTTGCTCAGTGCGAACAACCCAGCTTTCCATTTCCACATCTGCAAGCAAGAGAGCGCCGGTGAGCTCCCAAGACTCGCAGTTTGACAAATATATAGCCGCACCCAACTGAGCGGTTGCATGATCAGCTGCCTTAGTGGTCATAAGCGACAGAAGGTCTAGACCGTTTATGAGAGTATTTGATAGCATGGGCATCCTTACAGGAGGATGGATTAAGATAGATGTATTATTGACAGAGACAGCCCTACAGAAAATGGCTGAAAAGGTTAAAAAATGCGAAGGTAAGCCTGCGAACTAGCAAATCTTGCGAACCGTCACATATTTAATTCACTGTCCTTTAAACTATGTTCTTGATTGGAAAGGTGTGATACTGGGGGCAAAATC
>JBBCIP010000420.1:0-8726 GCA_037189785.1 Alphaproteobacteria bacterium
TCAATTTTTAGCTCAATATCCGGAAATATCCGTGGATATTCATCTTAGTGATTCTCAAGTCGATTTGGTTGGGGAAGGCTTCGATTTAGCGCTTCGCATCGCTTCTTTGACGGATTCGTCACTCCGAGCCAAACGGCTTTGTAATATTCGTCGCATCCTGGTCGGGGCCCCAAGCTATGAGAACCGTTATGGCAAACTGTCCCACCCACAAGACCTAAGCCACCATCACACCATTGTTTTTTCACATCTAGCCACACCACATTTATGGCATCTGAAACACCCTGTGCTTGGCGATTACACGGTTGAAGTCCAAGGCCGCATTGTCGTCAACAATGCCGATATCGTGGTCCCGGCCCTATTGGCAGGATCGGGCTTGGCAATTCAGCCGGACTTCGTGGTGTGGGAGGAGCTTAAAGCCGGGCGACTGATCAATATGTTGCCGGGCTGGGAGGCCCCACTGATTTCCCTGCACCTGGTCACGCCGCCCGGCCATTTTCGCCCCGCCCGCGTCCGTGTGCTGATGGATTTTTTGACGGATCAGTTCCGCAACACGTCCTGGGCCCAACCCATAGGTTGATTAAATAAAACACAAAACACTTATTAACAGAGAAGCCCAAATATGGGGCTCGTACATAGACGACATTCATATAAATGCAACCGTAAAATTCACACCAAAGCGCCATATTTCGGCTTTTTTAAGCACTTTTCCGAGCGGATCGGGGTATATCCGCGCGCCAGACTATGCTACAAGCGGCCCGGAACGTAGAGGGCAGGTTTAGCCCCCTAACTTCACCTGCAGAACAAATGGAGAAATACCTAATGAACATTACAGAACTGACCGATCGCGTCGCTAGCGCTCGTGACATCAGCAAGGCCGAAGCAAAAGAAACCATCAATGCTGTCTTCCAAGCGATTGTCGATGCTGCAAAAGCAGGCGAAGAAGTTTCTCTGCCAGGCTTCGGCAAGTTCAAAGTGCAGGACAAGCCGGCTCGTGAAGGTCGCAACCCAGCGACCGGTCAACCAATGACCATCCCAGCGTCACGCAAAGTCAGCTTCACGATTGCAAAAGCATTCAAAGACTCCGTGAACGGCTAAGATCTTTCGGTTCTCCTGGGGAGCGAGCTATCCGGCATCGTTCCCTGGGACAGCCGCCATTAATTTCTGTAAATTTTCTTGATAAGTTTTTACCCGGGCTTCTTTAACATGCCCGAAGCCTTTTATGTCCATAGGCAGCCGAGCGATCTCAGCAAACTGGCGCTGTGTATGTTCGGATAAATTCGGTAACAACCGATCTATCAGTTCACAATATTCTGCAATCAGACGCCGTTCCATTCGGCGTTCGTCCGTATATCCGAAAAGATCAAAAATACCGCCCCGAAGTGCTCGCATTTTTGCAAGCAGTCGGAACGCATAAAAAATCCATGCACCAAACTCTCGCTTGCGCAAATGCCCGGTTACCGAATCTCGTTTAGCAAGTAAAGGTGGCGCAAGATGAAAGCTCAATTTGAAGTCCCCTTCGAATTGTTCCCGTAGTTTTTCCTGAAATCGGCCATTTACATAAAGTCGAGCGACCTCATATTCGTCTTTATAAGCCATCAGTTTAAACAGCGAATGGACAACAGCGCCTGTAAAATCTTGATGGCCTTTTGTACACTCTTTCTCTCTCTCCGATACTTTGTTGACCATATCTAAATAACGACGAGCATATGCATCATTCTGATACTGTCTTAAGTATGCCGAATGCCGTGTAATGATGGTTTCAAGATCATCATTTTGCTTAGGCGTCTTTTTGCTGCCGCCAATTCCCTGCACCTTTTCCCGATCACACGCAGACAGACGCCCCCAATTAAAAGCATCCAAACTTTTCTGCACAGCCGTTCCATTGATTCTGATCGCTTCTTCCAACGCTTGAAGGGTTAGCGGAACATGTCCTTTTTGGAACGCATAGCCCAACATAAAAATATTGGTTGCGACAGAATCACCGACCAAGGCTGTCGCGAGATGGGTGGCCTCGACAAAATCACTTGCATCCGTTCCGACAGCCCCAGTTATGGCATCGCGTATGGACTGTTCTTGAAAATCCATATCACCGTTCTTTACAAAACCGGCGACAGGTGTGATGTCCGCATTAACAACAGCAGAACTGATGCCTTTGGCGAGAGTGCGCAAAACGACTTGTGATGCCGCCACCACGGCATCACAGGCCAACAACAGATCTGTTGAGCCGGATGGTATCCGGACTGCATGCAAATCGTCTTGATGGGCCGCGATACGCACATGGCTTGTCACGGCGCCATTTTTCTGCGCCAGCCCAGTAAAATCCAAGACCGAACACCCTTTACCTTCAAGGTGGGCGGCCATGCCGATTATCTGACCAAGCGTGATCACACCTGTCCCGCCGATGCCCGTAATCAGAATACTGAATGGCTGCTCCAACGCAGACTGCGTAGGCAGTGGTAAGATGGTTCTATTTACGCTGATGGCCTCGACAGGTTTCTTAACACGCAGCCGTCCACCCTTTACACTCACAAAGCTTGGGCAAAATCCCTCCACACAAGAAAAATCTTTGTTGCAATTGGATTGGTCGACTATTCGCTTTCGACCAAGCTCCGTTTCCAACGGTTGGATCGAAATACAATGGGACTGTTCGGAACAATCACCACAGCCCTCACAAACCGCATCGTTGATAAAAACCCGTCTATCCGGATTGGGATAAGTTCCCCGCTTACGCCGACGTCTTTTTTCGGCAGCACAGGTCTGATCATATATCAGTATGGTCAAACCCGATGTTTCGCGCAGTGACCGCTGCACGGCATCCATGTCACTGCGATGATGAAGAGTTGTGCCCGGCGCAAAGTCAACATCTGCCGGATATTTTTCAGGCTCATCGGTAACGACGGCAATCCGTTTCGCGCCCTCAGCGTATACTTGGCGGGATATCATGGGCACAGACAATTGCTTGTCATGCGGTTGCCCGCCTGTCATAGCGACGGCATCGTTATAAAGGATCTTATAAGTTATATTGACGCCACCCGCCGCAGCGGCGCGAATAGCCAAAATACCACTGTGATTATAGGTTCCATCGCCGAGGTTCTGGAAAACATGATTCATTTTGGTAAATGGCGATCGTCCCAACCAAGATAAACCTTCACCCCCCATTTGCGGCAGCGTTTCGGTTTTTCTGTAAGGCAGCCATAATGCTATCGCATGACAGCCGGTTCCACCCATGGCCATACTACCTTCGGGAACCTTGGTTGACCGATTATGAGGACAGCCTGAACAAAAGAAGGGCGCGCGCGACGGAAGATCCATCGTCACGGTTGCCGGAACAATATTCCTGCTATGCGGCGCTTTGATTGTAATATGCGCCGGTAGCCCGCGCGCAACGATACGATCGTATAACGCGCGACCGATCATATCGGAATCAATCTGGCCAATGCTTGGAAAAAGGATCGTATTGTCGACTGCCCGCTTGCCATAGAGCCGCGGGACTATCCCGCCCCGCGTCATCAGCAAATGGGCTATTTGTTCTTCAATAAATCCTCTCTTTTCTTCGATAACGATGACCTCATCAAGGCCATCCAGAAAATTCAAAGCTTGTTGCCGCTCTATCGGCCAGATCATGCCGAGTTTATAAACACGAAGCCCCAAAGCCTCGGCTTCATCGGGCCCAATCCCAAGATCCGACAACGACTGTCGCAAATCTTGATAGGCCTTACCGGCCGTGACAATTCCGATCTTCGCATTCGGACTATTAAAAATCATGCGGTCTACAGTATTTGCTCTCGCAAATGCCTGTACCGCCTCCATCTTCGGACCATGCAGTCTCTGCTCGGCCGACATCGGTGGGTCGGGCCAACGAATCCCTAATCCTTCGGGCGGCAAATTATAATCTTCGGGAATATGAATGCGGATCCGATCTTGCCCCACGTCCACGGTCCCGGCGATCTCGATCGTCTCTACCGTTACCTTCAAGCTGACCCAGCAGCCGCTGTAACGGGATAAGGCAATACCGATTTGTCCATAATCCAAAATTTCCTGAACGGTCGCCGGCGCCAGTATAGGCAACATCGCCGACGTCAGGTCATATTCACTTTGATGCGGTATGGCCGACGATTGACAATTATGATCATCCCCCACCAGGGCCAGAACTCCACCAAGCCGTGATGTCCCGGCGAAATTCGCATGCTTCAAAGCATCCATGGCGCGCGCCACACCGACACCTTTCGCATACCAAATACCGACAACACCATCGACTGTCGCCGTTTCATCAATATCCGTATGCTGGCTGCCCCATACGGCGTTGACTGCCGCCTCCTCGTTCAAACCAGGATGAAAGACGACTTTATGATCGGCCAGAATTTTCTTCTCTTTGAGCAGAGTCGTATCATAGGCTCCGAGTGGAGACCCACGATAGCCACTGATATAAGCGGCCGTATTCAACCCGTTTTCAGTGTCTTTTTGAATTTGCAACAATGGCAGACGCACTAATGCCTGTATGCCAGTTATGAAAACATGCCCGCTTGTCTGTACATATTTATCTTCGAGCGTAACACACCGCAATTCCATGAAAACTCCCAATCTTTCCAGTAGCGGTAGATTCCGCAGTAGGGCGAGCTATTAAGCTCGCCATGCTTTACAAAGCTGACGTTGTTCCGACAAACCGTTGATTGAAAGTCTTAGATTGTCACCAGGCTTCAGAAAAATCTGTGGAGTCTTCCCAAACCCCACACCTGCCGGTGTACCGGTGAGCACAACATCACCCGGTAACAAGGTCATGAACTGACTAATGTAAGCAATGATATCAGCAACCGAAAAAATCATCGATTTTGTGCTGCCGTGTTGCATAACCTGTTCGTTCAGCCACAAGCCCAATGTCAGCTGTTGTGGATCACGAATTTCATCTGTTGTCACCAACCACGGTCCAAGCGGCGCAAAACCATCACAGCTTTTCCCTTTGCACCACTGTCCTTGTCTTTCTAATTGAAATGACCGTTCCGAAAGATCATTGCAGATTGTATATCCCGCAACATATGACAAAGCATCCGCGGCCGTGACATGACGGGCTTCGGTACCGATCACGACAGCCAATTCAACTTCCCAATCTGCTTTCTGGCTCCCTTTTGGTAAAGTTACATCATCATCAGGTCCTGCGATTGCAGACGAAGCCTTCATAAATAGAACAGGTTCGATAGGTGGTGGTAAGTTTGCTTCGACCGCATGATCCAGATAATTCAACCCGACGGCAACAATCTTCCCCACAGTCGCGACCGGGGCCCCAAATCTAACCGGGGTCGGCACGAACGGTAAATCCTCCTCAGGTAAAGCAGCAAGTCTTAATAGGACATCAGGTGAAAGGTTAGAACCATCAAGATCATTGATTACTGCACTCAGGTCGCGAAGCTTACCGGAACGATCAATCAGCCCCGGCCTTTCCTTCCCTTTTGCTCCGTAACGCACCAATTTCATATGTTGTCCTTCCCTCAGTCCAGCGTCGGCCTAATTGTTTTTATGGTTTCTGCATCCGTAATAAAGCGGTCTTCAGCAAACGCATGCGGCACATAGGTTTTGCCGCGATACACTTCAATAAACAATCCAGCATGGGCCATCGATAAGGCTAGATTGAGCAGATTCTGTTCTGCTTGCGGCAACTGTCCCAAAGGGAACGTATCTAGATAATCAAGAATGCCCTCGATATGCGGCAACATAGTGTCATAAAAATCACGCAACTCTTCGGGTGTGCACGAGGACCGCTTTTTATGTCTGGCGTTTTCTGTCGCAAGAGCCCACTCCTTTACATAAGGTGCGAGTTCCTGGAATTTTGATGGCAGGCTTTCATTCATCATATTTTACTCTTGATCCTAGGCTACCAGCTTCTCGATGACGGCAAGTTGATGGCGTATCAACACTTCTTCATCCATAAGCCATTGATGTTTTTTCGCCCCCGATAGAAGCGCGCTAAATGTGTTTTCCATAGTTCCCGTATCTTCAAGCCAAGCAGACCGGCCAAGAATATGGGCATATTCGGCTGCGAATACGTCGCTATGTTTTCTACTTGGGGGACAATAAAAGCGACCTTCCCATAAGGTACGACCATGGCTTAGCGGCCAGAACTGATGGGTAAACCACGTATCTTTGGCAACATGCAACAATAAATTTGGAAAGCAAATCGACAACTCAAACGCAAAATTCGGGAGTTTATTCGGATTGATATTTCCAGAAAATTCGCTCTGTTTTTCTTGATAGATCGATGCAAGATTACTCGTCGCCCGTCGATTAGCAATTTCCGCCAAGGGCGGGTGTTTCGGTTGCATGTCAAAATATACAGAACACGTTTTATGCGGGCCATAAAAACGAACACCATCCACACCGCATTTCGACACATTACCAAGCGATCCGGCATGGAGTGTGGCCACGTGATACGCTTCGGCAAACGCATCTATCCCGATTTTCCAATTCGTTTCTAAAATCGTGTGATAGGAAAAGCCTTGATTTAACGCTTCGAATGGAAAACCTGCAAAATGATCAGCATACGCGCCCAAATACTCCAAAAGCGGCTGTGGCTTTTCGGAATCCAGATTGATAAAAACAAACCCGGCCCAAACATCGCAGTGAATGGGTGCAAGACCGTTTTCCGATTTTTCGAAACAAGGTGGGAACTGCCCTTCAAGCGGCACCGACACCAACTTACCCGCAGCGTCGAACACCCAACCATGAAAACGGCAACTTAATACCGCGGCACGGTTTTTGCCGTATATTTCATAATCCTCATCAGGCACGACTTTATTGCCGCGGTGCGAACAAACATTATGAAAAGCCCGCACGATATTATCTTTACCGCGAATAATGATCACCGATGTTTTGGCAAAGTCCAAACGCTTAACTTTATAGTCCCCGGGATTGGGTATTTCATTAGTAATGGCCACTTTCAGCCAGGATTTTTTGAAGATATTTTCGATCTCGCGATCGTACTGCTCGGGACACGTATACGGTGACGTCGGAACCGACCCCGTGCCAAGATTCCGTTCAAGGTCATCAAAATCTATTTTTTCATAATACATGGCGTTCTATCCTCTCTAGGATCGAGAAAAAATGTCGAGGGGTATTTCCGCTGTCACCAAACAGTTCGGCGCATCCACCACCTGAGCAATACGAAGGTCTGCCGCGGCTGATGCAATCATGTATGCATCCACACGCTCCAGTCCGTATCTATCGACCATCCAATCGATAAGACCGATCAAGGCATTACGTGCGGCAAGACCAATATCTTCCGATAGATTGGCAAGCGCCGCGACCTTATCGGATTGGAGATAAGCGAGATGCGGCGGGACATAACCCGAAGGTTTCACAGGAATTCCCGTCACCGCATAACTTTCGCGTTTGGCTTGATTGGCTTGGCGCACCTCGATCGCCGGGCCTGACATGGCCTTGCCCGCATCCTTCCTTACCTCGCAGCGCACAGTGACCCGGGCCGCCATTTCAATCGCAGAGCCGCAAACCTCGCCATCGCCTTGCGCATAATGCACATCGCCACACCACAATCCGGCCCCGGGCGTAAAAACCGGCAGCAGTAATGTGCTGCCCACGGTCAAAGCGCGGATGTCCATATTGCCACCGAATTCACGCGGCGGAATGGTACGCAGGGCTTCGTGGCGATAAGGCCCGCCGCTTCCGAATAAATGAGCCGGAACGGCACTTTGCGGATCGGGCAACATGACGATCCCACCGGCTGCCGCCAATTCCGCCTCTCGTTGCAAGATATCCTTAAGCAGATTGGTCCCCGGCAAAACGCCAATTGATCCCGGGAAAGCCGCCATCGGCACCCGCAGTCCCGGCAATCTTGCAACCGTGGCGAAGTCGCGATTCAGATGCCAATGCATCACAGCCATTTCGTGGAAAAGATCGGTCAAAAACCCAAAGCCCGGAGCAACCATGGTGATCCCCGTGGCCGCAGGTTCAATATCGACAAACGTCACCGCCAGCGCATCACCCGGTTCCGCTCCAACGATTTCTACAGGGCCGGTCATCGGATGAACCTGCCCCATATCAAGACCTGCAAGACGATCTGCAGGCGCCCCGTATGGCATCTGGCCATCAATACAGTCTCGTGTTTCAAATGTAATGATCTGACCGGAAGACGCCGTGCCTGCAAACGGGATTTGCGGATGCAGGCGGTTGAAACAGCTGGGGTCTTCCGCTGCCTTCTCCCCCACACGCCGTATAAGGAGTGGATCTTTCATTTGTTACAATCCCTTGATGTGTATCTTCAGTATCCTGGAAGTTTTCCAAAATAGGACAGTCCATAAGGGCCGCGATATCCCGGCACGGCATCCCATAACCCTGACCGGCAAAGAATCAGATTTGACAAGATCGGTTGCTAGATAACCACTAAGTTTATGACTGGGTGATCACCTGGTAATGCGCCCGACCATAGTGTTGATCATGCGTTTTCGTCATTTTTGGCGATAACGGGGAACCCTTTGCGGTTTTGGTATATCCCATCCCTGACAGAGACGGCACTCTTTTGCCAAAGCAATGATAGTTCGGACCAATTAATTTGGGGAGGAACGGATGGACCTACAAGCACGTGTAGAGCGGCTTGAAGCTCTGGAGCATATACGCGCCGTGGTCAATCGCATGCGACGAGCGTCAGATCAAAAGAACGATCCCGCCATCATCCAAGAAATTATGACAGAAGATTGTCAATGGCGTACCAAGGGCGCCAA
>JBBCIP010000421.1:0-6818 GCA_037189785.1 Alphaproteobacteria bacterium
TTGTGCAAACGTAGCATAACTTTTATTTTTGACGTTTAACGTGTTGAACATTTGTAGATCAAGCGACACATTGATAGGATTACCCATACCGCCCGGACCACCTGGGAAAAGTGGGCCCGGTAACGATTCCAACGCATCAAACAATCCAACGGCTAAGTTGACATTAGTGTCGTTCCAGGCATTTTCTTGAAAATAATAAACACCCCAAAGCCAATTCAGGCGGTCGTTAAAGGCAACACCACTGAATTGTAGCTCCTGACTAAACTGATCTTGGCCCATTCTGTCTATGGTTTCAATGTAAGGCATAGGTGAGCCATCAGCATCGCGACCAAATGCCGACTTCATGTCACGATAAGATGTGATGGATTTAATGCTGGCATCCTGTAGATCCCATGTTACCGTAGCGGCCACACCCCATACATCGGTATCACTGAACGCTGGGCCTGTTCCATAATTTTTTAAGGGATCGGCCGTAATCCAACGCTCGTCAAACTGCGTGCCATATTGGGGGGCAACAAAGGCATTATAAAGAGAAGCAATCTGTGCCGCCGGATTTGCATATCCCAGGGAAATGGCTGGGCCGTCGGTGCGCTGCCGGAAGCCATCGGCGGATAACAACACCTCTAAGTTGTCGTTTGGCAGCCAACGTAACATACCACGGCCGGATGTCGAGTTGCGATCACCAAGCAACTTACCATCACTCACCCGTTCTGCGTAGCCATCCTGATCTGTATTAGCGACGGCGGCACGAACCATCAGCTTTTCATCAATGATAGGAATGTTCAACATTCCATTGACATCGATGCGATCTCGACTGCCAAGCGTTACTTGGGCTCGCCCATTAAAATCATTACTAGGTTTGGTCGATGTGATACTGATTGCACCGCCAATCGTGTTTTTGCCAAACAGCGTACCTTGGGGACCTCGCAAAACTTCCACACGCTCAAAGTCCATGATATCAAACACACCGCCCACGGAGCGCCCGATATAGACGCCATCCAAAAACATTCCGACACCAGGGTCCGTGGTGATGATGAGATCGGTCTGACCAATACCACGCATGAAAACAATGGCCGCATTACCCGCTCCCCCAATGGGGGCACTGCTGCTGAATTCCAGATTGGGTGTGAAATCGGCAATGCTGGAAATATCAGCCAGTGACCGGTTTGCCATATCTACGCTCGTTATCGCCGTCACGGACACAGGAGCATCCTGTAACCGTTCCGTTCGCTTACGCGCCGTCACCATTATTTCTTCAATACCAAAAGTATTTTCACCCTGTGTCTGCGGCTCGGCATAGGCAAAACCCGAAGCGCATAGAGCTAAACCAGAGACCATGGTCAGCCAAGTCTTGGTGGTTACAGTGATGCTGTGATGTGTGGTCATATTTATGACGCTCCCCCTATGATGTTTTATACTTCAGACATTGCGGATAAAACCGCAGTGCGTATCGTAGACCTCTGCTTTTGCAAAACACCCGGCCCAAAAGAGTGGGAAAGTATAGAATATATGTTCAATACTTAAGTATGGTTGCCGTATTTCATGTATGTCTGCGGAATATAGGAATGTGGCGATAAGAAAATGTGAAGACAGGCTTTGATCAGAGCTTCAAATAAGGCCAAGATGTTGCGCAGCAAGGGTGGCGCTCGTACGATTGCTGACCCCAAGTTTACCGAAAATGTTCTGGATGTGCCACTTGATGGTGTTAACGGCAAGATCTGTAGCCTTGGCTATTTCCTGATTGGATTTACCAATGGCTAAATGCGCCAGAACCTCCCGTTCCCGGTCGCTCAACGGTTCGATTAAAAAATAATTGTCCCCACCAATCGTGACTGCGGCCGTGATCGGAACAGCTAAATCAGCCTTCAGGCCTTCTGGAACAAAAGCACGGCTTTCCGGATAAACCTGCAACATATCTTTAAGCAACGAGAAAAAGTTTGGTATGTTTTCGATAAATGGACGCGCATAGTTTTCTGGGTAAATTAACCGAAAGATTTCGAATAGCCGATCCCGAGCCATATCCTGGTGAGCCGCCGCCAACAAAGCCCGAATCTCCAAAATAGCGTAGGTAAGTTCATGCTGCCGTCGCCCATTCGCTGCCATATGTCTTTTTAAAGCAGTGGCCACCGGCACGGCGGTAGCAGCATGGCCGGAAGCGATAGCGATCTCAACCTGAATGACCGCCGCCAAACACGTCTCTTCCGTCCATCTATTCGATGTCGAAAGGACACCAACATTTGCAACCTCCTCTACGCCTACGTCCAGTGCGGTCCGCACGGCTGCATCCACATGACCTGCGTCGCACAACAATCGAATTCGTTGAACGGCCAAAGCCAAACGAGCCACCCTATAAACACTGGGCCGGACTGCTTCCGCTGTTGGATCTAGCAAAGATAGTGCTGCTGCAAGATCACCATCGTGAGCCGCCAATCTGGCCTGGGCCACATGAGCCTGCACATAGACTTCGATAGGACCAAAATCGCCGGCAATAGGCGCACTGGTGACAATCAGCGGCCTTGCCTCTGTAATCTTGTTCTGCTCCAACAAGGCAATACCATATAATAAACACGCCAAATCATGGCCGAGTGAATGTGGGCCGCTTTTGTCCGCCGCTAGTGCCGCAGCCCGGGTGTAGAAGGCTACTGCTGCCGCCAAATGTCCTTGGACCGCTTCGTTTAATCCCAAAAAACAATCAGCATAAACAATACCATAAACAAAATCGTACTGGGCATTCAGCATTCTGGCACGGTAAAGAGTAGCAGCGGCAGTTTTATGATCGCTATGACAGATCTGCAAATATCCTAGAATATTGAGTAATGTACATTGATATGTCGGCTCCTGTGTCGGGGTTTTGGAAGACAGCTTTGTAATGCGTTGTATTAACGATGCATCACCTTCTGCCACACTTGCGACACCTATTCGGATTGCTTCAACCTTATTCTCGAAATCAGCTCGCATTCGATCATCATAAGGATGACCATTTTCTTGTCCGCCAGAAAAGTCTATGGAGCTTTGTGTAAGGATGGACTCGACTTCGTCACGGTGACGCAAATGAAACAAAGCATATGCTAAATAAAGAGATAGCCACGGTCGGTACCGTAACACTGCCTGAGGGATTTCACGAATCCAAGAAATAAGGCGAAGGATACGGCCAAACCGGAAATGCTCCCCTGCGAATAGTTCAACCAATTCCGCCATCCGAGCATAATCTCCAGATTTGCGGGCATAGTCGATGGCTTCTTCGGCAATATTGCGTGTTGCAAACCAGTCACTGGCACGGCGGCATAATTGCTCCACCCTCTGTCCATTATTACGTACCAACTCCGTCTTCAAAAAACTGCGAAACAAATGATGATAGCGATACCATTCGCGATCGCTATCCAATGAAACCAAAAACAAATTGGCACGTTCAATACGCTGTAACATCAGGGCGCTGTCGTCTCGGCCCGTTACATAATCACACAAACTGGGGGTCATTTGATCCAAGACGGATGTGGACAATAAAAAGTCCTGAATGTCGGTTTCCAGATGCGCATAAATATCCATGGTCAGATAGTCCACAAGACCGCGCTGTGGTCCTAGACCTTCCAAAGCAGTATTCCCAGACGTCTCCAATGAGAGTGAGGTGATTTGTAACGCCGCCACCCACCCTTCTGTCTGTGCATGCAAGGACGTAATGTCGTCATTGCTAAGCGTATGACCACGCATATTACACATGAAGTCTCGCGTCTCTGCCGTAGTGAAACGAAGAGCAGACGCATTAATCTCCGTCAGTTCGTCGTGCAAACGCAGGACCGCCAAATTAAGCTGCGGAACATGACGACTTGCAACGACAATGTGTAGATTTTGCGGCATCAAAGTTAAGAGCCGGGTCATCAGCGCTGACACCACCGGGCCATCGGCTTCGTGATAGTCGTCTAGAAAAAGCGCAATTTTCTGCCCATACGCTGCCACATCATTGATTAAAGCATCAACCAAACGATCCACATCCGTACCCGG
Organism: Alphaproteobacteria bacterium; assembly: GCA_037189785.1. Lineage (GTDB taxonomy): Bacteria > Pseudomonadota > Alphaproteobacteria > Sphingomonadales > Govanellaceae > Govanella. The sequence continues at coordinate 4,000 of JBBCIP010000421.1, forward strand.
CCGCACTTCCACCAACCCCGATACCGTACGCGCCAGATCAGACGTAATGGTTTGCAGAGAGCGTATAATTCCCACCAGAAAACGGCTCGGATTTTGATCCCGTTGGTCCAATGACAACCAACAAGGACGAATTCCTAGGTTACGCATATGGTCATAATACTGCGTCAACAACGTCGTCTTGCCGAACCCGGCAGGCGCCGTAACCAGGACAAGTTTACGGTCTACGCCACTACTCAGAACAGCCGCCAAAGATTGACGCAATACTAATGAGCGCCGAAGTTTCGGCGGCAGGAATTTGGTTATGGCGAACTCGGTTTTCAGGTTTGACGGCACCCTTGGCCTCTCCCGCTGAGCTGTGTCATGCCACCCACAACGAACCGACCGCGACATGGTGGCTCCGTCTTCTTTAGCATAGCCACATATGATCTGTGCCATACTTTAGTATGGCTTACAATAATACCTGCCTGCAATTCTTTCAGGTCGGGCTTGCTTTGCCGCTCTCGAGCATAATTTCTCATGATGACAGTCCCATAGGCAGGGAGCACCCCCTTGGGCTCGAACCTTTGAAAGGAGCGGCAATGACGAATACGGTACTGGTGGGTGGGGACGTGATCCCCTGCGATGGCGTCTGTTGGCAGGCTGAGGCCGTGGCTATTGGCGGCAATCGAATTATGGGGGTCGGCAGCCGAAGCGATATGATCTCACTCGCCGGCCCAGGTGCCAAAATCATCGATCTGAAAGGAGCAACCGTCCTCCCCGGTCTGATCGATACCCATCCTCATGTGATGCATTTTGGCGCAATGGCCAGTTTAGTTGTGGATCTGACAGACGCCACCTCCCACGATGATATTATCGCCCGTATCCGGGCCAAGGCGGAAACCACCCCACCGGGTGAATGGATTATGACCACGCCAATTGGGGAGCCTCACTATTTTATCCGCCGCAGCTATCGCGATCTAAAAGAGGGGCGCATGCCTGACCGCCATGTGCTGGATCAGGCCACACAGGACCATCCTGTCCTGATACAACCATGGGCCCCCAAGACACCGAACATCTGTGCCTTTAACACAATGGGGCTGCAACGGGTGGGCTTGTCACGGATCACGCCGGAACGCGTCGCCAACACCTGGATCGACCGCGATCGTGACGGAGAACTGACGGGTATATTGCGTGGTTCTGTCGCAAACTACTACACGCTGGACCCATTTTGGTTGCAAATATGGAGCAAATTGCCGCCACTTCCCGATAATGTCTGGGAAATGGGCGCACGCTATGGCATCCCGATTGCTCATGCCATGGGCGTTACCGCCATTTATGAGGGGCACAGCATGGAAGTTGACAATATCCGTGCCTATCAGAAACTTCGGCAGGAGAACCAACTCAATATCCGTGTTCAAACATCCCTGGAATTGGCTAATCAGCCATTTCGTCCCCATTATCATCCGACCATGGATGAAATCAGAGAAACACTGGATCTTGGTCGTTCCTTGACCTCTGTTGACGACGACTGGCTGCGGATCCATGGCGTCACATGCTCTCGCTCTGGGCCTTGTTTCCCAGGCTTTCTGAACACCTATGAACCCTTTGTGGGCCCCTATGGTGAAGAGTGCCACGGGGTCATTTTCATGCCCCAAGAGGTTGAAACCATCGCTATCGATTATTGTCTAAAACACAATGTCAGGTTCAATACAGTCTTGGGCAGCTTACGCGACCACGATGAGTTTTTTGAGTCTATAGAACCTTTTGCGCGTGAGCATGACATAGCCGCCCGCAAGTGGATCATGCAACATTGCATAATGATCGCCGAACCGCACATACGCCGCGCAGCTGAATTGGGTTTCGGCCTTACCACATCTGTTGGTTTCGCCTGGGGCAAAGGCGCCATGTATGGCGAACGCCTGGGCCAGCATATTTGGCGCGATCTTGTCCCGCTTAAACGCCTAATAGATCTTGGCGTGACAGTGGGGGCTGGCACGGATTGGGGACCCAAAAACATATTTGAACAGATGAAACTTGCCCAAACACACGAATTCGCCGGAAGTCATTATTGTAATAACCAATCCGGACAAGTTGTATCCCGCACTGAAGCATTGCTTATGTGGACCCGCGATGCGGCTAAAGTCATGGATTGGCAGGGAATTGGCTCTATACAACCAGGGAATTTTGCCGATCTTACCATCGTTGACCATAATCCTTTGACCGTAGATCTGGACACATTGCCCAACACTCAGGTTTTGCAAACCATCATAGATGGTCGCGTTGTTTATGGCGGCTCTTCACTATAATCAGAATCCAAATAAAGCAATAAAAACAACTCCTGGAGCCAAGAGTAACTCTGGTTATTTAATGCTAAAGGGAACACTTTTCCTGTCTGCCAGACTGAGGGCCCGGGCTTCAGACCCAGTGACGGCTTTTCAGGAAAAGCGCCTTCCCGAGACGGCAACATCAGCCGGTCGGATGCCTATCATCTGGCCAGGCCCCTCATCTCACCATGAAAGGGGATTTGCCTTTGAAATTGTTGATAGTCGAAGAAATTCATGCAGGGCAAATACACCGACTAAGCCGGGCACGTTCTGAGCTGCTGCAATGATCTCCGGCGAGGAACTAATTGGTCAGGAAACACGTTAACTAGGTAGCCCCTACGGAACAACAATAATGACGAAACTCGCAGGCTATAAGTCCTACGACCAGCCGAGCAGGGACAGGAGCTTGGTCAAATCTCTTATAAAACATTCCACTAGACAACACGCCGTAACCAGTGTGGTCGGTCAACAATCCAGTTTTGGAGCTGTTTGGTTCGTCGTGCGAAGACCGCCAAA
>JBBCIP010000422.1:0-3461 GCA_037189785.1 Alphaproteobacteria bacterium
GAGCCCTCTATGTTTGCAATGAGTGTGCCTGAGCCGCGTGGCGTTGTTGGTGCGATTGTTCCTTGGAACTTTCCAGTCGTTAATTCAATTATCAAGATTGCGCCTGCGCTAGCTGCAGGGAATGCAGTTGTTTTGAAACCATCGGAGCTTTCAAGCGGAAGCGCGTTGCGGCTTGCTGAATTGGCAATCGAATCCGGAATTCCTCCTGGTATTCTGAATGTTGTGCCTGGTTTAGGACAAACCGTTGGTCACGCAATAGCAACCCATCCTGATATTGATTTTCTCAGTTTTACAGGATCTACCCTAACTGGACGTAAATTAATGGAGGCGGCAGGTCTTAGTAATGCAAAGCCAATATTATTAGAGTGTGGGGGTAAGTCTCCACAAGTCATATTTGATGATTTGGGCGACATAAAGAAAATGGCTGCTCACGTAGCAGCGGAAGCATTATGGAATCAGGGACAAGTATGTGTTTCGCGATCTAGAGTACTTGTTCAGAAAGAAATAAAGAAAAGATTTCAGGACAGCCTAATTGAGGAGTTTTCTAAGCATTTTCCGGGCAATCCACTTGATCCAGAAACTAATTTCGGGCCATTGGCAAGTCGTAGACAAGCAGAACGTGTGATTGATTTTATAACAGACGCTGAAGCAGCGGGAGCGCGCCGTTTAGACGAGCGGCATAAGTTCGAAAATCCTTTTATTGCCCCGGTCATTTTTGATGATGTAACGCCGGACATGAAGATATGGAAGGAAGAAGTTTTTGGACCGGTCATAACGATTACGAGTTTTGATCAACCGGAGGAGGCTATAAAGCTTGCTAACGCCACTGACTATGGGTTGGCGGCGACAGTTTGGACGAATGACTTATCGCTTGGTATTAAAGCGGCCCGTGATATTCGCGCAGGGGCAATTACTGTCAATTCAAGTTTTGATGAATATGAAGGTGCTGCTTTTAGTCTACCTCAAGAAGGACGAAAGCATTCGGGGTATGGGATCGAAACGGGTATTGATGGCATTAAATCCTATATGACGATGAAAAAAATTGAATTGCGTGGATCTCGTATCGTTTAACGCAGCTCGTTATATTAAACGCATAAGGAGAAAACGGTGATATCTGTTAGATTTTTAGCGCTAAACGTAATCGGCGGCATCCTATTTACCGCAGGTGCTGCAATGGCAGATGCCGCACAATTAGATTCTACTACAGGCTTAAAAGAGCTTCCTTATGCCGTTAATAGCGAGCCGGCACGATATGCTTATACCGGATCTACGCTTCTAAAAAATATTACTATCATTGATGGTTTGGGTAATGAAGCTAAAAACCGCCAGGATGTCTTGGTAGAAGGAGGACGAATTGCACGCATTGCGCCAGGTGGTAGCATTCAGGTGGTCGATGGGACGAAGGTAATAGACGGTAAAGATTTGACGGTTCTTCCGGGGCTTATTGATCTCCATATTCATATGTCCGGCGCAGATCGATTTGCTTCAGCTCTCACGCAAGACACTCGATTAATCTCGGACGTTTATAGATACAAAGCATATTTATATGGCTTTTTATATTCGGGTGTTACTACAGTTTTGGATGCAGGTACGGTACCCAGTGTGGGGGTTGGTTTAAAGCGTCTGGTGGCAGATGAGTATATTCTGGGACCGCGCTATTTCTGGTCAGGCCCGATTTTGGAAGGTGGCATTGAACCATCGGCAAACTATCTTCAGACCATACCGACCAGTGATAAAATTGGGGAAACTTTAAGCTGGCTCCAATATATGGATGTTGATTTCATTAAGATATATCGGCGTACACCTATTTGGATGTTAGAACGTATTTCGCATGCAGCGCATGAACGGGGAATGCGTGTATTTGTTGACGCGTGGGAGCGTAATAATTTCAGTTATTTGTCAAAGATCGGCAGAATTGACGGCTATGCTCATTTAAACTTTCATTTTGTTCTTGATGATACCGATGTTCGGGATTTGGCAGAGAAAAACAATTTTGTTATCACTACATTCTATGCGCTTAATGCATTTTCTGGGAGGATTTATGAAGAAAATCCAGACTATTATAATAGTCCGCTGATTGCCGATGTGTTGCCTCCTGAATACCTGGAAATTCTTAAGTCTGGTTCAAAAGCCGATCCGATTAAGCCATTAGGAGATGCCGTTCATCATCTTGCTATTGCTAATGTTCAGGATATTATGGGATATGCCGATAAGTCTCCAAAAGAAGTTATGAGGAAAATGTCGACTATTGGTGGAGAGAACACACGTAAGTTACTAAAAGCGGGTGTGCTCATTGGTGCCGGTACGGATGGTGGACAAGGGGAGAGTATGTTAACTGAGCTTGAGCTAATTGTTGCGGATGCTAAAATTGCACCTGTCGAAGCTATTCAAATTGCAACATCAAATGGTGCTAAGATTCTTGGCAAGGAAAAAGAATTTGGTTCAATAACGGAAGGATTAATGGCTGATTTGTTGATTGTAGAAGGCAAGCCACATAAAAATATTCGTGATTTGAGGAACATAAAGTTTGTTCTAAAGAATGGAAAGATTATTGACCGTTCTTCTTTAACCCGACAGTGGGCATATTGATCACTTTAGAAAGTATACGAAATGAAGTTGCTAAAAAATATTCGTATATTTGATGGATTTTCAGAGAATATACTGGAGGGGCTGTCTATCGTTATTGATGGTGGCCGAATCCAAGAATTAACAAAGCGGCCAGATAATTATCCCAACGCAGAGCAATTGGATTGTGGTGGCAGGTTTGTTATGCCTGGTCTCATCGATGCTCACTTTCATGCATATTCACCAAGTTTCAATATTCTTCAAAATGATCACATGCCGCATGCCCTTATGGCGAACCATGCAGCAAAAATATTAGAAGATACTTTATTGAGAGGATTCACAACCGTCCGTGATGCGGCTGGCGGAGATATTGGGCTATGGATGGCTATAGAACAAGATTTAATTCGCGGCCCAAGATTTTATTTTTCTGGAAAAGCCATTTCTCAAACCGGTGGGCATGGTGATATGCGCCCTGGGGACCATAGCGAGGCCTGCGGTTGCTCTGGGTATTCGGGATCAATAACACTTGTGGCCGATGGAGTTGATGCGGTTCGGAAAGCAGTCCGAGAAGAACTGCGTAAGGGCGCGCATCAGATCAAACTTTTTGTGTCAGGTGGTGTTCTGTCTCCAACGGATCCGCTATGGATGCCGCAGTTCACAGATGAGGAAATTCGTGCTGCCGTATACGAAGCGAAAACACGGAGAACCTATGTGATGGCGCATTGTCATACAGATGAGGGGGCTCGACGGTGCGTCGAAAATGGTGTTCGCACAATTGAACATGGAACAATGATTGGGCCAGATACAGCAGAGCTTATAGCAGAGTCTGGTACTTTTGTGGTGCCGACCTTATCCGTTGTGAATATTCTTCAAGAGCATGCTACGTTTTTAAATAT
>JBBCIP010000423.1:0-13009 GCA_037189785.1 Alphaproteobacteria bacterium
GGTGTGGTCGGTGCAGGCGGCCGTGGCTCGAGCTTTATGGGCAAAGAAAAAGCCATGGTGCCGGTGCAAATGGGGACGCTGTCGAAGGCGCTTGGGTCTTACGGCGGCTATTTGTGCGCGTCGCGGGTGGTGATCGACTATGTCAAAAATCGTGCCCGCAGTTTGATTTTCACGACCGGCTTGCCGCCGGCCAGCGCGGCTGCGGCTTTGGCGGCGCTTGATATCATCGACCGCGATCCGGTGTTTCGCACCGAACCGGTGCGTAAAGCACGGCTGTTCGCGACCGCGCTCAATTTGCCGGAACCGGTGACGCCGATCGTGCCGGTAATTGTCGGGGACTCGACCGCGGCCATGGAGGCCTCGGCCAAGCTTTATGAGCGTGGGTTTTTGGTCACCGCCATTCGACCGCCGACGGTCGCCGAAGGCACGGCGCGGTTACGGGTTACCTTCACCGCCAATCATCAAGATGCCGATGTGCTCGCGTTGGCTGCAACCATGCGCGATCTCGGCATCGTCAAAAGGTGATCTTATGGCCGGGGTATTTGTAACAGCGACCGGGACCGAAATCGGGAAAACCCATGTCACGGCGTTCCTGACCCGCCAAGGCCGTGCCCGGGGCCTCTCGGTCCGCGCCTTGAAGCCTGTGTTGAGCGGTTTTCGGCTTGAGGACGCCGGCAGCGACAGCCATGTTTTGCTGGCCGCGCAGGATATCCCCGCGACCGCGGACTCCATTGCGGCGATCAGCCCATGGCGGTTCACAGCGCCATTGTCACCGGATATGGCGGCGGTACGGGAAGGCCGATCGATCGATTTTGACGCCTTGATCGACTATTGCCATAAGGCCGTGTCGACCTGGGCGGGTCCGCTGTTGATCGAAGGGGTTGGGGGCGCGTTTGTGCCCGTGACCGATCAAAAAACCGTGGCTGATTGGATCAAGGCACTGGATCTGCCAAGCATCGTGGTGGCCGGAAGTTATCTTGGTACCATCAGTCATACCCTAGCCACGGTCGAAGCGATGATCGCGCGTGGGCTCAGGGTTGCGGCGGTGGTGGTCAGCGAGTCCCCGGTGTCGCCGGTCCCGCTTACAGAGACCCAGATGGTGATGCAACGGCATCTTGAGCGCTTTGGTGTTGCCGTTGAAACTCTTCCCCGCGACGGCTCAACGGATCTCAGTCATTTGCTGCGTTAACCGCGTGCCCGGCAAAACCTGCCGCTGGGGCAAAAATCACCCGCGGAAATTTTTATAACTCTCTGATATATAACAACTTTGCGCTGGCATGCCAATTGCTTTGGGAAAGCCATGATTAGCCGGAGCAATAGACATGACCGATAAAGCCTATAACGGACTAAAAGCCCAATCCGCTTTGGAGCAATTCAAGGACGAGGGTGGTGTCGACCCATCCTGCTACTTCGATATGGTGGCGGTGAACTTGATCGCGCGCTATGGCGAAAAAGCAATAGCCGTTGCGGCGCAGGCATTACGTAAAATGACGCAAGCCGGCGACCATGAAGGTCACGAGATGTGGCAAGAAATTTCCGCGTCGTTGTGTACCCGCAGCGGCATGGTGACGTCCGGCGGCTCGGCGCTCCACTAAATCCAGCACTATATTTTTTTACGAGGAATGGGTGACTCTTTCACAACCCATGATATTATCGGGCATCTGCCCGACTGCCTCGGTTGCGATTTTTTCGCGCCGAGGCTTCTTTTTTATGCTGCATAGAAATCTGCCCAAAAACCTGCGGTCTTAACTCGAGAACCGTCGCGACAACGCGCCCGCAATCAAACCGGCGCTGACCGCCAAAATCACGCATAACACGCCATAGGTGGCCGGACGGGTATTGGCAAACACATGGATCGCCCGTTCCAAGCCGATTTTATCGACCGACAACGGCGCCGATTGTTGGCTGATGATGGTGCCGTTGCGGACCAGATATATTTCGGCGCGATAGCGACCAACCGGGACGTTGGCGGGGAAATAGATTTCAGCCCGGAACAAGGTGTCGTCCAACACCTGCAGCGATGTCGGCCGTTCCGAATAGACGCCGGATAAAATACGATCGCGGAAAATGGCTTGGCGATAGTCGGCGGCTTCATCGGCGGGCGGTTGCTCGCTCCAATCAAACACCATGCTATCAAGCCCAAGCGGCGTTTTTTCCAAAACCTCGGGCAGCAGAATATCTTGCGGATCGCGGGTTGCGGCCAAGGCATAAAAGCTCGGCAGATCGCGGATCTCAGCTGACCCGGTGTTGAGCCAGATACCGCCGACTTCGGATTTCTTGCGGATCCGATAGGTTTGTTTCGGTCCTGTAACAACCATAATAACGTCGAACGGGCGATCACGCCACGATGCGACCCCGCGCTTTTTCTCGGTCGCGGGGATCGGCACCCGGCTCCAATCGATGGCGCCGAACAACAACAAACTGGTACCGCGGAAGTTGGAGGAAATGGCGATCTGATGGCTCGAAATATCGGTCACCAAGCCCTGGGTTTCGGCGCGTGCCGATGTCGCCGACAGGGTTAGTGCGGCGATTATTGCTGCAAAAATATTGCGCAACATAATCATCCGATCACCGTCGTGATGGAGAACAATTCGTCGGGCATGACGAACAAGCCGTAGGCCATGCGCAAGCCGACCCCGAACACGATCAGCCCCAGTAACGCCCGCAGTTGTTCACCGCGTAACCGATAGCCGATGCGCACACCGATTTGTGCGCCGATGACGGCACCGATCAGCAAAATAAGCGCGAGCACCACATCGACCGATTGCGTATTGATGGAATGGAAAATCGTCACCGCCGCCGTGACCATGGTGATTTGGAACAACGACGTCCCGATCACCACATTGGTCGGCATATTCAGAAGATAAATCATCGCCGGCACGATGATGAAGCCGCCGCCGACCCCCATGATCGCGACCAACATCCCGACCAGGCCGCCGATCACCAGCGGTAGATAGACACTGATGTATTGACGTGATTTGCGAAACCGTATTTTGTGCGGCAGGCTATCGGCCCAGGTCCGGCTGCGGCGGCGCGGCAGCGGTGGCATGCCTTTATAGCGCCGCCACATGGTGCGTCCGCTTTCGATCAGCATCAAAAGCCCCATGCTGCACAGAAAGATCACGAACGCGACCGAGATCAATAATTCCAACTGGCCGGTTTCGCGCAGGACTTTAAAAATCCACGCTCCGGCGTAGGAGCCGACCAAGCCGCCTGCCGTCAACACCAGCCCCATTTTCACGTCGACACCGCCGCGCCGCCAATGGGCTTGGGCGCCGGATATGGACGCGGCGGTGATTTCATTGGCACCGGATGCGACCGCCACGGCCGGTGGCACGCCCGCGAACAACAGCAAGGGCGTCATCAAAAAGCCGCCGCCGACCCCGAACATGCACGACAAAAAGCCCACCAATCCGCCCATACCCAACAGCAGAAAGATGTTCAACGAGAGTTCAGCGATCGGCAGATAGATCTGCATGGGAACGCACGGACATTAAACGGGAAAATACGGAAGAAAACGCGGCTCATCAACTTGGCACAGCCTATACGCCATCGCGTGAGCCAATACCAGTCTAATTTGCATAACTTTACTGTAGAATTAACGAGAAAGACGATCGGATTACTCGTGATTCGATACCACTCTCTCGGTCGTCATAGGCGGACTTGACCGGCTAATCAGCTATGGCCACAGCTGGTGCGGCGAAGACCACCGGGTCAAGCCCGGTGGTGACGTTGATTTTCAGGGATCCCAACCCCCCGATCGTCCCATGCGTCCGCAGCTGTTGGGGCGAAGACCACCGGGTCAAGCCCGGTGGTGACGGGGTGATGCAGCAATAACCCCACCGCCGTCATTGCCGTGCTCGACCCGGCAATCCAGTTACGGCCGCGGCTGTGCGGCGAAGACCACCGGGTCAGGCCCGGTGGTGACGTTGATTTTCAGGGATCCCAACCACCGGATCATCCCATGCGTCCGCAGCTGTTGGGGCGAAGACCACCGGGTCAAGCCCGGTGGTGACCGTTTAGGGGATGTCGTCATTGCCGGGCTTGACCCGGCAATCCATCTGCGCCCAGCTCGGTTCGCCGGACAGGGCGGTGCTGGACAGCGCCGTCGAAGTCACCGAGGATGCCGGTCATGACGAACAGGCGTAGGTGTGGGCATACCATCGGGCAGGACTTGTTTTTCCGACGATTTCGCGCCAAAATGGAACGGCAACCGGCAATGGGCCGGTTGTGGGGCGTCGAAACCCCTTACAGACACCCGTGTCCTTTTATGGGCCGGGTGGCGTGAAATAGCGCTGCTCGGCTTTGGTCGGGCGGTGTAACTAGCGCGCGCTTGTCTGTAAGCGTTTCGAACACCCGGTCCGCCAGGCCCGGTGCCCCGCAGATACAGGGGGCGCTATGGTCGGGTTTGAACGTCTTTCCGCTGCTGCCGTCGATCAGGAAGTCGGGCAGCGTATTCGTGTGTTGCGCCATGTCCGTGGCCTCAGTCAGGCGGCACTGGGCCGGGCTGTGGGGCTCAGTTTCCAGCAGATCCAGAAATATGAACGGGCGCAGAACAGGGTCAGCGCCGGGCAGCTTTATGCCATCGCCCGGGCGTTGAACGCACCTGTGGACGCTTTTTTCGACACCATGCCGCGGACCGCCAGCGAGGATCCGTTGCCGGAGCTTCTCGATCGACGCACCGTTCGGCTCATCCGGGCTTATCACCGCATCGAAGACCATGTGCTGCGTCACCAACTGGCGCAGCTGATCCAGAGCTTCGGCGCATCTCGCAGACTGGATGAGATTTAGGGCCGGCTCGGGCCGGCATCGGGGATGTCCAGAAGACGCGATCCGTGCGCGGTGCGGCGTGGACCACCGGGTCAAGCCCGGTGGTGACGGTTTAGGGGATGTCGTCATTGCCGGGCTCGACCCGGCAATCTAGTTACGGTGTGGACCACCAGGTCAGGCGCGGTGGTGACGTTGATTTTCAGGGATCCCAACCACCCGATCATCCCATGCGTCCGCGGCTGTTGGGGCGAGGACCACCGGGTCAAGCCCGGTGGTGACCGTTTAGAGGATGTCGTCATTGCCGGGCTTGACCCGGCAATCTAGTTACGGTGTGAACCACCAGGTCAGGCGCGGTGGTGACGGGTGATGCAGAAATAATCCACCGCCGTCATTGCCGGGCTCGACCCGGCAATCCATAATTGCAGACATGGGACGGGAATACTGGGTCTATATGCTTGCCAATCGCCCAAACGGTACGCTCTATGTCGGCGTCACCAATGACTTGCGTCGGCGCGTATATGAGCACCGGATAAGCCTCGCTGACGGTTTCACAAAACGCTATGCCATTTGTATGCTGGTTTATTTTGAACGGCATGAAACTGCCCTGGCCGCCATACAGCGGGAGAAAAACATCAAGCATTGGCCGCGACGCTGGAAGGTTCAGCTTATAATCGGCTTTAATCCGGAATGGCGTGATCTTTATGCGGATATTGCGTCATGAATGACATAAATGGATTGCCGGGTCGAGCCCGGCAATGACTGGGTAAGTGGGATCTCCAAAAGCCAACGTCACCACCGGGCCTGACCTGGTGGTCTATGCCGTAACAGCTGCGGACGTAACTGGATTGCCGGGTCGAGCCCGGCAATGACCGAGTGTGTGGTATTTCCAAAAATCAACGTCACCACCGGGCTTGACCCGGTGGTCTCGGGTGCAAAGTGTTATCCCCAGAGTCACAGGGCTAAATTAAGATCACAGGGCCACATTGCGCCGCCGGGCTGCATCTTGCAGCGCCCGGTCCAGGCGTCCGGTCAGCCATAATCCAAGCATGCGGTAGTCGCTGATGAATGACCACCATGGGTATTGGAATGTAGCCGGTTTGTTGCGCTCGAAGAAAAAATGGCCGATCCAGGCCGGGCCATAGCCAAGCAGCAGGGCAAGCGGGATGAAGGCATAGTGCCCGGTGGCGACGGCGGCGATTGCGACCAAACTGCCGACCCCGGTGCCGAAGAAATGCAAAGCCCGGCTGTGCGGCGACCGGTGTTCCATCAGGTAGAAATCAAAAAAGGCGTCATAATTGGTGATGCGGGCGGGGCTGGCGTTGGTCATGATCGCTCCTGTTGGCGGTGTCCTTTACGGCTCAGAGACCTTGGATATGAACTTGACGTTAACGTAAACGTAAACTACAATATGCGCCCAACAATGGAAATAGTCAGCGGGTGATCCGGTCACATGTCGTCAGACGCCAAAAAGACTTATACCATATCTGATCTCGCGCAGGAATTCGGGGTAACCCCGCGTGCGCTTCGGTTTTATGAAGATCAAAATCTTATTCGTCCGGAACGTGTTGGCCAAAACAGACTTTACACAGCACGGGACCACACAAGATTGGCGTGGATCCTGCGCGGAAAACGAGTCGGGCTGAGCTTGGCCGATATCGGCGAGCTTTTGGATATGTATGATTTGGGGGACAATCGCGTCACCCAACGATTGGCGACCTTGGAAAAATGCCGGGAGCGCATCCGGATCATGGAACAACAACGGCGCGATCTCGACTCGACCATAGCCGAACTGGAAGTTTTTTGTGAGACGCTGGATCGTTTGTTGACCGAAGATGTTCCCGCTGCACCGCGTAAAGCCAATCGAGGAGTATCTTAATTACGGTCCATCATGCGGTCTCCGCATGACGCATGCGTAACAAAAAAATAAAAAACTGAAATCACCATAGCCGCTGACTAGAAAAGGAACCGATCAGATGCCGAGCTACAAGGCCCCCGTCCGCGATATTCAATTCGTGCTTCATGAGTTTCTGAATCTGTCCCGCTATAGCAATCTTGACGGCTTTGGTGATGCGACCCCTGATGTCATCGACGCCATTCTTGAAGAAGGCGCAAAGCTCACCGAAGAAGTTCTGCATCCGATCAATCAATCCGGCGATGAAGAAGGCTGTCATTGGAACAATGGTGTCGTCACTACGCCCAAAGGATTTAAGGACGCTTATAACACTTATGTCGAGGGCGGCTGGCAGGGCTTAACCTCGAACCCGGATTTTGGCGGCCAAGGGCTACCGCAATCTCTGGGTTTGGCGGTGAGCGAGATGATGATCGCATCCAACTGGGGTTTTGCCATGTATCCCGGTTTGACCAAGGGCGCCACCGAAGCCATCGAAGTGCATGCCAATGATGCATTGAAAGAAAAATATTTGCCGAACATGATCAGCGGCAAATGGGCCGGGACCATGAACCTGACCGAGCCCCATTGCGGCACCGATCTTGGGCTGTTGCGGACCAAAGCCGAACCGCAAGGCGACGGCAGTTATAAAATCACCGGAACCAAAATTTTCATCTCGGCCGGTGAACATGATTTGACCGAAAACATTGTGCATTTGGTGTTGGCGCGCATCGCCGGCGGGCCCGATGGTATCAAAGGCATCAGCTTATTCCTGGTGCCGAAATTCTTGGTCAAGGATGATGGATCCTTGGGCGACCGCAATGGTGTCAGCTGCGGCAGCATCGAAGAAAAAATGGGTATCCATTCCAATGCCACCTGTGTGTTGAATTACGATGGCGCGACCGGCTGGCTCATCGGTGAAGAACACAAAGGCATGCGCGCCATGTTCACGATGATGAACGAAGCTCGGCTGGGTGTGGCGTTGCAAGGGTTGGGTGTCGCTGAAATCGCTTATCAGAATGCCGCGGCCTATGCCAAAGACCGCATTCAAGGCCGCTCGTTGAAAGGCCCGCAAGCGACCGACAAAGCCGCCGATCCGATCATCGTTCATCCCGATGTGCGGCGCATGTTGATGACGGCCCGCGCGTTTAACGAAGGGGTGCGGGCGTTGTCGTATTGGACCGGTTTGCAGGTCGATATCGCGCGCAAACACCCTGATGCGGAAACCCGTCAGAACGCCCATGATTTGTTGGGGCTGATGACGCCGGTCGCGAAAAGTTACATGACCGACAAAGGGTTTGATGCGGCGGTGTTGGCGCAACAATGCTTGGGCGGTCACGGTTATATTCGCGAATGGGGATTGGAGCAGTTCGTGCGCGATGCCCGTATCGCCATGATCTACGAAGGCACCAACGGTGTGCAAGCCATGGATCTGATCGGCCGTAAATTACCGGCTGACGGTGGGCGCGCCATTCGCGCTTATTTCGGCATGGTGCAAAAACTGATCGATGACGAAAAAGGCAATGAGCAGCTTAAAGACTTTGTCGAACCATTGGACAAAAGCTTCAAGCAGTTGCAGCAAGCGACCATGTGGTTGATGCAGCATGGCATGAAGAATCCGGAAAATGCCGGTGCTGGCGCCCATGATTACCTGAATTTGATGGCGCTCGTCAGTCTTGGTTTCATTTGGGTGCAATTGGCCAAAGTGGCGCAAACGCAATTGGCCGACGGCACTACGGATGTCGCTTTTTACGAAAATAAATTGGCCACCGGCCGCTTTTTTGTCCGCCGGATTTTGCCGGACACGGCAGCCCATTTGGCCAAATTAGAATCCGGCGCCGACCCCGTGATGGCTTTAGCGGCCGACGCATTTTAGTAACGCAAGAAGGATCCGATAATGACCGACGCATTTATCTATGATCATGTCCGCACCCCGCGTGGTCGCGGCAAATCCAACGGCAGTCTTCATGAAATCACGCCGATTTCTTTGGCCACCCAAGTGCTTGAAGCGGTGCGCGACAGAAACGCTTTGGATGTGTCCAAAGTCGACGATGTGGTGATGGGGGTGGTTTCACCGGTCGGCGAACAAGGCAGCGTGATTGCCCGAACCGCAGCGTTGAACGCAAATTTTCCGGTCGAAGTGCCGGGTGTCCAAGTCGATCGCTTTTGCGCCTCGGGTTTGGTCGCCGTCAATTTAGCCGCCGCCAAAGTGATGGCGGGACAAGATGGTTTGGTGATTGCCGGGGGTGTTGAATCGATGTCGCGGGTGCCGATGGGCAGCGATGGCGGTGCGTGGATGACGGATCCGACCATTGCCCATCGCACCGGTTTTGCACCACAAGGCATCGGCGCCGATTTGATCGCCACCAAATATGGTTTCAGCCGCGAAGACGTTGATGCGTTTTCCGTTGAATCACAAAAACGCGCGAAACGGTCGTGGGATGAAGGCCGTTTCAAACATTCGATCGTGCCGGTGAAAGATGTGCTCGGGATCACGGTGTTGGATCACGATGAACATATGCGTCCTGACACCACGATGCAGTCGCTTGGCTCGTTGAAACCGTCGTTCGCCGAACAAGGGGAAATGTATGGGTTCAATTCTGTTGCGCTGCTGCGGTATCCGGAAGTGGAACGGATCAATCACGTTCATCATGCCGGTAACTCAAGCGGCATCGTCGATGGCGCCGCGGCCGTACTCATCGGCAACAAAGATGTCGGCTCAGCCTTGGGGCTGAAACCGCGCGCGCGCATTCGCGCTTTTGCCGATATCGGGTCCGAGCCGACGATCATGTTGACCGGCCCCATTCCATCGGCGGAAAAAGCGTTGAAGCGCGCCGGCATGACCAAAAGCGACATCGATCTGTGGGAATTGAATGAAGCGTTTGCCGCTGTGGTACTGCGCTTCATGCAGGGTCTCGATATCGATCACAGCGATATCAATGTGTGCGGCGGCGCGATCGCCATGGGCCATCCGTTGGGGGCGACCGGGGCGATGATCCTCGGCACCGTTTTGGATGAATTGGAGCGCACCGGCAAAAGCACGGCGCTCGTCACCCTCTGCATCGGCGCCGGTATGGGCACCGCCACCATTATTGAACGCGTATAAAGAAAAGGCCGAGATCAATGACCGAAACAATCAAATACGAAGTTGATGGCGACGTTGCCGTTCTGACATTGGACTTGCCCGATCGCTCGATGAATGTGATCACCGAACAGATGATCCGCGAACTGGATGCGTTGATCGACAAAGTGGTCGGCGACAGTGCCGTTAAAGGCGCAGTCGTTACCTCGGGCAAGGCCGCGTTCATGGCCGGGGCCGATTTGCAGATGCTGGCCGACATGTCAAAAAAAGCGCAAAGCTTACCAGCGGCAGAAGCTTTGGCGTTATTTTCCGCCTTCAATGCTGTGTTCCGCAAATTGGAAACAAGCGGCAAGCCGTTCGCGGCAGCCATCAACGGTTTGGTCATGGGCGGCGGTTTGGAGCTGTGCTTGGCCTGTCATTATCGCGTCGTCGCCGACGATCCGAAAATTCAACTCGGCTTGCCGGAAGTGAAAGTCGGCCTATTGCCTGGCGCAGGTGGCACCCAACGCTTGGTGCGTTTGATGGGCGTGCAACCGGCGCTGCCGTATCTGTTGCAAGGCCGCAGCTTTAAACCGCAAGAAGCGCTCGGCTTCGGTATTGTCCACAAAGTCGCTCCGGCGGCTGAGATTCTCGATGACGCCAAACGCTGGATCCGCGAAGTCGGCACGGCGGTGCAACCGTGGGATCAGAAAAACTTCAAGGTGCCGGGCGGCCAAGGTGCGACCAATGTGAAAGTTGTGCAAACTTTCATGGCGGCAGAAGCCATGTTGCGCAAGGAAACCAAGGATAACTATCCGGCCCCGCAAGCCATCATGGCGGCGGTTTATGAAGGCCATCAAGTGCCGATCGATGCCGCATTGCGCATTGAAAGTCGTTACTTCACCTCGCTCGTGTTGCGTCCGGAAGCGGGCAATATGATCCGCACGCTGTTCGTCAACAAGGGCGAAGCCGACAAACTGGTGCGGCGTCCCAAAGGCATCGAGAAAAGCAAAGTCAAAAAGCTTGGCGTGCTTGGTGCCGGTATGATGGGCGCGGGTATTGCTTATGTGTCGTCGGTGGCGGGTATGGAGGTCATTCTTCTCGACACAACGCAAGAAGCGGCTGACAAAGGTAAGTCTTATTCGACAAATCTTGTGGAAAAGGATTTGAAGAAAAAGAAACTGACGCAAGACAAAGCCGACGCCCTGCTTGGTCGCATCAAACCGACGACGGATTATGCCGATCTCACCGGATGCGATTTGATCATCGAAGCGGTGTTCGAAGATGTCAAAATCAAAGCCGATGTGACGGCGAAAACCGAAGCCGTCATTCCAGAGACGACGGTGTTCGCATCGAACACCTCGACTTTGCCGATCAGCGGGCTGGCGCAAGCGTCGAAACGTCCGGATCAATTCATCGGTATTCATTTCTTCTCGCCGGTCGATAAGATGCCGCTGGTTGAAATCATCGTTGGTGAAAAAACCAATGATGAAACCTTGGCGCGGGCGCTTGATTATGTGCAGCAGATCAGAAAGACGCCGATTGTCGTCAATGACAGTCGCGGCTTCTACACCAGCCGCTGCTTTGCCACCTATCCGATGGAAGCCATCGCGATGCTGAAAGAAGGCGTCAATCCGGCGTTGATTGAAAATGCTGGGGTGATGGCGGGAATGCCGGTCGGCCCGTTGGCGGTCGGTGACGAAGTGTCGATTGAACTGATGTATAAAATCGGCAAAGCCACCAAAGCGGCGCTCGGTGATAAATATCAACCGCATCCGGCCGATGAAGTGGGTGAGCTGTTCGTCACCAAGCTTGGCCGTATCGGTAAGAAAGCCGGCAAAGGTTTTTACGAATATCCGGAAGACGGCAAGAAATTCCTGTGGCCGGGTCTGGCCGAGCTTTTCAAGCTGGCCGATGATCAACCGGATGTGGGCACGGTGAAAAAGCGCTTGCTCTATCGGCAAGCGGTGGAAGTCGCCCGTTGCTACGAAGAAAAGGTCGTGACCGCGCCGGAAGACGCCGATGTCGGCGCCATTTTCGGCTGGGGCTTCGCACCCTATACCGGTGGTCCGTTATCGATGATCGATACCATCGGTGTTGATACGTTCGTGGCCGAGTGCGACGCCCTGGCTCAGAAACACGGCGAACGGTTCTCGCCGCCCAAATTGCTGCGCGACATGGCGGCTAAAGGCCAGACTTTTTACAAAGCCTGATTGGTCCTATCGCGGCTTAACACAGCGGATCGGCAGCAATGCCGGTCCGTTTTTCTTTACGGCCGCGGCAAATTTTCTGTATCGCCCTTGGTGTTTGGCCCTTTTGTTTGATGATTATGTTATAATATAACACTCCGACTCGGAGATTACGATGATTGGCCCTAAAATGAGCTCTATGGATATGCGACGCTTGGCCGTCTTGGTGTTTGGCTGGGTTGTGGTCATCGGGCTTATGGCGGCAATGACAAAGCCGGTTTTGGCTGCGCCCAGGATTGTAGCGCCGCAGGTCGTGGTAACGGTGCTCCCGCTCCACTCTCTGGTGGCCGGGGTGATGGAGGGGGTCGGAACGCCGACGCTGCTTATACCCGCCGGCGCCTCGCCCCATGGCTATGCCATGAAGCCGTCCGACGCTCGCAAGCTGTCCAATGCCGATATTATCGTCTGGGTCGGGCCGTCGCTCGAAACCGGATTGCAGAAAGCCATTGTGGCCTTGGGCGATAAGGCGCAGGTCATCACCTTGACCAGTGAGCCGCGTATCCATCGCTTAGCCGACCGCTTGAACACGGCGTTCGTCGATCCCCATCTGTGGCTCGATCCCAGCAACGCCATGGCCCTGGTTGCGGTGACGGCGGATGTCCTGGCGGCGCGGGATCCGGCCAATGCCGACCGCTATGCGGCCAATGCCTTGGCGCTGGAACAACGGATTACCCGACTGGCCGTGGATTTGGCCGAGCGGTTGGCGCCGGTCAGGCAGCACAGCTTTGTGACGTTCCATGACGCCTACCAGTATTTTGAAAGTCGTTACGGCCTCAAAAACATCGGTTTCGTGGTGAAAGATCCAGCTCATCCGACGGTCGGCGTGCGTCACATCCGCGAATTGCGCCAGAAAATGGTTGCGAGCAAAGCACCCTGCGTTTTCACCGAACCGGAATACGAACCGGCTTTGATTCACCCGCTGATTGAAGGCACCAAAACACAAGCGGCCATGCTTGATCACCTGGGGGCAAAATTGGGGACAGAATTGCTGGCCACGGGTGATGCCTACTTCCTATTGATGGAACAATTGGCTGATACAGT
>JBBCIP010000424.1:0-6161 GCA_037189785.1 Alphaproteobacteria bacterium
AAAAAACTTTCTATTGGACTGACGGCCTTAACAACGATCCTAGCCCCGATGAGCAGCGTGGCCCAACAAAGCTTTGCTCTGGAGGAAATCGTTGTCACTGCGGAAAAGCGCGCAATGAACCTGCAAAAGACACCCATTGCAGTGACCGCATTTTCAGAAAATTTCATTGAGCAATCGCGTATCGAAAGCTTTAGCGACGTCGCATCGCGTGTTCCGGGTTTTACATTCAGCACCCCATTCAAAACACGGACCTTGCCATCCTTGCGTGGCGCATCCAGCAGCATTTATGACCCCGGCGCAGATCAATCCGTCGCCATTTTTGTCGATGAAGTTTATTATGGTGCACCGGGCGACTTTGACCCCGATCTTTTCGATCTTGAACGGATTGAAGTGTTGCGCGGCCCTCAAGGAACTTTGTTCGGGCGCAATGTTGTCGGTGGCGCGATCAGCGTCATTACCCGCAATCCGGGCGATGAGCTTTATGCAAAAGCCGAAGCGTCTTATGGTAATTATAATGCCTTGACAGCACGGGCAACAGTCAGCGGTCCCATCGCCGACGGTGTATCTGGGCAGATTTCCTTCAGTTCACAACGCCGCGACGGCCTCGCTTTTAATCGGACAACCGGCAAAGACGTAGATACAAAAGATAAAGACAGCATTCGCGCTAAATTCCGCATCACACCATCCGACGACTTTGAAATTTTGCTCAGCGGCGATTATGGGCGTGACACATCAAGTGGGGCCGCCCGTGACTTTATTGGCTCTGCCCCGGTTGGTATTCCAGAATTTGCGGGCTTTGTGCCCGACAATGACCCACGTGTGATCGATCAGCAACGAGACAGCCAAATGGATCGTGAAACCATGGGCGTATCCGCGGTCATGAATTGGGACACAGACTTTGGGCGGTTCGTATCAATCACGGCGTATCGCCGCAATCACACCATTCTGGATGACGAAGATGCGATCGGGGCTCCATTACCAACCCTGATCGGTGCTTATGATAATGATTTACAACAATTCTCCCAAGAACTGCGGTTTGTGTCGAATAACGATGGTCCGTTCAACTGGATTGCCGGTCTATATTACTTACGCATGAACACTGATGAAGTTGCCCACCTGGATGCAACATTCTATGCCGGCACCAGCTTTGGCGATATCCAGAACGCAGTCTTCGGCACGCTCGGTCTGCATAGAAATGCATTCATCCAAGACGTCACCACCAATAGCTACGCCGTTTATGCTCAGGGCACATATGCCGTTACTGAGGCTTTGAATTTGACCGTTGGCGGCCGCTTCACTCACGATCGGAAAAGCGGGACCGGTGCCTTGCAGATTGAAGGCGGCGGAAACATATTTTTCGGTGCCGATAGCTTCTCGACCCCGTTCGGAGAAAGCTGGGATGCCTTTACCCCGAAAGTAACCGCCGATTACAATTTCAATGATGACATCATGGCCTATGCCACGGTCTCAAAAGGTTTTAAATCGGGTGGGTTCTCGGTTCTAGAAGACGCCCAAACAACAGCCACGCCATATGGCCCGGAACAGGCGTGGAACTATGAAATCGGCTTCAAATCCCGTTGGTGGGAGGATCGCTTACAGTTCAACATTACCGGTTTCAATGTTGAGTATACCAATATGCAAGTTGCCACCACATTACCCACCGGCCAAACGGTTATCGGAAATGCCGGAAAAGCGCGTGTTCGTGGTGTCGAGGTTGAACTGTCTGTAACGCCTGCCGAAGGCTTATTGCTGTGGGGGAATTATAGTTACCTTGATGGCAAATATAAGGACTTTGGTGGTTTTAGCGGCACAGATACCGCCATGACCCCGCCCCATTCGCTCAGCGTGGGGGGATCCTATACTGCTAATCTTAGCGAGAGTATGTATTTAACTTTCCAAGGTGATTACCAATACAAAGCAACCCATGTTTTAGAACCCCGCGATCCTGCCGAGGCCGGACCATTCCAAAGCGGGTTTGACAACATTATCAATGGTAGCATCACCCTTGGTTTAGCCGAAGGACAATGGGAACTGGTTTTATGGGGTAAAAACCTGACCAATGAGACCTATACTGTCTATGGCCAAGATCTGCGGGGCATAATTTACGGCGACGCACAGCTAGCAACCGACCCACTGGCTGCTGGCGCCAACTTCCCACGCTATAACGAACCCAGAACCTATGGCTTATCTGTGCGTTGGAAATTGAATTAAGCAACTGCGCTGGAACTTCAGGGCCGTGAGTGATAGAGTTTTCACCCCGATTAGTCGTGAGATTAGATCGAAGGTGATGCGAAACTCAAATATTGCCGAGAACATTTCGTTTCTTCCCGGCAAGCTCCAGCCGCCCCATTTGCGTGTATCGCTGATCGGGCGGCCGCAGCTTATTGAGAAATTGGAACAAGGTCAGGCAGGACGCTTGACCTTAATCCATGGCCCTGCCGGTTTTGGAAAAACCACCCTCCTCAGCCAGTGGCATGCTTTCCTAAAGGCAAAGTGTGACGCCGTAGCTTGGCTTACCTTTGATGAGGATGATAATAACCCGGCTTTAATCCTGGCATACCTTGCAGAAGCGTTGCGACAAGCGGTTCCGGCGTTAAGTACCCTGACCTTCTCCACCCAACATCGCGCAAGCCCAAGCGCCATCCGAGAAGGACTGGCCCGAATCTTGACTATTGTCAAAGACAATCGTCCGGTCACACTGATCCTGGACGATTATCATTTTCTGCCCAATCGGGATGGGCATGATTTGGTCATGCAGTTGATAAAAGCAGCACCGGAAAATCTGCACATCATAATTGCAACCCGGCTGCGCCATCTCTTGCCAATATCCAGTCTCGCCATGCACGGATTGGTGCAAGAAATCACGCCCGAAGATCTGCGCATCAATAATGCAGAACTGCCCAGCATGCTAGGAAACAGTATAGAGCCCACAACACAGCGTATGCTTCTTGAGCGCACCGAAGGTTGGCCCATAGCTATGCAATTGGCCCGGAATTGGAGCGAAAATAAGCATGCCGCAGCAACACGTTTTGAAGACTTCTCCGGCAGCAGCGGAAGTTTTGCGCTTTACCTTACCGAACAGATTATGGCGGATTTACCGGAGCCAATACAACACTTCTTAATCGAGAATTCTATTGTTGATTATATCAACGGTGACCTTGCGGACACCATTTGTGATCGCTGTGATTCCTGGCAAGTTTTGCACTCTTTGGAAAGACTTTCTGCTCTTATCATCCCGATCGATGAAGAACGATCTTGGTATCGTTACCACCATCTTTTTGCTGAATATCTGAGAAGCCGCCAGAAAATGCTTGGCGAAAAAAATATACGTCAGTTACACGAAAGAGCCGCCAGTTGGTATCTTGATCATGCACAACTTGACAAAGCGGTTAAACATTTATCCCTCGCCGGTAATTACGAAGCGGCTGCCGAAACCATCGAGGATTACGGTGGAGTATGGATTACCGTCTATGGCGGTACGCCAAAACTAAAGCGTCTCCTGGAAAATATACCATCCACTCTTATTGACGAACGACTGCGCCTTCGTACAGCCCGAGCGCTACTGTGGATGAAAGATGGCTTATTGCTCGAATCAAATAGAGAAATTAACGAGATCCGCAATTTGGTCGCTATGAGTCCCTGTTTAGATAAAAATTTAGAAAAAGATATTTTAATGGTTGGGGCCGCAATCACCGGTCAAGGTGACGACGGCGTTTCCATCGAAGTCGTAAACGCTTTGGAAAGTATGGCTGGCAGCACCTTATCTTATGATAAAAAAATGCAAGGCGTGCTGCAGCAGATGCTATGCTTGATCTATCTGAGACGTGGCAATGTACTCATGGCTGCAGAAGCCGGGCGCATCAGCTTACAAGCTTTTAACAACAGTAAAGCAGAAAATGGTCTTGTTTTCTGCCACCTTCATCTGAGTGTCGTCAGCATAGCTTTGGGGAATCTTGATCATGCTCTTGAACATTTAACAATTGCGGAAGCAATTGCACTCGACTGTGTTCCAAATGATCTCGTTGTGCTTGTGATGGTACGTGTGATGCTTGCCTATTGTCATTATGAGCGCAATGATCTCCGTAAAGCAGAAGATCTTTGCTACCCGGCATTATCGGAATCAGAAAATCGCGAAGGGTGGTTAGAAATATATCTAGCGGGTTATTATGTGTCGTCTGGAATTTATATGGCGCGCGGAGATTTAATAGGGGCCTTGAATGTTCTGCGCAATGGAGACGCAAATGCTGAGCGACGCGATCTGAAACGATTAAAGACAGTTATTGACTATCGCCGCATAGAAATACGCACACTTAGTCAACCAACGGAAGCATTACGTTTAGATTTAGACGAGCTTCTAAAAACCTTCTATCACAGTGAAAAAGATAAAAACCTTCTAGAACGTGAAGTCGCCGCAATTACCCTTGCACGGCTTGCAATCTTGCACAACAAACCAGATATTGCCCTGGACTTACTATCGACAACGAAAACGTTAGCCGAACAAAATGGACGAGGCCGTAGCCTTATTAAAATTTATTTATTGCAAGCTATGGCTCATCACAAGTGCAATAACCTCGAGCTATCGGCAGACTATGCTTTAAAAGCATTGGAATTAGCAGTTCCACAACGATGGCGTAGACTTTTTATGGAAGAAGAACCGCCACTCGCAAAATTTCTGAATGATATTCTTCCAATTATACGGCTTCGCAGCTTGGATGTGACGACTATTACATTCTTAGCTGAAATCTTTTCAATTCAAGTGGATCCAGCGGGGCTGCATGATGGGAAACCCGCACAAATCTTAAAACCACGCGAGCGAGAGGTTTTACAAGGGTTGGATAACGGATTATCCAATAAAGTAATCGCACGGCAATTGAACATTACAGATGATGCCATAAAATATCACCTAAAAAAGATATATGCGAAGCTTGGTGTAAACGACCGCAACATGGCCGTTGCTGTTGCACGGAATATCGGGATTTTAATATAACTGATCCCGCAGTGCGGTTTCATACATTACTTCAATCTCTTCAACCGTAGTTTTATCGGCCAATTCTGCTTGATCCAGAATCATTTTTCCAATAGGTGGCATAGATTTCTTTTCTGGCCATGATGTCGCGTTCCATATTTTTGAACGGCGAATAGCTTTCCCACAATGGAAATAAGCTTCCTTTACTGTTACCTTGATTGCCGTAATCGGTACCTTCTCACCATGTTTTAGCGCATCTAGAATTTTAGGATCACGCGTCACTTCTGCGGGACCATTAATTCGTAAGAACAGATCTTGCCCAGGAACCAAAAACAAAAGACCGATCCGACCTGTTTGAACAATATTGATCATTGTTTCGATTTTATTGTTCCCGGGCCAATCCGGAATAGCCACAGTGCGTCGGTCCACTATATGAACAAAGCCCGGCTCTCCCCCACGTGGCGACACATCTAAACCGTCGGCCATCTCCGAGCCTATGCAAACAATGGGAGCCAGTTCTATGTAACGAACCGTATAATCATCCAAAAAATTAAATTTTGTTTTCGTAACCATTTCATTGGGCATCTCGTAATGCTCTCTGAGTTGCTCAACGGACGCAATACGGTAAGCGTCTTGGTTCTTTGACATAGCCCATACCTCGGTCTTCGCACAGATAATACTCTTATGATACGAAAACCAGTATACCCTTCCTAGAGCATGAGATGGGTAGTCAGCGACAGAAAAAGGGTAAAACACCCTGTGAATTATCAGTAAAACTCTATTTTTAAAGAGAAATCACGTATCAATTTACACATACGGCCTGAATACTACTTTGAGCTGCTTTTGTGCTGAGAAGGTGCACTGCACCCTCTCAACACTCGCATCCCTGCCTTAGAGCCAATAGGGCGGAACGCGATAATAATCATGGACCTTTTTCCCCCAATCTCGATTATCCCATTCAACTTTATCTTTCGGCTCATAGTATGGTGCTTTTTCCAAAGCTTCTTTATCTAAATTTACGATGTAAGCATCTTCATCGGTGTCATATTTTAAGACGCCCCATGGTAGTGCGTGGTAGCGTTCGCCCAAACCTAGAAATCCTCCAAAAGACATGACTGCATATGCAACGCGCCCCGTCACTTTATCAATCATGACATTTTCAATATTTCCAAGCGTATCACCCTGAACGTTTTTT
>JBBCIP010000425.1:0-5580 GCA_037189785.1 Alphaproteobacteria bacterium
TCTGTATGCCCAAACTTATTTCCAGACTGCAATCATAAATCTGCTGTTCAACAACCTGAAACTGGATCAAAAACATACGTTCGAATCTACGCTCTCAGCTAACCAATTAGCCTGGATCAAATTCACGAATATTCTCGCTATCATCTTCTCATTTGGACTCCTTTACCCCTGGGCCCATATTCGGCTTGTTGAATATAGATTAGACAATACTGTCGCCTTAATCGATGGCAACATGGAAGACTACAGTTCAGAAATTGCCGAAAAAGAGGGCGCCATCGGGCAAGAAATGGCCGATGTCTTCGATGTAGGAATTGTTATGTGATTGCGTCGTTTCCAGCACGTCTGTATGCCGCAGGCGCGGCACGCTATACGGATGTTATTGTCACTGTCAGTGAAAACGGGGTCGGCACCCTTCGATACGATGGGATACCTGACCAACTTTTCGATTGGAACGCAGCGACGGTCTCCGATCGCATCGGCGATATGCCGCGCCGCATTACGATCGCCGGTGGCGCTGTTGTAGAAACAACGGACAATCAAGCTATCGATCAGATCGAAAGCCGACTGCGGCGCAGTGGTTTTGCACGGTTTGTGTCCTTTCTGGAACGTCATAAAACAGCGGTTGCTGCATCATTGGTGATCGGCATCGGCATTATTTTTGGGGCTATCAAATATGGTGTTCCCGCCGCGGCCAACACCATAGCCCACCAGTTGCCGCCACACATGTTGGTGAAAGCCGGAAATGAAGCCGAAAAAGTCATCACCGAAAAATGGACACAGGCCAGCACGCTCGAAAAAAATCAGATCACAAGACTGCAAAACTTATTCAACCGCGTCTTGGACAATCGCAAACCAGAAAACCCGTGCTGCAAGCTGCGGGTTGCGTCCGGGGGCATGATCGGCGCCAATGCACTCGCACTACCGAACGGAACCATCATCATCACCGATGAAATGGTCAAACTGGCAAAAACAGATGCAGCCTTGACCGGCGTATTCGCCCATGAGATCGCTCATCTGGAATATCGCCATTCGCTTCGGTCGTTGATCGAAACCGCGATCCTGTCGACCACAGTCATTTTTGTAACGGGCGATATCGGTAGTCTTAGTGAACTTCTGCTGACCCTACCCGTTTTCGTTTTGCGTCTGGGATATTCACGGGATTACGAACGGGCGGCCGATGGCATCTCACTGGCCGTGCTCAAAGATTTCAATATGAATCCGGCCGATATGGCCGATATGTTCGCGGCGATGGAGAAAGGCAGCCCGTCCGGCGATTCCTGGATATCCAGTCACCCGGCCACAGACGAGCGTGTAAAACGCTTTAAAGATGCCGCAAAATAAAAGAACGGACAGTCTTATCGAGTGTCCGTTCTTGTTTGAAAAATTATTCTAGACCGACCTCTGCGTTAGATGCTAAGGCAGACATATTTGCTTTCTAAGAAATCTTCGATCCCGTATTTGGAGCCTTCACGGCCAATACCAGATTCCTTGATGCCGCCAAAAGGAGCGGCCTCGGTCGAAATGATCCCGGTGTTGACCCCAACGATGCCATATTCAAGCCCCTCCATAACCCGGATAACCCGGCCCATGTCATTGGCGTAGAAATATGACGCGAGACCAAATTCAGTGTCATTGGCCATTTTGATCGCTTCGGCTTCGGTCTTGAACCGGAACAATGGAGCCAAGGGGCCAAATGTTTCTTCCCGCGCAACGGCCATAGCAGGTGTTACATCAGCTAAAATCGTCGGCTCAAAAAACGTTCCGCCCAAGGCATGGCGTTTGCCACCGGCGACAACTCGTGCACCCTTGCTGGTGGCGTCGGCAATATGCTCCTCGACCTTTTGGACGGCTTTTTCATCGATCAACGGGCCTTGATCGGTTTCCCCTTTCAAGCCGTCACCAACCCGCAATTTACCCACAGCGTCGGCGAGCTTGGCCGCGAATGCGTCATAGATGCCATCTTGGACCAGCAGCCGATTGGCACAAACGCAAGTTTGGCCGGTGTTCCGGTATTTCGAGGCAATAGCCCCCTTCACTGCGGCATCGAGATCGGCGTCGTCGAACACGATGAATGGTGCATTGCCACCGAGCTCCATCGAGGTTTTTTTGACGGTTCTCGCGCATTGCTCCATCAACAGCTTACCAATGCCGGTCGATCCGGTGAACGTGACTTTGCGGACGATCGGGCTGCCGGTCATCTCACCACCGATGGCCGAAGCGTTGCCTGTAACGATGCTGAATACGCCTTTCGGGACGCCGGCTTGTTCGGCCAGTACCGCCAAAGCCAAGGCCGAATACGGTGTTTGCGTGGCCGGTTTCAGCACAATCGGGCATCCGGCAGCCAGGGCTGGCCCGACTTTCCGCGTGATCATGGCCGATGGGAAGTTCCACGGGGTGATCGCGGCAACGACGCCGATCGGTTCTTTCAAAACCAAAATCCGCTTATCCGGCATATGACCCGGGATGGTGTCGCCATAAACCCGCTTGCCTTCTTCCCCAAACCATTCGAGGAACGAGGCGGCATAGGCGATTTCACCGCGGGCTTCGAACAAGGGCTTGCCTTGCTCGGCCGTCAATAACACGGCCAAATCTTCCTGATTGGCCATCATCAATTCAAACCATTTGCGGAGAATTTGCGCCCGTTCCTTGGCCGTTTTTGCCCGCCATGGACCCCATGCGGCCTCAGCCGCTTCGATCGCCCGCCGGGTTTCGGCTGCGCCCATATTGGGAACCGTACCTAAAGCTTCACCCGAAGCCGGATTATGGACCGGTAAAACGGCACCGGAATCAGCCCCGACCCATGCTCCATCAATATAACCAAGTTCTTGAAAAAGATTTGGATTTTTAAGGGCGATCGATGGGGCCATTCTCACTCTCCTGACTGATCTTATTTATCTGGGTGATAGAGTCTTTTACGAAATCTCTCATACCCTAATAAGACAGCTTAAAAAAGGAGAAACCGTAAGCCCCTATCCCAATAGATCTAATGAGAGCCATCACCAAATGGCTCCCATATCATCGGAATTTTTACGGGTCAGCGTCCTGCATCTGAAAATAGGCTGTTATGGCGGCTATAGAGCCAGTAAATGACCACGCCGATCGCATTCCAGATGAAAAACCGGATTTGGGTTTCGGCTGGAAGACTCCAGAACAAGTAAAGACAGCCGGTAATTGCCAGCGGCCCAACCAGCCAAGGCAAGGGTGTTTTGAAGACACGGGGCAATTCAGGCCCACGCCGACGCAAAATCAACATCGATGCCGCAACCGCCACAAAAGCGGCCAATGTTCCTGCATTGGCCAATTCGGCTATTTCCGAAAGCGGGAACAACCCGGCAATAATGCTGACAACCACCGCTGTAACAATGGTCATCGTCACCGGCGAGCCGGTTTTCT
This sequence comes from Alphaproteobacteria bacterium, assembly GCA_037189785.1. Lineage (GTDB taxonomy): Bacteria > Pseudomonadota > Alphaproteobacteria > Sphingomonadales > Govanellaceae > Govanella. The sequence goes on from JBBCIP010000425.1 coordinate 3,394, forward strand.
CGTTGACCCGCCCCAGCCGCTCCGGCAGCAGCCGATCCCGCGCCATCGCAAAGAAAATGCGCGATTGCCCATACATGAACGCCAAGATGACGGTTGGGAGTGCAATCACGGCAACAATCCCGATTATGCGCGCTGCCTGGGGATGTTCCAAACTACGAAGCACATGGGCAAGAGGTTCCGGGCTGCGGGCAAAATCTTGGAACGGCAACGCGCCGACTGCCGCAGCCGCCACGGCCATATACAACAATGTACAAATCACCATCGAGCCGAGAATACCGATCACCAGATCGCGCCCAGGTCGTTTGGTTTCTTCGGCAGCGGTGGACACCGCATCAAATCCATAAAAGGCGAAAAAGATAATAGCCGCTGCTGCCATCACGCCGCGCACTTCGCCATCTTCGACGTGAGCTGCGAAACCATAAGGCATAAAGGGGGTAAAATGTTCAGCATTGAATGCTGGAATAGCGAGGGCGATGAATATCAGCAATGCCAGTAATTTAAAAACCACAAGAATGGCATTTACTGTCGCACTTTCTCGGGTCCCTAAAATCAATAAACCAGCAACAGCCCACACAATGACAATAGCCGGAATATTAATGATCCCGCCGGCATGGGGACCGGCCAGAAGTTCGGGTGAAATATTAATACCGGCAGCTTGCAGAAAACCACCTGCATAACCGGACCATCCAACCGCAACCGCGCTGCAAACAACCGTGTATTCGAGGATCAGGCTCCAGCCGACTATCCAGGCGATGCCTTCTCCCATCACCACATAAGAATAGGTATAAGCACTGCCTGCCGCCGGCATCATGGTTGCCAGCTCAGCATAAGCCAAGGCTGCACAAGCACAAACAACACCGGCAATGGCAAAAGCTAGAATGACCGCAGGACCGGCACGATCCGCCCCGACCCCGGTCAGGGTATAGATCCCCGTACCGACAATGGCCCCAACCCCTAACGCCACCAAATGCTGCCAGCCGAGTGTTCTATTGAGACGTTGTGAGCCCGTGAGCAAGCCTTCAAATGGTTTACGCGATGTCCAGCTCACGACGCCCCCTATGGTATAGACTTAAAATACACGGATGGTGATAACATGACACGATGACCGAGAAAATCACGGCCTCATAGGAATATACCGCCCATCGGCTTGTTTTGACAATTATACGAACGCCATACCTTTGGACTCTCGCCCACAAATATGCGCCGCTCAATCAACACTGTTTCTTGTCTGATATCTACTGTCATTCTAACAGCAGGAGATATACGGCAGCCTTTTATTTGTTCCATACACTAAAGAATTTGTGCTCAAAACCAAGCTTTGATCGCAATTGAAAATCGTCAATCCTTGAAATACTTTATTCTGAACTTTGCAGATACCCCCTCACAACACACACGTTTATTGACGGACTATATCACAATTATATTCTATCATAAATAGATGCTATATAGCTCTTCCCTAATAGAACTCCACGCAACAGAACCTCATTACTCAGACAAACATCTGACAATTCACCAGCTTTAAACATAAGGCTAAAATAATAACTCGTAATTCGCGCCATCCGCTCAAAAAGCATATATAAAGCATATATAGTGAAAAATAGCTCGTATCATTCTTGTGCTGACGATTGATGTTGCTTGTATGGACCCTGTATCGCCTGACATTCACACGGATAGCGCTTTTGAGCGCTATGTACGCAAAACACTTTCATCACTCCCACCAGAAATTGCAAATGCGACAGCCGATGTCATTGTCCGCGTTTATGACTATGCCGATGATGAGCTGCTGGCAGAGATGGATATTGACGATCCATTTGACCTGCTTGGCCTGTATCAGGGCATCAGTCTGGACCAAAAATCATCCTTTGACAGCCTTCACGAGCCCGATATGGTCTTTATCTACAGAGAGCCGATCCTGCAGTATGCCAAGGATACCGGCCAAACGGTGGAAGCCGTGGTCCATCATGTCGTCATCCATGAAATCGGCCACCATTTCGGCTTTAGCGACGATGATATGGAGGCTCTCGAACAGCTTCCCGACCTCAAACAATAGAGACTACCCACCAAAACAAGATCGCTACCCACCACATAAGTTGGCCTGAGCCTCCATTCCGATATCTTACCTATGTCGATGAAAAAAGTATCCCGCCAGCACAGTGCGCGGCGAGGATATGCGTGGGCTGACGCCAC
>JBBCIP010000426.1:0-2994 GCA_037189785.1 Alphaproteobacteria bacterium
GTTTGACTAAGCCCGCCAAAACTTAGGTTTAGGGTCTAGAAACTGCCGATCAGCTTGCACCGCACCACAGGACTTGGTAATGTGGGCGGGCCGGGAATCTATATATCGTAGATTCTCGGTGTTTTTTTCCTGACCAGGGTCGGAGTTTCTGGGCCCACCGGTCTTTCTGTCACGAAGGGTTATAGCGTTGACCGATACGGGCGTTCTTGAGCCGCGCGACCACGATATTGAGCCGATTACAATCGAAGAGGAGATGAAACGCTCCTATCTCGATTACGCCATGAGCGTCATCGTGTCTCGGGCCTTGCCCGATGTGCGCGACGGTTTGAAGCCTGTGCATCGCCGCATTCTCTATTCGATGTACGAGAACGGCTACGACTATAACAAAGCCTACCGGAAATCTGCCCGTATCGTTGGGGATGTGATGGGTAAATACCATCCGCACGGCGACCAATCGATTTACGATGCTTTGGTCCGCTTGGCCCAAGATTTCTCGATGCGCTTGCCGTTGGTGGATGGGCAAGGCAACTTCGGCTCCATGGACGGCGATAAAGCGGCGGCCATGCGCTATACCGAAAGCCGCTTGGCCCGGGCTGCGGCGTCGCTGGTTGAAAACATTGACGAAGACACGGTCGATTTCCAACCGAACTATGACGAATCCGAGCGCGAACCGGATGTTTTGCCGGCCCGTTTCCCAAACATTCTGGTCAATGGCGCCGGTGGTATTGCGGTCGGCATGGCCACCAATATTCCGCCCCATAATTTGGGCGAAGTGTTGGATGCCTGCTTTGCCTATATGGATAACCCTGAAGTCACTGTCGAAGATTTGATGGAGCTGGTGCCGGCACCGGATTTTCCAACCGGCGGTTTGATTCTGGGCCGGGCCGGGAGCCGATCCGCCTATTTGACCGGTCGCGGTTCGGTGATCATGCGTGGCCGCACCGACATCGAAGAAATTCGCAAAGACCGTACGGCTATTATCATCACGGAAGTGCCGTATCAGGTCAATAAAGCGTCGATGATCGAAAAGATCGCTGAATGCGTGCGCCTGAAAAAGATCGAAGGCATTTCCGATCTGCGCGATGAGTCCGACCGTGACGGTGTGCGCGTTGTTGTCGAATTGAAGCGCGATGCGGTGCCGGATGTGGTGCTGAACCAGTTGTTCCGCTTCACCCCGCTGCAAACCAGTTTCGGCGCTAATATTCTTGCGTTGCGCGGTGGCCGCCCCGAAGTGTTGACGCTCCGCGATATCATCGAAGCGTTCATTAAATTCCGCGAAGTGGTGATTACCCGGCGCACCAAATTCCGGTTGGCCAAGGCGCGGGATCGCGGTCATATCTTGGTCGGTTTGGTGATTGCGGTCACGCATATCGATGAAGTGGTGGCAATCATTCGTCATGCGCCCGACGCCAATACAGCGCGCGAACGCTTGATGGAGCGGGACTGGGAAGCGGCCGATGTCGAAAGCTACATCACGCTGATCAACGATCCGCGGGGCGAATATAAAGACGGCAAGTACAAGCTGTCGGAAGCTCAAGTCAAAGCCATCCTCGATCTGCGCTTGCACCGTTTGACGGCGTTGGGGCGTGACGATATTGGCAGCGAGTTGAAAGATCTGGCGGTTCAAATCGCCGAATTCCTCGAAATTCTGCAAAGCCGGGTCAAGCTTTATGAAGTGATGCGGGCTGAATTTGTTGAAGTCAAAGCAGCGTTCGCGACGCCCCGACGGACTGAGATCATCGATGGCGCTTTGGGTGACTTTGACGACGAAGAATTGATCCAGCGTGAGGAGATGGTGGTGACCGTCACCCATTCTGGATATATCAAACGCGTGCCATTGAATGCCTACCGGGCTCAACGCCGTGGTGGCAAGGGGCGGTCGGGAATGTCGACCAAAGACGAAGATTTCTTGAGTGAAGTTTTCGTGGCCTCGACCCATACGCCGGTCTTGTTCTTCACGACCGTTGGTAAGGTTTATAAACAAAAAGTGTGGAAATTGCCGTTGGGCAATCCGCAATCGCGCGGCAAGGCTTTGATCAATATCTTGCCGCTTGAACAGGGCGAAACCGTTACGGCGATTTTGCCGGTTCCCGAAGATGAAACGACCTGGAGCAACCTTGACGCCATGTTTGCCACGCTGTCGGGCAATGTGCGTCGGAACTCGTTGTCGGATTTCACCAATGTGATGTCCAACGGTAAGATCGCCATGAAGCTTGATGATGGCGACAAATTGATTGCTGTCGCGGTCTGTACAGAAGACAACGATGTTCTGTTGGCGGCAAAAGGCGGTAAGTGTATTCGCTTCTCGGTCACGGAAGTTCGTCGTTTCCAAAGCCGGACCTCTGACGGTGTTCGCGGTATGAACTTGGCCACGGGTGATGAAATTGTCACCATGTCCATCTTGCATCATATCGAGCCGACCATTGAAGAGCGTGATGCTTATCTGCGCTTCACAGCGGCAGCGCGTCGTGGCGAAGCTGCCGGTTCGACGCCGGAGGGCATGACGGCTGAACGTTTTGCCGAACTGCAAGCTGCTGAAGAATTGCTGTTGTCGGTTACCGCCAATGGCTATGGCAAACGGACATCGGCCTATGAATATCGCATAACGGGCCGTGGTGGTCAGGGCATCATCAACATCGAAACATCGGCCCGGAACGGTCATGTGGTCAGCAGTTTCCCGATCAAAGATCAAGACCAAATCATGATGGTCACTGATCGTGGGCGGTTGATCCGTGTGCCGGTCGGTGATATTCGCGTCGCCGGTCGTCAGACCCAGGGTGTTACCTTGTTCCGTGTCGACGAAGATGAACATGTCGTCTCCATCGCGCGCCTGGAAGATGCTGAGGGTGATGAAAACGACGATGTTAATGACACCGTAGGGACCGATATTGCAGATGGCGATGTCGGCACCGAAGATCAGGACAACTAGGGCGTCTAATCGGGAGAGGATCGACACATGACCGGCAAAGTAATCGAAGAGCGTGTCGGATTATA
>JBBCIP010000427.1:0-2680 GCA_037189785.1 Alphaproteobacteria bacterium
TGCAAACCGCAAGCGGTTTGAAGCCCAACGCGTAGAAATCGAAGCCCGCAACCTGGAACGTCGTCAAGACGCCGAAAAAGCAGCCAAATTGATCGAGGGCGCATCCGCTACCTTGATCCGTCAGGCCAGCGAAGCCGGTCATCTTTACGGATCCGTTTCAGCGCGTGACATCGCCGAAGCCTTGGCTCTGGGCGGCTATAAAGTCGAAAAGAACCAAGTTGTGCTGAATAAGCCAATCAAAGACCTCGGCATTCACAGCGTAAAGGTTTCGTTGCATCCGGAAGTGCAAGTTACGATTAGCGTCAACGTTGCCCGCTCCGAACTCGACGCAGCCCGTCAAGAAAAAGGCGCCGAAGCCTTCTTCGAAGCGGAAGCTGTGTTTGAAGCTGCAGACGACGCCGAACCGGCCGAAGCCGAAGAAAACGCATAAGTCCTGCGTTTTCAGCCAATACAAAAGGGCGACCTTCGGGTCGCCCTTTTTCGTTTGTCTGATTTCTTATTCCAAATCATAGCCCACAATGACAAAGCGAGCGACAAAGCCTGCGCCCTCACCCGCAATATTGACAGCGCTGTCACTATAACGATAGAGTTATTCCTAACACCATAAGGCTCAAAACTCAGCCGCCACATTGTTAGGGGAACTGTCTGATGATCGATTTCGCACTGCGCAAGCTGGCGCCTATCTTCGCTTTGTCGTTATGCTCACCTTATGCTTTAGCCGCAGAAACAGCGGGTCAAAAGCAACCGGTATTGTCCAGCGATGGTCCGCATATTTCGCAGGATGGCTTGCAGTTCCGGGATCTTGATCGTGATGGCCGGCTTTCCCCTTATGAAGATTGGCGGCTTTCGCCGCAAATCCGCGCCCAGGATTTGACGGCGCGCCTGAACCTCCAAGAAAAAGCCGGTTTGATGATGCATGGCACCGCGCCTGCACACAATCAAACAATAGCCGGACTTGGGGACGGCTATAACCTTGATAAACTGAAACATCTGATCGGCGACAAACACGTCGTCACCTTCATCACCCGCCTTGCCGGGGAAGCAAGCTGGCTTGCGGCAGAAAACAACAAACTCCAAGCCATAGCGGCGCAGGGGCGCTTTAGTATTCCGGCAACCATCAGCTCCGATCCACGGCATCACTTTCAATATGTGGCCGGGGCAAGCAGTGAAACCAGCTCGTTCTCCAAATGGCCTGAAACAACCGGCCTGGCCGCGATCGACGACACAAAGCTGACCCATCATTTCGGGGATATTGCGCGGCAGGAATATCGTGCGACCGGGATCCACCAAACCCTCTCCCCGATGGCCGATCTGGCGACCGAGCCGCGCTGGGCACGGATCAACGGCACCTTTGGCGAAAGCCCCGCCCTTGTCGGCAAACACGTGGGTGCTTACATCGCCGGGTTCCAAGGCAGCCATCAGGGATTGCACAAAGACGGCGTCTCGGCCGTTGTCAAACATTGGGTCGGCTATGGCGCTGCAAAAGATGGCTTCGACGCCCATAGCTACTACGGCAGATATGCAGTGTTTCCCGGCGGCGCGTTTGAACAGCATATCGCGCCGTTTCTTGACGCTTTCAAGGTCGGTGTCGTCGGCGTCATGCCGACATATTCTATCTTGAAAGACTTAGTCGTCGATGGCGAGCCTTTGGAAGCCGTCGGCGCCGGGTTTAACCGCACCATCCTGACCACGCTGTTACGGGAAAAATACGGCTTCCAGGGTCTGATCGTATCCGATTGGGCCATCACCAATGACTGCAATGCGATCTGTAAAAACGGCGTCCCGGCTGGAGAAAAACCGACTTTCGACCATTTTTCAACAGCCTGGGGGATGGAAGACGCCACATCCCTGGAGCGCTTCATCAAGGGAATTGAGGCCGGAATCGATCAGTTCGGCGGTACAGAAGCCACTGAATTCATCGTCGAAGCCGTCAAACTCGGCAGACTGCCAGAAACACGCATCGATCAATCGGTCCAAAAAACCCTACAAATCAAATTCGAACAAGGGCTGTTTGAAAACCCCTATGTCGATGTCGACGCGACAGCAACACTGGTCGGAACCCCGGACGCCGTGCGCGCCGGCCTCACCGCCCAAAGTGAAGCTTTGGTTGTGCTTGAAAACCGCAATACCCAGCCAAGCCTGTTTGCTAAGCGGCCTAAAATCTATCTCCATGGCGTATCCGACGAAGTGGCGCGGCGTTATGGCCTCACACCGGTCGACAGCCCGGATGCCGCCGACATCGCGTTGATCAGTGTTAAAGTGCCATTTGAGAAGCTCCATCCCGGCTATCCGTTCGGTGAAATCTATAACGAAGGCAATTTGGCCTTTGCCCCCGGACAAGCCGACTACGAATTGATCAAAAACACATCGGCTAAAGTCCCGACAATTGTGACGGTGTATTTGGATCGACCGGCCGTTTTGACCGCTATCAAAGACATGCCGCTTGTGCTCATCGGTAATTTCGGCGTCAGCGACACCGCTCTGTTCGATGCCTTGATCGGCAAGGTGTCCCCAAAGGGCCGGTTGCCGTTTGAGCTACCGTCGTCGATGGCCGCCGTTCTAAAACAGCATTCGGACGTGCCCCATGACTCCGATAGCCCGCTTTACCCGATCGGTCATGGCCTGGTTGCTCCTCTAAGCAAGTGAATACAGGGCTGATATTTTTCCGTCTTTTATGGTG
>JBBCIP010000428.1:0-7105 GCA_037189785.1 Alphaproteobacteria bacterium
TGATGGCCTCTTCCTCAACGGTCAGTGATCCGCTGGTGAATGTCTGGCCGACGGAAAGATCATCAAGGAAAAGTGGCATTTTATACTCCTCCGGTGAAACGCTATGGGAACAATTGCAGTTTGCGTGCCGTGCTTACGGCATCGGCACGACGATCCACATGAAGCTTGGTAAAAATGTTCTTCAAATGAAATTTAACGGTGTGTTCTGTAAGATCAAGGGTGCGGGCAATTTCTTTGTTGGAATGGCCCTGCATCAACTCCAGCAATACCTCATATTCGCGCGGGCTGAACAGGGTACTGGCGTCACTTTTGGGTTTGTTATTGCCAAATTGTAAGACTTCAAGGCAAGACGAAAGAAATCGCAAGGTCACCATATCGGCGTTGTCTTCCCGAAGCTTTTTCTGTGCCGCGTAAAGTAGCGGCTGGATACCATCATGCATACGAAATGGGGTCATAATGCGATCTTCGGCAGCAAGTGATACGGCTTCGATAATGCTGGCCAGCGCCTTTGCCCGTTCATTCATCTGATCTAATATTTGTGCCCGCAGGATCAACGCTTGCAATAAATAAAAGCTGGCCTTAAAGGTGCGGCAACAATCAACAAGGTCATCAAGAATTTTCAAGGCGCGCTGACGGTCATCACGCCCATACCAACTTGCCAAGGCTGGCGCGATAATTTGATAGGGTCGCCACACTTCAGGCTGGGAGCGCCACACTCCCAGAGGACAGGCGGCATTGAGGGTGTTGGCCAGTTCGATGGCGATGGCGCGATCTTGTCCGCTGTCCGCCAATTGTTGTAGGCGGTGAGCATCAGCAACACGGGATAGTCGGCGAATACCACGTTTTTCCGCAATGGTTTCGGCTCGTATAATGGCAGCCGTAGATTTTCTGTGATTCCCGTACAAGCGGTTTGACGCAAATTCAACATCCACACCGATGGCGAAAACCTCAAACCAACCATCATATAATTCGGCATAGTCGAACGCGTTGCGGAATTTTTCTGCATTATCGTCTTGCCAACTGCCGGACCAAAACATGAGACTGTTGAGAAGAAGTTCGGATAAAGCTTTAAGCCCGCTATCGGCGCCAAAGTTATCTTCCGCCAGACGTTGGGCTTCCCAGAAATTGGCTTCTGCCAAACGAAACTTGCCTTGATAGAATGCGGTCACTCCGGCATGAAGGTAACAATAATTCAACCCAAGTACCGTATTGCCCTGGCGCATGGCGCGAAATGCCGAAGAATTGGCAGTCTGGGCCTGACCGAATTGTCCCACAGCAAGATTATTGATTGTTTCAAGGCAATATAAGATTGCACGGGTGACGCCATCGCTTTCCGATATTTTTTGCAGGATCAGGTCGATTTCTTGTAAGCTTTCGGTGCTGACCCAACGGTCTTCATAGACATCGATCAGAATTGAAACATTCAAAAAATCGCGCCCCAGTCCTTGCCTGCTGTCGTTTAAGGCGTTTGGCGTGTCTGCATGCTGTCGTGCGCTTTCCAAAAGCGTGCGTGCTTCGACCAGTTGTCCGTGTTTGACGGCGAGATAGGCCTTGGCGACTAGCAGACGGGGAAAGCGAGAGAGTTCCCGATCCGGGATGTTGCGCAAAAGGGTATTCAAATAGCCGATGCCGCCGAATAAAATCAATTCCCAACCACCGGCCGCCTGGATCAGGTCGGCACAACGATTGTAATCTCCGGCCAGCCGTGCGTGCCGTACCGCTTCACTCACATAACCGTTGTCGGCAAACCACTGTGATGCGGTGCTATGAATAGTATTGATCAGCTCAGGCCGTTTACGCCGCAGCATATCATGCAAGTAGTCTGCAAAAAGGTGGTGGTATCTGAACCAGTCTTGTTGGTCGTCCAAGGGCACGAGCAAGGCATGCAGCGCCTGTAATTGCCGCAATATTTCCCAACTGTCCTGACGTTGACACAAAGCATTGGCCAACGGTGCGTTAAAGCGTTCGCACAGAGAAGTCCGCATCAGAAAATCTTGGATGTCAGGGGACAGTTTGGCGATAATTTGATCGGTTAAATAAGTAGCCAAGTGGCCGCTATGACCGCGCAAACTATCTGTGGTCGTATTGGCGTCGTTTGTCGTGGTGCCGACAAGGCGGGCAAGCTGAATGGCAATTGCCCAGCCTTCCGTACGTTCGAATAAAAGTTCGAGATCGTTTTCGGTAATGTTGTGATCAAGGGCGGCGCGGGTTTCTTCGCGCGAGAAACGGAGTGCCTCGGCCCCAATCTCAATGCCTTGCCCCGCGGCCAATAGCTGCGGCACCATCAACGAGGGTGAAGCGCGGGAGTTGATGACAATCGTAAAATTTGATGGCGCTGTATCCAGCATGCGTTGCAAGATGAAGTCGATATCGCTGCTGTTAAGGCGGTGGTAATCATCCAGCATCAATGCAACAGAGGTATCGGCGCTGGCCACGGCCTCTAAAATTTGCGCGATAGCGGATGGTAGGGGCAATTCCAACAGCCCTTGCTCCGCATGAAGGGGGAGGCGGCCCACATCAACCCCCGCCTCTGATAAGCTAAAGATTACATAAGCTAAAAAGTGCCGTGCTTCGGCGTCGCCTTCGTCCAGAGTCAGCCAAGCCACCTTAGCCCCATTAGCAATCAGGCGCTGCCGCCATTGAGCAAGTAAGGTTGTTTTGCCGAAGCCCGCAGGCGCGGTCACGAGACACAACCGTCTGTTCAGGGCAAATTCAAGACTGCTCATCAATCTTGGGCGATCTATTAGGGCAATCTGTTGGCGGGGCGCCTGAAGCTTGGCGCGGATCAGCCAGTGCTCGCGATCATCTACATGCTCGTTCGGTTTGGTTTGATTGCTAAGGCTGGAGCTGCGTGAGGACGTCTTTCCGCTTTCCATCATATTTGCCATAGCAGTCCCGAATCAGCCTTTAGATTTTCTTCAACGATCTTACATGTTTGGGTTGTATGGTTAAACCTCGCCATGCCAGGATCAATCAACTTTCAAACAATACTCTTGTTCACCCCATCCGCAATGGTTCGTGCAGCCATAACCTGACATTTGTTGTGGCTGAGATCGTGCCTTTCGGCACTATTCTTGGCTAGGGATTTACTCTAACTAAACCAAATGTGTATTTGATTAAAAATTAATCAATTTTTAAAATTGCATAATATTTATGCAAAAATATTCTATTAATTCATCATTAAAATTAGGTCATACGTCAAAAAAGCCCGGATTTCTGCCGCTTCCGGTTTTCGGCACGGTTCTTGATATAGGTCTTGTGCGGTCTCTGCATTTTCTTCCGAAGAAGGGGCGGGTCCGGCGAAACGATAGAGCAGGAGACAGGGATGAAATTCATTGTAGCGATCATCAAGCCCTTCAAGCTTGATCCCGTGCGTGAAGCGCTGACAGCGCTCGGGATCGAAGGGCTTACGGTCAGCGAAGTCCGCGGATATGGCCGTCAAAAAGGGCATACCGAAATTTACCGGGGTGCTGAATATCAGGTCAGCTTCTTGCCCAAAGTGAAAATCGAAATCGCCGTCAAATCCGATCTCGCCGAGCAAACGGTCGAGGCCATCAAGACTGCGGCGTATAGCGGTCAAATTGGTGACGGTAAGATTTTCGTGTTCGACCTTGCGCATGTTTTGCGCATACGGACCAGCGAAACTGATGCTGCCGCCCTATAGGAGAAACTAGATGAAAAGCATAAAGCATATGGTGCCTGCCGTCTTAACCGGCGCCGGGGTTTTTGCGGGATCGTTGTTGGCATCGGTGGCGGCATTTGCCCAAGACGCTGATCCGGCCGTTCTCGATTCAGGTGATAATGCATGGTTGTTGGTATCCACAACCATTGTTCTTATGATGACCATTCCAGGTATTGCTTTGTTCTATGGTGGCATGGTGCGTAAGAAGAACGTGCTGTCTGTTTTGATGCAAAGCTTTGCTATCTGTTGTCTGATTTCGATCTTGTGGTTTGTTGTCGGCTACAGCTTGGCCTTCAAAGGCGAAGGTGCATTCATTGGAGATCTGTCGGGGGCCTTCTTCAAGGGGCTGACGGTGGATAGTCTTTTGGGGGATAGCGGCCCGACCATTTCCGAAGCCACTTTCGTGATATTCCAAATGACCTTCGCCATTATTACTCCGGCGCTGATCATGGGGGCGGTTGCTGAACGGATGAAGTTCTCGGCTGTGTTGATCTTCACGGCGTTGTGGTCGCTTCTGGTTTATGTGCCGATCGCTCACATGGTCTGGGGCAGCGGCGGTATCTTCCTTGAAATGGGGGCACTTGATTTCGCGGGCGGCACGGTCGTTCACATCAACTCGGGTGTTGCTGCTTTGGTTGCTTGCTTGGTTCTTGGCAAGCGGACTGGCTATCGCACTGAAAACATGGCTCCTCACAACCTCGTCTTGACCGTCATCGGCGCATCCTTACTGTGGATCGGTTGGTTCGGTTTCAACGGTGGCTCGGCGCTGGGTGCAAGCGGTGGCGCGGCTATGGCTTTGATCACCACGCAAATTGCGGCTTCCGCTGCCGCTTTGGCTTGGATGTTCGCTGAGTGGATGGTTCACAAGAAGCCTTCCGTTCTGGGTGTTGCATCGGGTGCTGTTGCTGGTCTCGTGGCCATTACACCGGCTGCAGGTTTTGTGACCGCAGGTGGCGCGTTCTGGATCGGTTTAGCCGGTGGCGTAATCTGCTTCTTTGCCTCAACTGCTGTAAAACGCAAGCTTGGCTACGATGACTCGCTCGATGTGTTCGGTGTCCACGGTGTTGGTGGTATCGTCGGTGCGATCTTGACCGGTGTGTTTGCGACCAGTGTGATCACCGGTGCAGATGCCCCAGTTGGGCTTCTCGAAGGCAATGGTGGCCAAATGATGGTTCAAATTTATGCTATCGTTGCAACCATCATCTACTGCGCGATTGTTTCCTACATCATCCTTAAAGTGCTCGATCTCATCATGGGTATTCGTGTGGATGTTGATAGTGAGCGCGAAGGTCTCGACATTCGTCTCCATGGAGAAAGTGTTCTCTAAACTTCTGTTGTACCTGCGTAAGAATCCCGGTCGTACATCTGTGCGACCGGGATTTCTTTTGTGCGGAATAATTAACTATGCAGCGTTTTGTTGATGGGCTGCGGTGTTGGTTTTGCGATCCAAGCGCAATGTCAAGCAATAGGCCGACCCGCCGCTTTTGGCGAACATATCGATGCGAGGCAAAGTCACTTGATAGCCGAGCTCATTCAGTTTGGCTTGAAGACTTGTGGTCATACCACCCGATATCAGGGTTTTACCGATGCATACGCCATTGGCGGCAATTAATGCAGCATCATCGTCACTGATGGCGATCAATTTGTTGCTGGGAACATGATGCCGCAACAGGGTCAAAGCGGCGTCATCGAATGCCGGTGGATAATACAAAACCTCTCCACCCGACAACACGCAGAGAGCTGTATCGAGATGATAAAAGCGCGGGTCCACCAATTTCAAAGGTTGAACGGTAACATCATAGGTTTCGGCCAAAATGTCTTGCATGGCCAAGTCACTGCGCGGACCATAGCCCATCCACATCAAGCGCCGCGTTTCATCCCATACGGCATCTCCGGCCCCTTCAAAGCAGACATCTGCGGGCGGTGCGACGACGCTATCGACCACACCTTGATCGACTAATTTTTTAAAGTGGCTGGCGATATAGTCTTGTTCCGGTTGACGCTCTGGATGACGGAAGTGAGCCAGAACCACTTTGCGGTCAAGAACTACGGCGGCGTTGGCGGTGAACACCATGTCGGGGACTTTTGGTTTGGCCGGCAAGATCAAAACTTCGGCACCGGCTTGCTCAAGTGCGGACACTAATTCGTGCCATCCCGTCTTTGCGGCCGCGAGATAACGATCTTTATTGTCCGTCCAATCATCCGGGTTCATCCATGGATTGATGACATAGGAGACATCAAAGTGATCAGGTGGACAAAGTAGAAATACTGGTTTGTTCATGATTGGCTCCGATTAGGCAGCGTGTCGGTGTAAATGGCTTAGGGCTTCCTCAAATCGATCAAGGCCCCAATCTAAATCTTTTTGGCTTATCACCAACGGCGGGGCTAGGCGTACGACGGTGTCGTGTGTTTCTTTGGTCAAGACGCCCAGCTTCATTAGGTCTTCGCACAAAGCGCGACCTGGGTTCTTGGTGCTGGTTTGTCGTTTGTCCAACACAACACCGACCCATAGCCCTTGGCCGCGGACGTCTTGAATAAGTGGGGAGCGAATAGCCCGAAGCCTTGCCATCATATGATTGCCAAGACTCTCGCTACGATATGCCAAATTTTCTTCTTCCATGACACTCAAGGTTTCTAGACCGATAGCAGCGGCAAGGCAGTTACCGCCGAACGTGGAGCCATGACTGCCCGGATTAAACAGCTCCATAATGTCGCGACGGGCCAGAAAAGCTGACACCGGCAAGACACCACCGCCCAGTGCTTTTCCCACTGTCATGCCGTCCGGCTTTATATCTTCGTGATTATGGGCAAACCATTTTCCGGTGCGACATAGGCCGCTTTGAATTTCATCAAGGATGAGCAGCACGTTGTTGTCATCACACAAGCGTCGTATCGCTTTTAGATAACCGGTCGGCGGCACAACAATACCCGCTTCGCCTTGTATAGGTTCGATCAGAATAGCAGCGGTATTTGGCGTGATCGCTTGCTGCATAGCGGTGATGTCACCGAACGGCACAATTTTAAAGCCGGGTGTAAACGGTCCAAAGTCGCGTTGGTAATCTGGTTCGGATGAGAAGCCGATGATGGTCGTGGTGCGGCCATGGAAGTTATCGGCGGCGACGATGATCTCAGCTTGGTTGTCGGGGATACCTTTGATTTGATAGCCCCAGCGACGAGCCGCTTTGATCGCCGTCTCGACCGCTTCGGCGCCGGTGTTCATCGGCAAAGCCATATCCATGCTGCTTTTTTGGCAGAGCCGTTCCAAAAAGCGGCCCAGAATATCGGAGTAAAAGGCTCGGGACACGACCGACAGTTTTGCGGCTTGGTCATGGAGGGCTTTTAAAATGCGAGGATGGCCATGCCCCAGACTGACAGCTGAATAGGCGCTCATGAAGTCCAGGTACTGCTTACCGCTTTCATCCC
>JBBCIP010000429.1:0-3713 GCA_037189785.1 Alphaproteobacteria bacterium
CCAAGTCCGGGCTGCGGTATCGAATTGCCTGACCATCCCCGAACATCATCTGCGTGTGATTGCGCCCGATGTCGGCGGCTCGTTTGGGATGAAAGCCTGTGCCTATGGCGAAGAGACGTTGGTGGCCTTGGCCGCACAACGATTATCGAAGCCGGTCAGATGGCATGAGACGCGCCGAGAAGCGTTCGTTGCGTCCGTTCATGGTCGTGATGAACGGGTCGATATTGCTGTGGCTTTGGACAAAGACGGAAAAATTCTCGCCGTTCGCGGTCAGGTGGTGTTGGATAAGGGCGGCGATCCCTATGCCACCTCGATGGGAACGGCTTGGATTTCAGGGGCTTTGTTAACGGGGCCTTATGCGGTGACTGCGGTTGATATCGAAGCTTTGGCGGTTGTCACCAACAAAACGCCAACCGGCGCTTATCGTGGATTCGGCCAACCGGAAGCAAATTTTGCGTTTGAGCGGGCTTTGAACTTAGCCGCTGCGGAATTGAATATTGATCCTGCCGAAATTCGCCGTCGCAATTTGGTTCCGGCGGCCGCGATGCCTTATGCAACGGCCACAGGTATTGTGCTTGATAGCGGACATTATGCGGATCTTTTGGATAAGACGCTGAAAAAATTTGGCTATGGTCAAACCCGTGTGCGGGGCCCCGGTCCACGTCAACGCGGTGTTGGGATTGCCTGCTATTCCGAGGTTACGAACTTTGGTCCGTCGGCGCTTTGTAAGCTGGTGGGCGTCAATAACGGCGGTTTCGATATATCAAGTATCCGGATGGAGCCGAGTGGTCATGTTCGGGTATTCAGCAGTCAAACGCCGATGGGGCAAGGGATCGAAACGGCTTTGGTGCAAATTTGTGCTGACGAACTGACGTTGCCGATTGAAGATGTCAGCATCAGTTGCGGTGATACTATGCTTGGGGCCTATACCGCTTATGCCAGTGGCGGCAGCCGGGGTGCGGGAGTTGCCGGCGCTTCTGTGGCGATGGCATCGCGGCGCCTTGCGGACCGTTTAAAGAAATGGGCGGCCCACATCATGGAGGTGTCGGTTGACGATGTTGTGTTGTCGCAACGGGGTGTCCAAGTGAAACAACAACCAAGCCGCCGTTTGTCGTTCGCTGATATCGCCAAGGAGGCCTATTTCGGTGCCAGTGTTCCAGAGGGTCTTGAACCTGGGCTCGAAGATCGGGCCGCTTATGACCCACCGGCGTTTGCCGTATCATACGGATCGATCGCGGTAGAGGTCGAGGTCGATATGGAAACTGGCATGGTCAGTGTCGAGCGATTGACGTTTGGCCATGACTGCGGAATACAAGTAAACCCAGGGATTGTCGACGGTCAAATAACCGGGGCCATCACCCAGGCGATCGGAGCGACATTGTTTGAAGAATTGCGGTATGACAACGACGCCAACCCACTCGTTCTATCGATGCAGGATTATTTTGTGCCGTTTGCGGCTGACGTGCCGCATATAGACTTGTTGCACCTATCAACGCCGACGCCGTTTTCACCGACGGGGGTTAAGGGCGTTGGGGAAAGCGGGATCATTGGCATTCCTGCAGCGATTGCCAATGCGGTCCAAGATGCGATTGGTCCAAAAGTACGGTTAAATTGTTTGCCTTTGAATGGGCCGGCTGTTTTGAGTGCTATTCAGCGGGTCGGTCAATAGACGAGGCGGTAAGCTGGTCGGTGTTTGGCTTAACCCCTTTTTTAGCGGAGTGGTGTCAGCGTATTTTTGTTTCCCATGCCTCTTTTTGGTGGGGGGACGCTTCTTTTTTTTGATGGTAATTTGACGTATGAACACAGATCCAAAATCACTCAAGCGCGTTTTGTGGCAACATACGGCCACGCCTATTGACCCTTTTCCTGCTTTGAACGGAGCCGTTACTGCGGATTGTGCCATTATAGGTGCAGGGTTCACCGGCTTGTCTGCGGCGTTGCATTTGGCAGCAAAAGGGCGATCGGTTGTGGTTGTGGAAGCACAACAACCGGGGTTTGGCGCGTCCGGCCGCAATGCGGGCGGTTATTTGCCGATGCACCTTGGGCAGTCCCCGGCTGATATCGAAAAGCGCTTAGGCCGTGATGTCGGGCATCGATTAAATATAATGATCGGTGGATCCGAAAAATTGGTGCGGAGTTTGATTGACCGTTATGAAATCCAGGCGGATTTAAATCCATCGGGTATTATTATCGGCGCTCATAATCGTGCGGCTGCAATAGAACTCGACAACCTCCGCAAGCAGTGGTCGACATATGGGTTGGACATAGACGCCCTTTCTCGGGACGACATGCGGCGTCTCACACGCAGCGATAAATTCGGGACAGGGATTGCTTTCAAGGATGCGGGAACATTAAATCCGTTGTCTTACGTGCGAGGTTTGGCACGGGCGGCAACGCGGGAAGGCGCTGCAATTTATGGTCAAACGCCAGCCTTAGGACTATCGAAAGACGGGCTTAAGTGGCAGGTGCGGACGGAGCAGGGATCGGTCACGGCACAGCACGTTTTGATCGCGACAGATGCCTATGCGGCCAATGAGACGCTTTGGCCTGGGCTCGAGAAAACATATTATCGGATTCCGATGGCGATGATCGGATCGTCGTCTTTGGCGCAAAGTGGATATTTGTTCCATGAATTAGCCATGCCGATTTCTGATTTGAACAAAGCCAATCATCTGTGGATGATGCAGGATCCGGGGCAACGCTTGGTCGCATCTTTGTTGCCATTGACAAAAGATGATGTTGCCGCATCAGACGTCGCCAAAGGGTTTATGGAAAAGTTGAAGCGACTTTACGGCCATGTCGCCCCGATCCAGTGGGATTATTATTGGATTGGTATTATCGGTATGACGCCGGAACGGTATGCCAGGGCACTGCGTTTGGCGCCCGGTGTTCATGCCGTTGGTGGGTATTCGGGGCAAGGCATCACCCCCGCGACGGCTGCGGGGAAAGAATATGCAGATTTCATTGTCGGTGGTGTTGATGAAAAGTCTTGTAATCTGCCGTTTATGAATATGAAGCCTTTACCGATGTTGAATGCATTGCCTGGGATTCTACGATCTGTTGTCATACCGCTCGGCCGGGCTTTGGATCGAGCCTATATAAAACCATTTCCGGAGGAAAAATAATGGGATTAGCCTGTGTTACAAGACGCATAGACGCACCAGCCGCAAAGGTTTGGACGTATTTATCATGGTTCGGTGTCAAGAATCTGGCCAATAGTTCGTTGTTCAAAGGTGTTGACTATGAGGGCGATAAAGGGGTCGTCGGCGATATCCGCGTGCTGCACCTTCATGATTCTCTGCCGGTCAGAGAACGGTTGGAATATGTTAACGAAGTTGATCGCATCAACGTTTATCGTGTTATCGATAGTGGATCGATGCCGGTTTTGGACTATGAGGGGCGGATAATCGTCACGCCTTGTGGGCCCGATGCCTGTTATGTAAAGATCTCGTCATCCTATACCGCTGTGCTGATGAGCGATGAAGAATGGAAGTCTTTATGGGAAACCATGGAGGCTAAATTATTAGACGATTTAGCAGAACGCGTAGCAGCAGCGTAAAACGTTTACCCTTCATATAAAGTATCCGATGCGGCCAAAGTGCTGGATAAACCAGCAGTTGGCCGCATTTTTTATCATACGCACTATTTTTAATCATGTTGATGAGAGTGAAAGCGGGTTCATAAGATATACCTGTGAGCGAACCGATAGGATG
>JBBCIP010000430.1:0-5241 GCA_037189785.1 Alphaproteobacteria bacterium
AGGAATACGAGCTTGCTAAGTCGCAAGGGTATAAGGGATCGTTTTTTGATTACATGAAGGACATGAAGGCTGCGGGAAGAAATACAACGACTGTAAACTTGCCGCCCGGAGAAAAGAAGTTCGATGAAACCATTGGCAAGAATATGGCTGATCGGTTCGAAACTATTCAAACGGGGGGTATCGAAGCGCGCAGTAAAATGGCGACATATCAAGCACTGTCAGAGTCATTGGGAGATGCCGGTTATACAGGGATGGGCGCAGAGAAGTTGCTGTCTGCAAAACGGGCTGCGCAAGCACTTGGCATGACAGGCGATGCGGTTAATGAAAACATCGGCGCCGCCGAGGCCGCTAAAGCGATTGGCAATCAATTGGCGCTACAGCTTCGGAACCCAAGCGGTGGTGCTGGTATGCCTGGGGCTTTGTCAGATAAAGACAGAGAGTTTTTGATAGCGTCTGTGCCCGGCTTAACAAAAACGGCGGACGGCAATAAAAGACTTGTCGACGTCGCGATGAAGATCGAGCAGCGCAATATTGATGTCGCGCGGCTGGCTATGGAATATATGCGGAATAATGGCAATCGGCTGGATGCTGGGTTCTATTCCGCATTACAGGATTATGCAGACAAAAACCCGTTGTTTGAAAAGGTCGGCACTAACAAGCCTCAACCTAAACCTGACGGCTCTATTGTGAATTGGGATGATCTCTGATGGATGTTCGTATGCCTGATGGCACTGTCGTCCGTGGGATTCCTGATGGGACACCCAAAGATGAGATTATGCGCCGATATCAGGCGCGACGGCAACCGCCTTCGATGGGTGCGGGTGAGGATGTCGCGCGCACGCTTCTGACCACACCAAATGACTTTGCCGCTGCTGCACTGTCGGCGCCACGTGAACTTGCTTCGTTGGTCGGACAGACAGGCGCTGCTACATGGGGTGGAGCTTTGCGCGGTGCAAGGTCGGTATTGCCGGAAAGTGTCGGATCGTATCTTGATCGTCCCATAGAAGCTATAGACCAGTTTCGGACGCGGCCTGATATGCAACCTGGAGCTTTTTATGATTTGGCATCTGAGTCTTTGGCGTTCAAGCCCTGGGATCTTGTGGCTCCACTTCCACGCCATGAACCACAAACTGGCGCGGGAGAGGCAACACGTTTAGGTGTTGGCTTAGCGGCTCTTGCTCCCGCTGCCATATCGGCTCGCGCCCCCGTTGCTGCCAAGAAACTAGCAGAAACCACCGCGAATACCCGCAAAGCCATCATTGAAAGTGCGCGAGATCGGCGTGGTGGTCTGACCAAGCGGACTATGGAGCCGTTTACTGAGGAAGGCGCTCAGCGCGAGGCTGGTCGCATCCTACAAGATCGGGCCACGAATCCTGAAGCTGCCATCCAATCCATGGGTGATTACCGGCCTGCGGTGCATGGTGTTCGACCGACTATGGCGGAAGCATCCGGAGATCCTGGCCTTGCTGCGTTCCAACGTCAGGGCATCCAGACCGGGCAGGGGGGCGCGGTTATTAGCGAGCAGTTAAATCGCAATGCCTTGGCGCGGGAACAGTTCCTGCTATCCCAAGAGACCGGTACGAAAAACGCCTCGGCCCTTGAGACTCTGGCGCGCCGTCGTCTCGATAAATTCAATGCTGGTGTTGAAAAGATCGAGGGGCGGTCACAGGATAAGATCTCAGAAGCAGCCCAACAGATTGAGGACCACGCCAAAAGAGCGTCTAAGTCTATCGGGAACCCCCGTAGTCCGGACTTGGTTGGCGATGACATTCGTGGGGTTGCGCAGGGGCTTTATGATGATATGCGGTCTGTGGTCGGGCAGGCATACAACGCCCCTGAGCTGCAAGATGTCGTGGATGTCCGTGTCCCTGATAATGTGTTCCGCGGCATTATGGGGCGTGCCGATCAGTTCTACGGTGACTTTGGTGGCCAGATGCCGCCAGCCCTTCAACAAGCCATTTCTGACCTATCGCAGCCGGGTCAGAACACCCGAAGCTTAGCCAACATTGATCGCCGTATTGCGGACGCAGGCGGAGAGCTGTTTTCGCAAGGGCGGATCAAGGAAGCGGCGTTTGCCCGTAGCCTGCGGCAGGAATTGGGGAATTACATCCAGCAGGCGATGCCGGAGAACATGCGAGCTGCTTACACTAAGGCCCGCAATCTGAGATCGCGCCAGGGCGAATTGTTTGAAGAAGGGCAATTGTCGTCTGTCCTGTCTAAGAACGAATATGGTCGCTATGAGCTTGGTTCAAGCCGCGTGGCAGATACCCTGTTTGAGACAAAGAATGCCGTCGAGGCTGCCAAGCAGTTGAAGGCATCCATGGGCAATGAGCGGGCTGGGGAAGCCGTTAAGGCTTGGGCTGCCAATGTCTTTTCAAGCGCTATCGATGAAAATGGCAAGTTCAACGCCAAGCTGTTTGGCCGCCTGCGTGCGAGACACGCCAATCTTCTGATGCAGTTTCCAGAGGTCGCTAAATCCTTCCAAGGCATCAGCAAAGCACGTCAGACTATTGATGAATATCAGGACAGCCTGATGAATGTTGCTGAGCGGGTGTCTATGCAAGGTTCGCGGACCCGTGCTGACTATGAGAAGTCTTCATTGGGTGCCTTTCTGTCCGGCAAGAACCCGGATGACGCCTTGGCCCAGATCATGCGGTCCGACAAAAGCATCGGGCGGCTTGCTCAGCTTAAGAACCAAGTCAAGGATACACCGGAGGCGGCTGCCGGCCTAAGGCGTGGTGTGCTGGACTATATCCGCAACCGCGCCGATACGGGACAAATGGATTTTCAAGGAAATACTGTCTTAAGTCAGAAACGGCTTGCTGACTCGATTAAGGAATATGGCCCCAAGTTAAGAATGTCCGGGATATTTACGGAACCTCAGCTTAAAGCCATGACATCGATATCCGACGATATTGATCGTTTGACCGCCGCACAATCTGCGGGCGCGCAGCGTGGTTCAGACACGGCGGCACGATTAGAGGCACGATCTGCCGTCAGTGGGTTAGTTTCCAAGATCCCCGGTGTCGGGGCCACGGTAAGGGGCGTTATCAGTGTATATGACGCTTTGAAGGCTGCGCAGAACCTTAAATCGAAAGAACAGATTGAAGGGGCCTTAATCCATGCGGCACAAGAGCCTGAGTTCGCGGCCCTGCTGATGCGCCGCGCGTCCCCCGAAGCCGTAGAGATGGCGACTAAGAAGCTTCTGCCGCCTGATAGGTCTGGGCGGCTTATTCCGTTCGGTGGTAGTTCCGCTGCGCAAGGAGACTATATTGCTCCGCCTGTGTCCTCGCTAGCCGCGGATAATGAAGAAGGCGACTACAGTATATACCGTTCTCGCTACCAACGATGATGGCCCGAAGATTTCGCCAATCGCATATGTGGTGACCAAGATGACCTGTAGTTCCATTGCATTAACGAGATTGAGTAACTTAGAAGTGAGTTTAGCGAGTGATCATAATTTACGAAGAATATAGCTGCAAGTATGAACAAATAAGGTGTTCTTATGACTGAGGAGAGAAATCTTGGCCGCCCTACTGCGTATAATGAGCAATACTGCGGAATGCTAATTACGCATATGGCCCAAGGGCTAACTAAGGAGAGTTTCGCTGGCGAAATTGGCGTGACAAGACGCACCCTGTACTATTGGCGTGACGCATATCCAGAGTTTGCAGAGGCGATGGAAATTGGTGCAGTTAAAACACTCTTGTTTTACGAACGGTTGCTGGCCTCTTCTGCTGAAGGGAAGGCCGGAAATGTTGGAGCTATTATCTTTGGCTTAAAGAACCGAGCGGCTGCGGTGGAGAAATCTCTTTGGGTGGATGTCTCTCGGCGTGAAGTTACCGGAAAAGATGGACTGGCTTTGTCGCCGCCTTCAAAAATAGATATGTCCTCACTGACCGATGAGCAATTGCGTGCAATCGCCAGCATTCGTCTTCTGGATGAGTGAGTATAAGGCTGCAAGGACGCATCCGTTCCTGACTCTCAGAGGGGGCTTTTTGGAGTCATCTCGGGATTTCCGCTCTTCTTAGGGGTCGGGAAAGCAAGGTGGGGGCTGAGTGAGTCTCTAGCGGCCTTGTGGTGGCTACCTGCCTGGGGCTGAATTCCATCAGACCGGGCAGGCCACAAGGTTTCCCCGACACCCGCCTGAATGGGCAGTTGCCACACTGCTTTCAGTCGGACGGGGCAAGCCGATTTTGGCCGCAACTTAGGCAAGAGTCGAGTCTGGCGTATAATGGGGGGGGCTAAGCGAAGCTCCGGGTATCGGTGCGGGGTGGGAGCGAGTGGTTGGCCAACGGGAGCCAGATTTCCGCTAATATCGGAAATGTCCTAGAGGGGGCGAGAGCCCCTCTCAGTTATTGAGCTTTTTGAGGTGCTGGTGTCGGAGTGGGTGGTGCCGTAGGAGTCGGGGTAGATTGAGGTAAGCTACTCTCCTCCTTAGGCGCAACAACGACGTGTTTTTCGGCTAAAACCAATTGAAAGGCAGACAGTAAATTAGACTGGGATGTCCATAAAGCACCCAATCCGCCAACAAGTGCGGCTACGGCAATAGCGAATACTGTCCACCTTGTTGTTTTGTTTTCTGATCGAACTTCGCTGCGGAGCTCTTTAACATCATTTTTGATTTCAGCTTTGAGATCCCTGACTTGATCGTTAAATCCGCTTATCTGATTAAGAACCAAGTCTAATTTGCCATCGAGCGAGACAAAGCGAGCCTCAGTCCGCGCCTCGGCGGCCTGTAGCTTCGCGTCTATCTCTTCTCTCGTAGGTTGGGTCATCGTATAGTCACTATGCTGCTTCCAATAATTTAACATATCATCAATTTGGGTATTTTGTGCCGCTTTAAAAGCACTTGATAAGATAGAATAGCCACTTCCGCCTCCATACCTCCCATAAGAGGATAAGTTGAGCTCAGGTGGAACTAAGTTTATTCGTTTGGGTCCCTGGTAATTGGGGACATTCTGGGTCTGCATGCTACTTTTTGACCGATTTTTTTCTTAAGTCATCTGCCATACTAGAAAAAATGTCAGCAAGAATTATGAAATTCGACACAGACATGGCATAATTTAAAGCTGTTTTGCGTATGATCGAAAAGTCAAAGTTTTGATTTGACGGATCGGCTGGGGACTCGGGAGCGGGCATATTTAAGGGATTATTAGGCCTAATTATATCCTGAAAGAAATTAAACTTTACGGCGTTCCCATCCGTATAAATGCCATGGACCCCATCAATAAAGATTAT
>JBBCIP010000431.1:0-7856 GCA_037189785.1 Alphaproteobacteria bacterium
CGCCAACGACACCGAGACCACCCAGGATCAGTATCTCGAGGTTATCAGCGCCAAAACAGCGGCCTTGTTCGCTGCGGCCTGCCAAATCGGCGCCGTTGTCGCAGACCGCCCTTTGGCTGAAGAGCGGGCGCTCGAAAGTTATGGCAAAAACCTCGGGATTGCGTTCCAGTTAATCGACGACATGCTCGATTACTCGGCCAAGCAAGCCACGCTTGGAAAAACCGTCGGTGACGACTTCCGAGAAGGCAAGATCACCTTGCCGACCATCCTGGCCTTCCGGCGCGGTAACGAGGAAGAACGGGTGTTCTGGCGGCGGGTTCTGGAAAATGTCGACCAAGAAGACGGCGACCTTGACCGCGCCATCGGTTTGATGACCAAACACAGCGCCCTGGCCGACACGGTCGAACGCGCCCGTCATTATGGCGCCATGGCCTGTGATGCCCTGGACCTGTTCCCAGACACCCCGATCAAGGACGCTTTAACCGGAATCGTCGATTTCTGTATTGAACGGGCGTATTGATGGGGCTATAACAGCCCACGTTTACCAAGCATCGTCAGCACGATGCTTTTCCAGGATGTCGGGGAGTAGCGCAGCCTGGTAGCGCACTACGTTCGGGACGTAGGGGTCGCTGGTTCGAATCCAGTCTCCCCGACCATTCAATCTCCTGATATTTATATTCTGGACTCCCACATCGGTTTTCTGAAGCGGATTTAAGGTTGCATGCTTAACCGCAACAACAGTCCCGGCGATCCAGGGGAAATACGACAAACGAATTCGGCTTTCGTTAGTTTTGAACCAAGATCATAAGAAGTACCGGCAAGCAAGATAAGCAGTAGGTCAATATTAATAAATTCACCGTAATTCTTCTTTTGTTAGAAGAAACTCACGGGTGAATTTATGTCTACTTTCTTTGCAATTGCCTTCCTCGCCGCTTTGGTCGGATGCATTAAGCCTTATATTAAGAATTTTAATAGAATGCATTTCGCCATAGTCGCTTTTACCTGCTTTTTGATCAGCGCGATAACTCACACCCCCATCTCTGAAGAAAAGCAGGACCAAGCCGGGGCCATTGCAAGCGAAGCTCCGCCGGCAACCGCTGTTGCGTCTACTGAAAAAAGCTCACCCGCGGCCACCCCCACTGCCGCGCCCACGTCCAAGAAAGACAAGACCTCTCAACCCAAATGGCATTATTCTGAAACCAAGGATGAGATGCGCGGCACTTCAAGCAGATTTGCAACAGTAGACAGCAACAATAAAGTTGATATGGGCTTCCCATATGGACGGGTGTATGGCCAGATCATTGTAAGAGAACGCCCGAGCGATGGCCTGAATATTATGTTTGCCATTAATAAGGGACAAATACTTTGCCACAGCTTTTCTGACGAGGATTATGTTACGGTGAAGTTCGACGATAACGCCATAGAACGCTACTCGTGCTCTAGTCCTAGCGACGGAAGCTCCGAAACAGCATTTCTGAGTAACGAGAAACTTTTTCTAAGCAATCTAAAAAAATCCAGAAAGTTGATAGTGGAAGCCGAATTTTTTCAAAACGGTCGTCAACAATTTACATTCGATATTGCTGGCCTCAAATGGGAATAGGGCCGCGGCATAAAGTTAGCTAAGGCAATGGTGTCGTGGAAAGGAGACTGGTTCGAAACCAGTCTCTCTGACCACTTTTCGCTCTGGTTATGAGGCCGCGATGGCCAAGAATGGTTTTTGTCCCGGTGCCGCCAGCATGACATCATGCCCGGACGGACGTTGATAGAGCTTTAGATCGAACTCCGGCATGATCGCCAGCAAGTGATCAAAGATGTCGGCTTGGATGCCTTCGTAAACCGCCCAGCGTGTATCGTTTGTGAAAACATATATTTCGATGGGTAGTCCTTCAGACCCCGGCTGCAGCTGACGCACCAAAAATGTCATGCCCTTGTGAATGTAGGGATTGGCGCGGAGATATTCGCTCAGATACGCACGAAATGTTCCAACATTGGTCAAGCGGCGTTGGTTCACATCTTCCCCCGCAGATTTATTATATTCTGCAAGATCTGCTGCTTTCTCATCCAAATAGTTCTGCAACAATTTAATGCGTTTATAAGCCGCGATATCATCGGCCGTCAAAAAACGGATCGATTTTACATCGATCATGATATTGCGTTTAATGCGCCGACCGCCGGATTCTTGCATCCCGCGCCAGTTTTTAAAGGAACTTTCCAAAAATTTATGCGCCGGAATAACGGTGACCGTTTTATCCCAGTTCTGCACCTTGACATTGTTCAAGGCGATTTCAACAACATCGCCATCCGCGTTGAATTGCGGCATCTCGATCCAATCACCGACACGAACCAAATCATTGGATGTCAATTGAACACCTGCCACAAAAGACAAAATCGTATCCTTGAATACCAACATCAAGATGGCCGTCATCGCCCCCAGACCGCTTAATAGCAGTAACGGCGACTTATCAAACAATACCGCCAACATCAGGATGAAACCCAGGATGTAGGCGATAATCAAAATGCCTTGTAAATAGCCCTTAATCGGGCGGCTGCGCGAAATTTCCGTCTCGATGTAAATATCGTTCACGATGCGTGAGATATTCGACAGAATAAACAAACTGATCAGAATGAAACTTGCGAAAATGATCCGTTGAATACCAAACACCAACAACTGCGGAAGATGCGGAATCCAATTCAAACCTTGATGCACTATTGCCAAATACGGCAACATCGAGACCCAGAAAAATAATTTCCGGTCACTTAAAAAGCGCGCGCCCCAACTTTTACCGTCGGCAAATCGCTTTTTCAGAAATCTACTCAGAAATGCTTTGATGATACGATCAAAAATCAATATGGCAGAAAATAATATTCCTAGACCAATCAGCGTATCCAGCCAGTCCTTGTTCAGCCAGGCGCTGTCAAATGCAAAAAAGTCAGACAAAGATTGCTCCTTTCCAGGCGCCGCGCTCGTGATTGGAACGCAGCTTCATGTCTTGAAAGGAAATTCAGAGATTTCCACGGTGACCCCACAAAACTGCAGGCTCCCGTAATACATAGAATTTTAGACGCGAGTTCAACCCCTAAGACAACACTTTTGGGTGAACTCGCGGACTGTTGCTAAAGATTGCGCGCGTTATTGGCTTGCTTGCAGCCGATTATCGGGCTCTGAACCAGGATTTTCTGGATCATCCTGTTGATAATCTGGCTGTTCGTCATCAGCACCGCCACGGCGATCATTGCCGACATCCATTTGGCGGCGGCGACGATCCGGTCCCACATAGACATCGGATTCAACGAAATCCCGAGGTTTTTCCAGAGTTGCCTTTAAGACACGCTCAACGCCCTTCAACGCCAACGGCTTTGCTAAAAACTCATTGGCACCTTTATCGCGCGCTTCATAGACCATCTGAGCGCTGGCACCTTCGGCCATCATGATAACCGGTATTTTTATGTTGTGAGATCCAGTCGGATTCCGCAGCAACCTCAAAAATTCAATGCCGCCCTTAGGCTTAACACCCAAATCGCAGAAGATGACATCAACTGGAACTTTAGCAATAAAGTCCATGGCTTCGGCTATGGTGGTCGCAGGAATTACCCCCCGCAACCCACATTGATGCAGAAAACGACGAATAATCGTCATCATATGAGGATTTGAGTCTACCACAAGCGCCGTATATTGCTGTGGATTCTGAGACCACATCATTGGTGTATTCGAAAGCATACCCGCCTACTTTCAATTTAATCTTGCCACTATGTTTTAATGCTGGCCTAGTTGCGAAAGCGTTAATGCTGTGATGAAATCGGATCAATATAGTCTGTTTTATAAAAATGATATTACTGACCAAAGCCAACCAGTGACTTCGTCATTGCAAAGGGGAGAACACAATGTCACGTTTTCATAAGCTGTTGCCAGGCCTTGTCTTTGCTGGCCTAATCGGAACATTGACAATCGGAACATTGACAATCGCAACCTGGGCCCAGGCAGACCCCGCGCAGAACACTGATGTACCGGCCCCAGATCCGACTATCGGCGCTCCAGGCCCGGATTGCCTTGAGCTTTACCAAATCGACCATACGGAAATCCTCGACGACTACACTATTTTATTTCATATGAAAGGGGATAAGACCTATATCAGCAAATTGCCGCACCGCTGCTTCGGTCTAAAATTTGAACAAGGCTATGCTTATTCCACCAGTATTCCCAAAATCTGCGGAAAAGTCGATTTCATCACAGTGATACGACGCGGCAATGCCTGTCCCTTAGGGACATTTCATGAATACATAAAGCCCGCCGATGATGAGCAAAAAGGCGCTAAAAAGTCCTGATTCGCTTATTCTGAACTACGACCAAACAGAGCCTGGCCAAAAGTGCTCTGTTCGCCTTTTGGCAAAACGCCATTCCACGCCCCTTAATTCAAGGGGCATTTTTCCTAAGCCCTCCCCGTATTGCACCCTTAGGGCATGAGCCAGTGTGTCAAGAAATGCCCATCCAGCAAACCATCGATGACAACTTTAAGTTTATTCATCCCCTCTCATACAGAGGGAAAATAGCGTCATCAAAACATCATGGAACTTTTGCTGTCCTGCAGCATTAGCTCACAAAAGACCGGGATAACCGTCAGAATTTAATGAAATTACGGTGACACCCATAATTGTTAAGGGTCCATTCACCGCAAATTCTTAAATTAACCAGATGGCAACTCAAAAGAGATATACACAAAGCCATATGTGTGGCTGATACCAGGGGAAACGTCCGTATGATCAAAAAATGGTTCGGAAAACGTCCGTCTAAGTCGGTTGAGAGCGAAGGCGATATCTATAGCGCCAGGGATTTCGCGACATCGCCATCAAACCAACCCGCAAAATTATCCCCCGAGGATAAACGCGGCAGCCTTGAGTCTGTGGTGACTGCCGCGCGCTCAATCAGCTGATTTTACGAAAATTTGTTTGACCGTGGGAAGCCATTCGGCGGCAAGCGCCCTGCGCTGGCCCGAGCCCCGAACCAATCCTTGAGATTTGTCTCGGTCCGTGTCCGCTCCCCGCTTTTCCAGGTTAAGCCGTCTTTCTTGGTAAAGACTTTAACGTCGGCTACGCTGCCGTCTTTGTATTTCTGCAAGGCGACGCCCCGCCCCCGGGTCATTTCAGGGACCTGATCCAAACTGAACAGCAGCAATTTCCGATTTTCGCCGACAATCGCCACACTGTCGCCTTCGGCCGGCACACAAAGCTTGGCTTTCACCGCATCATCAAGATTAAGCGCCTGCTTCCCAGCCCGGGTTTGAGCCAAGACCTTATCCTCCTCGGCAACGAAGCCCTTACCGTCGCCGCTCACCAATAGCAATTTACCGCCTGGACGATGCACAAACAGATCGACAATGTCTTCGTCATTGCCAAGATCGATCATCAGCCGCACCGGCTCACCATTGCCACGACCACCCGGCAGCTTGTCCCCACTCAGCGTATAGAACCGACCATTCGACGCAAACAACAGGATCTTATCCGTGGTCTGGGCATGGAACGCAAAGCGCGCGCCATCCCCTTCCTTGTATTTCACGTCGCCAAACTCGGCCACGTGGCCCTTCATGGCCCGGATCCAGCCCTTCTCGGAACAGATCACTGTAATCGGCTCGCGCTCGATCATGGCTTCGAGCGGGATGATGTCGGCAATCGGCGCATCGGCAAAATCAGTGCGGCGTTTGCCGAGGGTCGTTTTTGAACCGAATTTTGTTTTGATCTCTTTAATCTGATCGGAAACGCGATCCCACTGCAATCCTTCGTCCTTCAGCAAGGCTTCGAGTTCTTTCTTTTCCGTCGACAGACTTTTGTGTTCGCGCTTGATTTCCATTTCTTCAAGCTTACGCAACGAGCGTAAACGCATATTCAAAATCGACTCTGCCTGGACGTCGGTCAGCTTGAATTTCTTCATCAAGACCGGCTTCGGTTCATCCTCATTACGGATGATTTTGATCACCGCATCAAGATTGAGATAGGCAATCAGATAGCCTTCCAAAACCTCCAACCGATGATCGATCTTGCCCAAACGGAAGCGCGACCGACGTTGCAGAACTTCGATGCGATGTTCCAGAAATGCCCATAAAACATCGCGCAACGACATCACCCGCGGCGAACGATTTTTATCAAGCACGTTCATGTTCAAGGACACGCGGGTTTCAAGCTCGGTCAGCTTGAACAAACTTTCCATCAGCACTTGCGCTTCGACGGTGCGAGCCCGTGGTTCTAACACAATGCGCACAACATCCGTCGATTCATCACGGACATCCTGCAAAATCGGCAGTTTTTTATCGGCGATAAGATCGGCAATTTTCTCAATCAGTTTCGATTTTTGAACCTGATAAGGAATTTCGGTGACGACGATCTGATAGCCGCCACGGCCGGTGTCTTCGGAATACCAGCGGGCGCGCAGGCGGAACCCGCCCCGCCCGGTCTCATAGGCTTGCAAGATAGACTCGCGCGGCTCCACAATGGTACCGCCGGTCGGAAAATCGGGCCCCGGGATCCGGTTGACCAACTGCGCCACGGTGGCGTTCGGATGTTTGATCAAATAGATCAAGCCATCGCACAGTTCGGATACGTTGTGCGGTGGAATGCTGGTTGCCATCCCGACCGCAATCCCGGTCGCGCCGTTCGCCAACAGATTTGGAAAAGCCGATGGCAGAATATCCGGTTCTTGTTCTTCGCCGTCATAAGTGGCGTGGAAATCTACGGCGTCTTCATCAATGCCTTCGAGAAGGGCCATCGCCACTTCCGTCAACCGGGCCTCGGTATAGCGCATGGCTGCCGCGTTATCGCCATCGATATTGCCGAAGTTGCCCTGCCCGTCGACCAGCGTATAGCGAGCCGCGAAATCCTGCGCCAAGCGGACCAGGGCGTCATAGACCGATTGATCACCATGGGGGTGATATTTACCGATCACGTCCCCGACCACCCGGGCGCATTTCTTGAAGCCTGTCGCCGGATCGAGCTTTAGCTGGCGCATCGCAAACAACAGACGGCGATGAACCGGCTTCAGACCATCCCGCACGTCCGGCAACGACCGCGCCATGATCGTGGACAAGGCATAGGATAAGTAGCGCTCGCTGAGCGCTTGGCCTAATTCGGTTTCGAGAATGTGTTCAGCGGATGACGTCATGAATTACTCAACGATTAGTGGAGGTTATCCCACATCCTACCAGATATGGGCAAAATCTGGGTCAGAGTATATCCCGCCCGGCCGCCGCCGCAACATATTCGGCGAGCCTTAACCGGGCCAGAGGCATTTGGCGGTTGTGCGGAGCCAGGATATAGCGATCTATAAAAAACGCAGACAGGGTCAAACCATCGCGAATATCTGGCATTCCATCGGCATTGGATCCGGCAAGGGTCAAGAATCGGGGCAACACCAACAAACGATCCAAATAGGGTTGCGCCGCCGCCCGGCTCACCGCCCGCCCAGATTTCGGCGAAATATGGGTCAGATCCTGGGTCACCCCGGTCGCCGCACAAGCGCTTAGATCAAGCCCGAACCCCAAATCACGCAACAGCCCCAATTCCCAGCGGGCCAATCCGGTGCCCCACAACGGGCCGGATTGTGCCGTATCGTCGCAGCGATCCAACACATCGATCAAAGCCGCAAGACCATCATGAACCGGGCCATGAGGCTCGCGTTCCGGCAAGGCCGACGACACCAAGGCCAAGGCCGCAGTCAGCGCCAGGAGCCGCCCAGGCTCCCGCGCCACAGCCAAGCTATGCGCGCCCAGCCCTTCGACAGTGTAGGTTCCCAACTGAGACTCGATCCGGGCCCGCCAGGTCACTTGCACCTGATTCCCGGGCTGTAAGACGCTGCGGAGGCGCCGCCCCAA
>JBBCIP010000432.1:0-7837 GCA_037189785.1 Alphaproteobacteria bacterium
GACTTATAGCCTGTCCCAATACCAATCCTAGCGCTCCTGAAGAAGCAACTCCCCAACCTAGCTGGGTAGCCACCATCCCGCCTCCTTGGGCCAAACGAGTTCTAGCAATCAGATTAAATCTCCGCCTGCGGGAGCCCCACATTTGCAACGTACCGTACGCGCTGGAGAAAAACACGCCAACCGGTATAAGCCATATATATGGAGCAATACCCAGCCACCATCTGCTAGCGCTCGAAACATACAAGTAAACTAGAGCCGACACCAACGCCAGCAATAGAAAAACCAAGCCGCCAAAAAGCAGGCCAAGCCACACCAGGTCTTCTGCTTCCGCATCCTCTTTAGCAATGGGTACTGCGATATCAAATCTAAGGGCTGCCGATACGGAAAGAACACTCACCAGTGAGACGTATAGAGCCATCACACTAAATTCTTCTGGCGTATATAATCGCGTCAACAGCGGCATTGCCAAAATCATTAGCAATTGCCCTAGCGCAGTACCCGATGCTAACGCGGCTATCGAACGAACCAGCTGATTGCTTAGTATCCGCTCGATCGGGGAAAACAACCTCATTGATTTGCTTCTGAGAGTGCCTGAACTACAGTTCGAATAGTATGGTCATCCATGTACGGATGCATCGGCAAACTCAACACGCGCTCAGCCAGTCGATCGCCTATGGGAAGAACAATATCCAGGTTTTCAACCGCCGGTTGCAGATTCAACGGAATTGGATAATGCACCGCCGTAGGAATCCCGTTTTCATTCAAGAAAGACTGAATCGCATCCCGACTGTCGAGCAATACCGTGTATTGAGCCCAGGCAGACTGATTAAAGCTTTCTATGGTAGGGATAGTAGCAAACTCGAGCTTACCTATCGCCTGCGAATACGCCGCCGCTACTTTTTGCCGTAGCACAAGCTCCTCGTCAAGGAGGTCAAGTTTCGGCAATAGTATGGCAGCCTGCAATGTATCCAGCCTACTGTTTACACCGATTCTAATATGATGATACCTTCTGTCTTGGCCATGCCTTGCTATTTGACGCAACACTTTAGCTAAACCAGCGTCGCTGGTAAATATTGCGCCTCCGTCACCATAACATCCTAAAGGTTTGCTTGGAAAAAAGCTGGCGCAGGCGATCGTTGTCAAATTACACGACTTTCTACCTTTATACGTTGCGCCAAAGCTTTGCGCAGCATCTTCAATGACGGGTATCCCATGCTTCGACGCTATAGCATTAATAACGTCATAGTCGGCACACTGACCATATAAAGAAACCGGAATAATTGCTTTCGTACGCGGCGTAATAGCTGCCTCGAGTTTAGCGGGATCCAGGTTATAGGTATGGGGATCCACGTCTACGTAGACAGGAGTCGCTCCTAGCAAAGCCACGGTTTCTGCCGTAGCTATATACGTAAACCCAGGCGTTATTACTTCGTCACCGGAACCTATACCCAACGCCATCTGTGCAATTTGAAGCGCATCGGTTCCATTCGCACAAGTAATGCAATACTGGGCGCCGGTATACTCCGCCAACCTTTCTTCCAACTCTGCTACCTCAGGCCCCAGAATATATTTTCCATGCGCAAGCACTCGCTGGATACCGGCATCAATCCGATCTTTTATTCTGGCTTGCTGTGCTTTTAAATCAATAAACTCCATCGCTGTCGCCTTCAATTTTCCTTAAAAGAGTTCCATCCAACAAGTATCGTGCCCCAGTGTGAGAACACAGCGCCTCTCCCTTACCCTTCAATGGTAAAGCCAACTGCTCGCCATACTCGCTCATCCATCCGATCTGCCTAGCCGGTACGCCAACCATCAGCGCATAATCAGATACATCTCGGTTTACTACTGCTCCCGCGCCAATGAACGCATACTTACCTATAGTTGCCCCACATATCACTGTGCAGTTTGCCCCTAAGGTCGCGCCTTGCTTTACCAGTGTGTCTCGATATTGATCCTTGCGCTCGATCAACGACCGTGGGTTATAAACATTGGTAAACACCATGCTGGGGCCGCAAAACACCCCTTCCTCCAGCGTCACATTGTCATATACTGAAACGTTATTCTGTATCTTGCAGTTATCGCCGATAACGACCTTATTACCGATAAAAACATTCTGTCCCATGGAAACATTCTTACCAATTCTCGCCTGGGAGCAGACATGAACGAAGTGCCACACGCGACACCCTTCGCCAATTACAGCGCCATCATCGACTATAGCGCTGGGATGCTTGTAATAGTTCATTTTTTCAAAAAGGGATGGTAATCGCCAGATAATCCTGCTGGCACCGCGGTACGGATTGCCGCTACAGTAGAAATAGCCACCCGATTTTCTTCAAGGCCGAATCCGTTTCCCGCAAGAATTTCTTTGTAGCTAATGGTATGCAGATCAGTAAATCCACCAGAAAACTCGATTTCATCGCCATCGACAGTAATAGAGCGATAAGTACGTTGCCCTGACTGCTTTTGAGCTTCCGGAACATCGTCATAGTCAACCGACAAGAACCAACGCACACGGGCATGTTCGTACTCAAGGTATCCACCCGCTTTCGTATCTTCGTTGTGATGGACAATACTCTGCTGCAGCTCACCGAAGATAAAATGGAGCATGTCAAAAAAGTGCACACCGATATTGGTGGCAATTCCGCCCGATTTCTTCACATCGCCTTTCCAAGACTGCAAATACCAGTGCCCGCGCGAGGTAATATAAGTAAGATCAACCTCATGCTTGGTACTAGATTTCAATGAACGCACTTTTTCACGTAGGGCAACGATAGAGGGATGCACTCTGAGCTGCAAAATAGTGTTTACCTTATGTCCAGTATCACGCTCAATCTCCAACAACCCGTCAATATTCCACGGATTAAGCACCAAAGGTTTTTCACATATGGCATCGGCGCCGGACCGCAGTGCAAACCGCATATGCGAATCGTGCAAATAGTTTGGAGAGCATATTGAAACGTAGTCGATGCGGCTATTTGCATCCGAACGCCGAAGCTTATCCACATGGCGATCAAAACGCTCAAATTCGGTGAAAAACTCTGCATTTGGGAAATGACTATCAATAATGCCTACGGAATCGTTGGGATCAAATGCGGCAACCAGGACATTCCCCGTATCCTTGATAGCCTTCATATGTCGAGGAGCAATATAGCCAGCAGCACCAACCAAAGCAAAATTTTTCATTTCATAACCAATCTAAAATTTACATGGAATAATATTTCAAAAGCAATGTCTTTGAATTTTCTATCTTGACTTCTACATCTGTTTCTCTTGCGAATAATTCAAATTACCTTTTCGTAGCATTTCATAATTTCGCCATGAACGAAAACCAAGAATCAGCGCCGTTTTCATCGAAAAATCGATAGGAATTAAAAAGCACATATAACGATTATTTCTTTAATCACAAAATTATGCACCTTAATCAGCCCTTTTTCCAGCATAGTTCGTACGCAGTGTTGACTTTTCCTAACCTAATTACTGCCAAGCTTTTGGGGCGGCTCACGCAGACTATTGCTAGGACTTTCCCCTAGCACACGCAGTACAGCCGGATGGACTCCATCAGGGGAAACATGAGGCACAGGCGAGTCCATTTTTTGCATACGACTTGCTGCCACGCCCAGGAATTGGCCATGGTAGCAAGTTTACAGGCAAGATGCATGAAAAAGGAGCAACGGCATACTTTCTCTATCAGAAAAAAATAGCATCGCACCTGAATGTTGTTGAAACACAAACAGCATAGTGTCCTATCGAGCCGCTAATGTAATTTAATTGCTCATTCTTTCCAGTTTTCTTTGCGTGCCTTCCTCACCCAACCATAGTACCCAGACTGATGAGCACAGCTCTTTATAATTATTCCTCATACAAATTCCAGTGACTCCCAAAAAACTCAAAATTAGGACTTTTCAAAAAAGAGCTTGCATCGTAAAACGAGAATCATCTCTGCCCATATGAAGTCAATGGCAGGGTTATGCTATCTCCAGTCTTAAAGTAAAGCATTCCATTATGGCCAACAAATAGTGAATTAGGCTCGATATCTGGATCATAAATATCATAGCTTTCTTTAAAAGTCACCACACCCCAAGTCCTTATTTGTTTTATTTTTTCATTACCCAGTGATATTTGGTTGTCTTTATCAGTCCATGAACTTGCGCCGAGCGCTATCGAGTTACTAAGGCCATCGGCTTGCTTATCGTTTTTCCCCGAATCAAGCCCGATCCAAATTGAATTCAAAGCGCTCGTAGGCTTAAGCCCCGCATTTACACCAATAGCGATATTATTTCCTCCTTCCACCAGGTATCCCAAGGCATTCATGCCAAAAGCTGTGTTTTGACCCAGCCTTCCTGTGTAACGATACATAGCTCCAAAACCACCGATCGTGTTTGCCGACGATGTCTTGTTCAATCTAGCCGAGTACGTGCCAATACCTGTGTTATGTGAACCGGAAATATTCTCCTCAAATGAATCCGTGCCCAGGGCAGTGTTATTATTTCCGGTTTCATTCAAGGCCAGGGCTCGAATACCTAAACCCACATTATCAAATCCTGTCGTATTCGTCTCAAGTGCGGCCGTCCCCACTGCGGTATTGTTATAGCCCGTCCCGTTTTTTTGCAGTGTATTATTCCCCACTGCTACATTCGACTTTGCCCCTGTAAGCGAATATAGCGCTCTTGTCCCTATGCCAATATTTGCGTCTCCCGTTATCACGTTCGCTAAAGCATTAGCGCCCAAAGCCACGTTAGACCCGATAGCGGAAAATTCTTTTGATCCCGCATTGGCGCCAATAAAATAACTCGACCGAACGCCCACTCTAACCTCAAGTGCCTTGGCGTCTCCAAATAAGGCGTTTGTTCTCATCGGTGGATTTGGCTGCGCAATTTGATTGACGGAAATGGCGAAATTCCCGTCAAACTCCTCACTGGGAGTCACCTGCAACGTATCGGGAGACAAAGCAGTAATCGAACCACAGGCTCCCACCCATATGTCATAAGTCACAGGATTTTCGCCGGCAACGCCGCCCCTCCCCCTTAATGGGACCCCGCCATATGAAATATTCACAAAACCTTTTGTTCTATCCTCAATGCTGTAGCACAAAACATAGTTTTCCCCAACATTCGGCTCAGCCTCCGGGTTCACTTCGGACATCGAAAGGGAAGGAGGCTCCTTTGTGTGCTCTCTATATACATAGTAAAGCGCTGCCGTTATAGAAATCATCCATGTTGTTATTACGAATGCAAAGATCTTATTTTTCACGCTAGCCGCCGAGCACCATCAGTATTCAAATGATTTATAATAATACTCAATTTTAAGAAAAAGTATTTTTTAACAAAAGGAAGTATAGCTTAGCTATAAGACACGTTATCGTGACCAAGTGCAGTGACCGGCCTTCTTTTATATTTACTAAATGGATGACGTCCACCAGTGTGCAGGGCTTACCGCTCGCTGTGCACGTCGACCATTAGCACTCAACCATAGCTGTATGGCTGGCCGTGCTGGTGCACAGCAACGGTCTTCGACAGGAGCCATGCCACGTTGTTCATAGCAGAACAGCACGGGCGGGCGCGCCATTATAAACGCTTAAGGAGCAATGTTTCATGGGTACTACGGCGGAACCTTGCGGCATGTCAATCGTGTGATCGACGACTGCACGCTTTACACTCCCGGCACCCGCACCAGGGCCTCACCTACAGCAGACGCCTTCGCGTTAGCCACCTGAACCGAGTAGAAAACACTGGGGCAATACATGCTCCGCAACCAGCTTGAAAAACACTGGCCGATGATTTGTCAACCAAGGCCTGTGCCAGTTGCTCTGGATGAAAAAAAGCCTGATCGGGTTTCCTAACAAGACCAAGACTAATTCATACTAAATGACAACCCCGCTTCCCAAAATATCCCACCCCAAGTATCGTCCCGATATTGACGGCTTGCGAGCGATCGCTGTCTTGCCCGTTGTCATTTTCCATGCCTTTCCAGCGTGGATGAAAGGCGGTTTTATCGGTGTGGATGTGTTCTTTGTCATCTCCGGCTTCCTTATCTCGACAATTATCTTTGAAAGCCTGGACAAGGGGGCATTCAGCTTCGCTGAATTCTACTCTCGCCGTATCAAACGAATTTTCCCCGCGTTGCTGCTTGTGCTTATCGCCAGCTACGCCTTTGGATGGTTCGCGCTACTTACTGATGAGTACAAGCAATTGGGTAAGCATATAGCCGCAGGCGCCGGCTTCATCGCTAATTTTATTCTTTGGGGAGAAACAGGCTACTTTGACAACTCCGCAGAAACCAAGCCGCTGTTGCATCTTTGGAGTTTGGGCATTGAAGAACAGTTTTATATCATCTGGCCATTGCTATTATGGTTGGCATGGAGGAGAAAATTCAATCTGCCCTTCTTGATCATTCTTGTCACTGCTGTTTCTTTCTATCTAAATACACAAGGAATCAAGCAAGACCGAGTCGCAACATTCTATTCTCCGCAAACAAGGTTCTGGGAGCTGCTGTGTGGAAGTATTTTGGCGTGGCTGACACTATATAGGAAAGAGTATTTCAATGATGCCAAATTGAAGATTTATGGTTGGCTGGCCAATGCGGTCTATCGAAAAAAGATGGAATTCGATGACAAGATACTCTCTAACGTGATTTCATTTTCGGGCTGCGCGCTTCTAGTATTCGGTTTTTATCGAATAAACAAAGACTTGAATTTTCCAGGCAATTGGGCTGTCATACCCGTGTCGGGAGCAACCTTGATTATCCTTGCGGGCCCCAGGGCCTGGATCAATAAGGAAATTCTTTCCAATAAGCTTGCCATCTGGTTTGGCTTGATAAGCTTCCCTCTCTATCTATGGCACTGGCCAATCCTTTCGTTTGCACGGATCGTTGAAAGCACAGTACCAAGCCCGGGCATACGTGTTGCAGCGGTCGGGCTTTCCATATTGCTTGCGTGGATGACCTACAGACTTGTTGAGCGCCCCATGCGGTTAGGCAAGAACAGCAAATCCAAAGTTGTAGTACTAACTATACTTATGGCCGTGACCGGCCTAGCCGGTTACATAACATATAAGGAAAATGGCTTCGCGTTCAGAATGAAAGATAGGGAAGAGTTTATAAATTATTTTGAAAACAGCTTTCCCAACTGGTCATATTTCAGGAAGATAAATTTACCTGCTGAGTGGAGAAGCGAATGCGCTTTTTTCAACGGAAAAAAATACCGTGAGGAAGGAAAGCTTGAAGGAGGAGTCACAAACAGCAAGCCGGTCGACAAAATTGATGATTCTTGTTTCAAAACGGACTCCAGGTTTGATAAAAGAGTCCTGATTTGGGGTGACTCACACGCTCAGTCTTTATCCCCTGGGATCATGAGGTTTATTCCAAGTGAATGGCAGGTTTTGCAGATTGCGTCGTCCGGATGCGCGCCGAATCCGAACATTGACTCGCCTTCAAGCGTAAGCCAATGCGACCAGTCGAATTATTTCGCCTTGAAAACGATCAAGAGCGTCATTCCCGACGTGGTCGTCATAGCCCAAGCTGACGGCCACTCTTCTGAGGCTGCTGCTGAAATATCGGCCAAACTCAAGACCTTCGGGGTAAAGAAAATCCTCTTTCTAGGCCCTACGCCCCAGTGGGAAAGCGACTTGCCTAAAATTTTTGCCCGGCAATTATGGATCACAAAACCCAAGCGGACTTTCATTGGCGTAAAGCAGGAGCTGTTTACTAAAAATGAATTACTTCTTCGCAGCTTCCCCGCCGACGATACATCGCAATTTGTGGATGTCATCGGCTTATTCTGTGACTCCAACGGGTGTTTGACTTATATCGATGACGACATCAAGGAGACAATGACCACTTG